>JBEKJW010000059.1:0-19976 GCA_050011035.1 Candidatus Acidiferrales bacterium
GGCCAACGCTGCCACGCGTCGTAGCGTGCGATGCGTCCCATTTGTTTGACCACCTCACCTTCGAAGCTGACCAACTCACCCAGCAGTTCAACTTCGCGATCCGAGAGTTGAGTGGCGCACCGCATCATTTCTTCTACGTCATCGGCAGATGGACGCGGCGTGGCTGTCAGAGATTTCGCTAGGATCCTGCCAATCCGCGTTACGCGACTCTTCGCGCGAGTTTCTTCCGCTTTTTTGAGCCCGTCTTGTACCAACGCGAACCACTCCGCAGTTCTGTCTGTGTCTGCCGCGAGATTCAGGAGTTCGCGTTGATGTCGCCGCAGTTCGTCTTTTATTACCGCGAGGGTTAATTCGATTTTCTCGATGCGGTCGGCGGCTAAGCGGCCAAGTATTTTCCGCGCAGCTTGGCCGATAGGTGGGGGCAGCGGCAAAGTCGCTGCCAGTTCTGCAATCTTCGCTAAGATGGGGTCGGAAGAGAGGGTCTCAAGTTCTAATTGCTTTTCAACCGCACTAATCGGGTCATCAATCGCCATTTTCGCCCGCTACAATTTCCGCTACATCCGAATCCGAAACAAAATCTCCGGATTCGGTGCGTCTGCATGCTGATGAAAACGAGAGGGTTTTGGTGGGCGGTCAGGGATTTGAACCCCGGACCTTCCCGGTGTAAGCGGGACGCTCTAACCGCTGAGCTAACCGCCCGTTGAGCGAAATTTATCGTAGCAGAAGGTCCGGGCGGGGCGCTACGACGAAGTCTTGCGAGGGGCAAGAGCGCGCCGGAATCCGGGCGAAAAACGAGATCGAAAATCGGTTGGAAATCGCGGCAAAAATGGACCATGCGAGAGAATCGTCGGTAGTACGTAAGTCGTTCAAAGTGAAACACCTGTACGGCCGTACAGGGGTCCCCAAAAGCCTGTTCTGCTGAACAGGTTCCTATGCGGCCAATCGAGTGTTAGCAGATTCACCACGAGGTGTTGAGGCGGCTCCGATGCGCAACGGGGCTGCATGCTACGCTTCGACATCGGGCGGAAATCTAGCCGCTCACGGACACCCATGTCTTCACGGCTTGGCGAAATTCTAGTCAAAGACAGCCTGATCTCTGCGGATCAGCTCAAGCAGGCGCTCGAGCACCAGAAGAAGACGGGCGGCCGGCTGGGCACGTGTCTGGTGAAGCTGGGTCTGGTGAGTGACGACGACATCACGGCGGTGTTGTCGCGGCAATACGGCGTACCCTCCATCAATTTGAAGTTCTACGAAGTCGATCCCGCGGTGATCAAGCTGGTCCCGCAGGAAACCGCGATCCGCTACCAAATCGTTCCGCTGTCGCGCGTCGGTTCGACGCTGACGATCGCGATGACCGATCCGACGAACGTGTTCGCGATGGACGACATCAAGTTCATGACCGGCTTCAACGTGGAGCCGGTAGTCGCGTCCGAGACGGCGATCAGCGAAGCGATTCACAAGTTCTACGGCGACGTGGAAAGCGTGGAAGAGCTCGACAAGGTGATGAAGGACCTTGCGGGCGACGAAGGATCGGTTGAACTCTCCGCCGAAGAATCGGAGATGGACCTGGCGACGCTGGAGAAGGCAGCCGAAGAGGCGCCGATCATCAAGCTCGTCAACCTGATCCTGACAGACGCGGTGAAGCGCGGCGCGAGCGACATTCACGTCGAACCTTACGAAAAAGAATTGCGCGTGCGGTTCCGCATTGACGGCGTGTTGCAGAACGTGATGGCGCCGCCGCTGAAGCTGAAGGATGCGATCACCAGCCGCGTGAAGATCATGTCCAAGTTGGACATCAGCGAAAAGCGGCTGCCGCAAGACGGCCGCATCATGATCAAGTACCTGAAGGACGGGAAGAAGAAAGAGCTCGACTTCCGCGTCTCGACGGTTCCAACACTGTTTGGCGAAAAGATCGTCATGCGGTTGTTGGACAAAGAAAACCTCCGCCTCGACATGACCAAGCTGGGCTTCGAGTCGGAATCGCTGGTCAAATTCGAGCGGCAAATTTTGAAACCCTACGGAATGGTGCTGGTCACAGGGCCGACGGGATCGGGCAAGACGAACACTTTGTATTCGTCGGTGGCGAAGCTGAATACTACCGAGACGAACATCATGACGGCCGAAGATCCGGTCGAATTTCAACTGCCTGGAATCAACCAGGTTCAGATGAAAGAGCAGATTGGATTGAACTTTGCATCCGCTCTGCGCGCCTTCCTGCGGCAAGACCCGAACATCATTCTGGTCGGCGAAATCCGCGACTTTGAAACGGCGGAAATCGCGGTGAAAGCCGCACTCACGGGCCACTTGGTGCTCTCGACGCTGCATACGAACGACGCGCCGTCGACGATCAGCCGCTTGATGAACATGGGTATTGAGCCATTCCTGGTGGCGACGTCGGTCAACCTGATCTGTGCCCAGCGCCTGGTGCGCCGCATCTGCGTTGGCTGCAAGGAGCCGATGCAGCTCCTGCCGCAAGCATTGGTGGAGGCGGGCTACTCGGAAACTGAAGCGCAGACGACGGTGGTGTCCCACGGCCGCGGCTGCGCGACGTGCAACAACTCGGGTTACAAGGGCCGCGCCGGTCTTTACGAAGTGATGGAGATCAACGACGAGCTGCGCGAACTGATCCTGGTAGGCGCGTCGGCATTGGAATTGAAGAAGAAGGCGCTCGAAGGCGGCATGATCACGCTGCGCCGCAGCGGGTTGATCAAAGCGGCGGCAGGCATCACCACGCTTGAAGAAGTCGTGCGCGAAACGGTTCTTTAGTCGAGGATTTTGGAGGAACAGATGGCAGGCATCACGCTTAGCGAATTACTCAAGAAGATGATCGAAATGGGCGGCAGCGACTTGCACCTTTCGACCAACACGGCGCCGCGCATCCGCGTGCATGGAAAGCTGCGTCCGCTGGATATGCCTCCGTTGACGGCGGCGGACACGAAGGCGCTCGCCTACAGCGTGTTGACCGACGTGCAGAAGCACCGTCTGGAAGAAACCCTGGAGCTGGACTTTTCGTTCGGGTTGAAGAGCTTGGCGCGCTTCCGCGGCAACATCTTTCACCAGCGCGGCGCAGTGGCGGCCGTCTTCCGTACCATTCCTTGGGAAATCAAGAGCTTCGACCAGCTGGCGCTGCCGGCAGTGGTAAGGGGCCTGTGCGACAAGCCTCGCGGCTTGGTCCTGGTGACGGGACCGACCGGTTCGGGCAAGTCGACGACACTTGCTGCGATGCTCGACAAGATCAACAACGAGCACGAAGAGCACATGATCACGATCGAAGACCCGATCGAGTTCCTGCACAACCACAAGAAGTGCCTGGTGAATCAACGCGAAGTCCATTCGGACACGCACTCGTTTTCAAACTCGCTCCGCGCCGCGCTTCGTGAAGATCCCGACGTGGTGCTCATCGGCGAAATGCGCGACCTGGAGACGATTGAATCGGCGCTGCGCATCGCGGAAACGGGCCACTTGACCTTCGCCACCCTGCACACCAACTCGGCGTCGTCGACGATCAACCGTATCGTCGACGTGTTCCCAGCTCACCAGCAGCCGCAGGTGCGAGCGCAGCTTTCGATGGTGCTGGAAGGAATTCTTTGCCAATCGCTGCTGCCGAAGATTGATGGACGCGGCCGCGCGATGATCATGGAAATCCTGATTCCGACGGCCGCGATCCGCAACCTGATTCGCGAAGACAAAATTCACCAGATTTACTCGGCGATGCAGACAGGAACGGGCACTACCGGCATGCAGACATTCAACCAGGGCCTCGCGAACGCGTACTTCCAGAAGTTGATTTCGCTCGACGTGGCGCTGGCGCGGTCTTCGAATGCGGACGAGTTGCAGGATTTGATCAATCGCGGGGTTTCTACCACGGCGTCGGGCACGGCGGGCAAAGCGCCGGTTCGCCGATAACGGATTAGAGGGATAGAGGAGGTATCGAGTCATGCCGGTATTCACGTACAAGGGCACCAACAAAATGGGGACGAACGTGACGGGCGAGCGCACCGCCACGAACAAAGCGGAGCTCCAGGCGACGCTGAAGAAGGAAAACATCAGCGTCAGCAAAGTCTCCGAGAAGGGCAAGGAATTCAACATTCCGTCCTTCGGCGGCAACAAGGTCAAGGACAAGGAAATCGCGATCTTCACGCGCCAGTTTTCCGTGATGATCGACGCCGGCTTGCCCCTGGTGCAGTGCCTGGAGATTCTTGGCGGCCAGCAGGACAACCAGGCGTTCAAGAAGGTTCTGACCGGCGTGCGTAGCTCGGTCGAGGGCGGCGCGACGCTGTCGGCTTCGATGCGTCAATACGACAAGGTGTTCGACACGCTCTACTACAACATGGTGGAAGCGGGCGAGACGGGCGGTATTCTCGACACGATTCTGCAGCGCTTGTCGGGCTACATCGAAAAGAACGTAAAGCTCAAGCGCGCGGTGCAGTCGGCGGCGATTTACCCCATTGCTGTGCTGGGCATCGCTGGCGCCGTGATTATCCTGTTGCTGTGGAAGGTAGTGCCCATTTTTACCGAGTTGTTTGCCGGCCTCGGCGTTGACCTGCCGCTTCCGACGCGTATCGTCATCGGCCTCAGCAACTTCATCGGCAGCATCTACGGGTTGATGATCGCGGCGGTTTTCGTCGGAATCTGCTTTGCCGCGCGCGCCTATTATGCGACGCCGCAGGGCCGCATGGTCGGCGACACCTTGATTTTGAAAATTCCCCTGGTCGGCACTCTGTTGCGCAAGATCGCAGTGGCCCGCTTCACGCGCACGCTGGGAACGCTGATCTCCTCCGGTGTGCCCATTCTGGAAGGCCTCGATATCACGGCGCGCACATCGGGTAACGCCGTCGTCGAAAAAGCCATCACGCAAACACGAAAAGCGGTGGAAGCCGGACGTTCGCTGGTCGATCCGCTGAAGGAAACCGAAGTCTTTCCAGGCATGGTGACGCAGATGATCGGCGTCGGTGAACAGACCGGCGCGATGGACGCCATGCTGCAGAAGATCGCGGACTTTTACGAAGACGAAGTGGACGCGGCGGTGAAAGACCTTCTGACGGCGATGGAACCGATCATGATCGTGGTGCTCGGCGTGGTCGTCGGCGGCATCGTTATTTCGATGTATCTGCCGCTGTTCTCGTTGATCGGCAAGCTCGCCAGCAGCCACTAATCCGGACCGGACCGGCGGCCTGACGGCAAGCGCTTCGTGAGAGACGCTTGCGGCCGCCGGCTGGAACGGCTGTGTCACTCCGGCGAAGCGGCCGCCGTGAAGCCGCGCGTCGCGAGGGCGCAAGAGACCTGCAATGATTTTCACACCCAGTGCTGAAGAGTGGCTTCCGTGGCTCGGACGGGTCCGTTTTCTCGCTATCACGTTCCTGGTTGGAATCGTCATTGCAGCTCGGCAAGTAGGCTCTACGCCGATTCCGGTGCGATCGTTCGTCCCGTTGATCGCTCTGTGGTACACGCTGGCCGTCGTCTACGTCATTCTGCAAAAGTGGATTCCGGGTGCGCGGTGGCACGCGCCTCTGCAGCTTGCATGCGATCTGATGATGGTTACGGGCGTGGTGTACGCGACCGGTTCGCAGGACAGCTACTTCATTTCGCTGTACCTGTTGATGATTTTGATGGCGAGTATCGTCTTCACTCGCCGGATCGTGTTTCTGGTCGCCGCGCTGAGCTTCAGCTTGATGTGCGGGATGCTCGGGTTGACCTTCTACGGATTCATTCCGCGGACCGGCAACACCGTGCCGATGCTGGCGACCCTGGATTCGTGGCTCGCGAGCAACTGCTTCGCGTTTTTTGCGGTGGCGTATTTGGGAAGCTTGCTCTCGCAAACACTGAGTAAGAAGGGTGTGGAGCTTCAGGCGAAGAGCCAGGAACTGCAGGATCTGCAAGCATTCAATCAGGACATTATCGAATCGATGCGCGGCGGTTTGCTTACCACGGATGCCGAAGGCCGGATTCTAGTGCTGAATCGCGCGGGGGCGGAAATCGCAGGGGCGGGATTTGGATTGTTGCGCGGCGAGCGGATCGACAAAGTGTTTCCGGGATTCTGGCCGGTTGAGACGGACGAACAGGGAACGCCGGTCGCTTCGCGAAAGGAAGTCGAGTTCAAAGGTTCGACGGGCTCAACGCGGTATCTGGGGCTTTCGATTTCGCGGCTGCGCACGGCAGGAAGCTCGGATTCCGGCTTCGTTTACAACTTTCAAGATTTGACGGAGTTGAAGCGCCTCGAGCGCGAGGTGCAGACCAAGGAACGGATGGCGGCGCTGGGACGGCTTTCCGCTGCGATCGCGCATGAAATTCGCCAACCTCTGACGGCGATGACGGGAGCGCTGAAAGAGCTTGCGCGTTTTGCGCCGCTCGATGAGGACGACAAAAAGCTGGTCCACATCGTCAGCCGCGAGTCGCAACGGTTGAACCAGATCATTTCGGATTTTTTGAATTACTCGCGCGAGAAGACTTATGCGTTCGGCGATTGCGACGTGGTGGCGCTGATCGAGGAAACCCTGCTCTTGATCGAGCGCGACGCGATCGCCCAGGGGAAGTACCGCGTCGAACGGAATTTCGCCGTGCACCATATGCGGGCGCGCGCGGATCGCGACGCATTGAAGCAAGTCCTTTGGAACTTGTGCAACAACGCTCTGCGGGCCATGCCCAAGGGCGGCACGCTGTCCGTAGGCGTCGAAGCGGATGACACGTGGCTGCGGGTGGCGATCGGCGACACCGGAGTAGGAATCGATTCGCGCGAAGTGTCGCGGATCTTCGAGCCGTTCCAATCCGGTTTCACCGGCGGTACGGGGCTGGGGCTCGCCATCGTGTATCAGATTATGCAGGCACACCGCGGCCGCGTACGGCTAGCGACCGACAAGAAAGAAGGGGCTGAATTCATCGTGGAACTTCCGATTTCTAAACGCACCCAAACCGTTTCGATGCCACTCGCGCCGAGCCGAGCGGATCTTCGTCCGATGGGGAAGGGCTAATCGCCGATGGCACACCTTCTCGTAGTGGACGACGAGCCTTCGATTTCCGAGCTGCTGGAAATCAGCTTCCGTAAGGAAGGGCACAAGGTCGAAGTCGCGTCAAACGGTCAAGCGGCCAAGCGGAAGCTCGCGTCGCAGATCTTCGACATTGTGATTTCGGATATCTGCATGCCGGACATGGACGGAGTGTCGCTGTTGCAGTATTCAAAGGAGGTCTCGCCCTCGACGATCTTCATTTTGATTACCGGCGTTCCCACGATTGACACTGCTATCGACGCCGTAAACTTTGGCGCCGACCGGTATGTGGTGAAGGGCGATCGTTTGCTCGACGAGCTGCGCCCCGCGGTGCAGCGCATCGCGGAAACGCAAAAGGTGAAAAAGGAAGCGGGCGAGTTGCGTCGCCAGTTGCGCCGGCTTACCGGTTTTGACCACATCATCGGCGCAAGCGACAAGATGCGCAGCCTGTTCGAGCTCATCGAGACGATCGCGCCGCAGTCCAGCCGCGTGCTCATCACCGGAGAGAGCGGAACCGGTAAGGAA
This sequence comes from Candidatus Acidiferrales bacterium, assembly GCA_050011035.1. Classification (GTDB taxonomy): domain Bacteria; phylum Acidobacteriota; class Terriglobia; order Acidiferrales; family UBA7541; genus Palsa-295. Next base: position 7,509 of record JBEKJW010000059.1, read on the forward strand.
CTGGTGGCGCGCGCGATTCACGAGAACAGCAGCCGCTCGAAAGCGCCGTTTGTGACGATCAACTGCGGCGCGTTTCCGGAGACGCTGCTCGAATCGGAGCTTTTTGGCTACATGAAAGGTGCGTTCACCGGCGCGAACGAAAACCGGCGTGGGTTATTTCAGGCGGCCGACGGCGGAACGCTGTTCATGGACGAAATCGGCAACATGAGCCTCACGATGCAGGTGAAGCTCTACCGCGTATTGCAGGAAGGCAAACTCCGGCCGCTGGGAAGCACCGAGGAGACCGACGTCGACGTGCGCGTGATCGCCGCCACTAACAAAGATTTCACCGAGGAGATTGCCGAAGGGCGTTTTCGCGAGGATCTGTATTACCGGCTGAGCGTCATCCCCATTCATTTGCCGCCGCTGCGTGAGCGTCCGGAAGATATTCCGCTGCTGGTACGCGCGTTTCTGGACCGGTTCTCGAAGTCGATGAACAAGAAAATCGACGGGATTGAGTCGGAAGCGATGCGGCGGCTGGAAGTATACGAATGGCCGGGTAATGTTCGCGAGCTGGAAAACACGATCGAGCGCGCGATTGCGCTGGAAGCCGGATCGAGGATTTCGGTGGACGCTCTGCCTCCCAAAATTCGCGACCACTTTCAGGCGACGGTAGACCAGGCCGCCACGAATGGAAACGGGCACGCGCCGTCTATTCTGCCCGACGAGGGCATCAACCTCGAACAACACATCCAGAAGCTGGAGCGTTCGTTCCTCCTGGCGGCAATGGAGCGCTCAGGAGGTGTGCGCACCCGCGCGGCCGAGACTCTAAAGATGTCCTACCGGTCGTTCCGGCATTACGCCAAGAAATACAGCATCTAATTCTGATACACACCTCACCGGCCACTATCTCAGCCGAGGCCTACCTTTATCTGCGGCTGGGATGTTCGGACAGGACTTAAGAATCTGCCAGAGACGCCGATATATAAGGACCGAAGTTCTTTCGTAGTGAACAAGACCTAAGTCGACCGCGCCACTCACAAAACCATGGTAAGCCCCGTCCAACGTGAATGTCGCAACTCAGTTTGGAATGGCTGGCTGCCTATCGAGTGCGGCCGTCAGGGTAGGGACCGGGCAAGCGGATTGCGGCAAGCGGAGACGACAAATAACGTCACAATCTGGGGGTTCATGCGACAATCCGAAAGGCGGTTGCGAGCCAAGCTTGTTTTGAGTCCCTCTAAGCTACTGCAAAATAAGGGGATAGGCGGCTGTGCCTCGATGGTTACGTCCGGCAGGGAGCGTGGCATGCGCCTTGCAATTGACATGGCTGTACCCCGCCAGGGATACGGCAGAAATTAGCGGTTTTATTCTCAAGGAGAGAAAAGAAATGAAGAAGAATCAGAAGGGTTTCTCGCTTATCGAACTTCTGATCGTCGTGGCGATCATTTTGATCATCGCGGCGATCGCGATCCCGAACCTGCTCCGCGCGCGCATTGCCGCGAACCAGGCTTCGGCGGTCGGCTCGGTTCGTACGATCACGACGGCTCAGGTTACGTACTCCTCGACCTGGGGCATCGGTTATGCAGCGGCGTTGGCAAACCTCGGCGGAGCGGCGGGTTGCGTTCCGGCTGCGGCGACGGCCTGCTTGATCGACCCGGTTCTCTCGCTGGGTACGAAGTCGGGTTACACGATCGTTACGGTGGGTGCGACCGGTGCAGCGACCACGACCCAGCCGAACCAGACCTTCGAAACCAACGCTACGCCGATCAACACCTCGACCGGTACGACCTCGTACTGCTCGGACCAGTCGGGTGTGATTCGCTACCTTACGACTGGCGCAGCGATCGGCACGGGCGTCGGCACCTGCGCGGGCTTGACGACCGTTCTGCAGTAAGCTCGGCACATGTTTGGACCCGGGGGGAAGCTTAACCTTCCCCCCGTTTTTTTAAGCCCTAGGGCACATCGCAAAAGTCAGAATCAATAGTGGAGCAGAGGACGAGGCAACGGGATTACGACCATGATCACAATTGCTCAAAACCCGGTCCGAAACCTGCGGCGCGCGGGCAACAAGGGCTTCTCCTTAATTGAACTTTTGATAGTCGTCGCGATCATCCTGATCATCGCGGCAATTGCGATTCCACAGCTCCTGAATGCGCGCATGGCGGCGAACGGAGCGGCAGCGGTGGAAACGATTCGCACCATCACTACGGCTTCGATGGCTTACAGCTCGACATGGGGGAACGGTTATCCGCCAAGTTTGGCTTCGCTTGGAGGTCCGGCGGGCTCATTGACGCCCACTTGCAACCAAGCGCTTCTGCTGGATCCTGTAGTCACCTCCGGCACGAACCAGAAGAGCGGATATACCTTCGCTTATACGCCGGTGGGTGCACCTGTAACTCCGCCGCCGGGATGCACAGCCGGCAGCAACGCTTATCTTGTCACGGCTGTACCGATCGTAGATCGGCTCACAGGAGTTGACAGCTACTGCAGCGACGAGCCGGGGACAATCCACTACGATACAAGCGGGGCGGTTGCGGGGAGCGAAGCGGCTTGCGAGACTCTTCCGACACTCTAACCGGGACGGGAACTTTCCGGGGGGCGAGCGCAGGTCAGTACCTACGCAGCGCCCTCCTAGACCGTCGGCTTGGTGGAAATGGGGCAACTCCTTGGGAATTCTGGGCTCCACTCCACATGCGATCGTAGGCGATTCACGCTCCTCCGCGGAACGTGAAGTCTCCGTTAACCGCACCGATTGGGCCCAGTCCGCAAGATTCCTCACAGCCTGGATTTTTCCTGCAGCACTCGCGATTTATCTCAAATGGTATTTGCTCGCCGACCAGAGCGGTTTCGCACGCGTCGCGCGATCGCAAGGGTTGCGGTCGCTCACCTTCTACGATTCGATTGGATTTTTCCGTGGCGAAATACTTCTCGGCGCGCTTGCGGTTCCAGTGGCGCTGCTGCTCGTCAATCGCTTACTGCGGCCGAAGTGGGCGGCATGCCTGACGGCTTTGGTGGCTGTTGCCGCTACGCTAGTAGTTGGCGTGCAGATTTTGTCGCTGAAGGAGCTGGGACGATTCAGTTCGCTGAAGATGTTGGCTGTAGCAGCGAGCTGGGGCTGGCACGAGCCGGGAGCAAATGCAAAATACCTGGCGAGCGCGCAGGGCCTGGCGGTTGCGACTGCCTTGCTTGGAGTGCTGGTTGCGATCTTTTGGGCGGCGCGATCACCGAAGAAGCCGCCGCTAGCTCCGTCATTGGGAGTCTTGAAATCGCTCGGCGAAGTCTATTTGTTCTTGGTCGTAGCCGCGCTGCTGTTTTCGGCGCGCTCGGAGTTGGCGGTCACGCCGTACCATCGGAATGCATTCGCCTGCGCGATCGCGTCGCTTCGCAGCGATGGAACGGTGCAGACGGCAGATGCCGATGCGTTCGACATGAGCCGCTCCGCGGCGCTCGCGGTGCCGGACTTGACCGGACTGACGACCAACGAGTTGATCGAGCTGTATCGAAAGTTCGCCAACGCGCCGGCGCCTTCAGCCGACCCCCGGTACTTCGGCAAGGAAACGGGCGCGAACGTGCTGTTCTTCGTGCTCGAGACCACGCCGCAAAAATATCTCCCGGTTGGCACCGATCTGAAGCAGTTCCCGAATTTCAACCGTCTTCAGGAGCGGTCCTTTGTAGCACCGCACCACTACACGACGTTTCCCATAACGCACTCCGCGCTGTTCTCGGTATTCAGCTCGTGGTATCCGATCGACGATCCAGCCGAGGCGTATGACTCGCCTTCGTGGGATTCGACGGGCGACTTTCTAAGGCGGCTGGGCGCGAGCGGCTACAAGACGGCGGTTTTCTCGCCGTTGCGTTCGCCGGGAATTCCGGACGACGCGCTCTTCGACGCCGTCGGCTTTCAAAAACAGGTGTATCCGAACGTTGCGCTCGCGTCTTATGACGAGTCCGCATCGTGGCAGGAAAAACGCGTCGCCGCCGATCTCGACACTCTCCATCTGCTCGAATCGCAAATGGACGCCTGGATGAAGCATGGCGACCACTTTGTCGCCGCGTTTCTGCCGCAAATCATGCACTCGCCGTACCCGGACCACCAGTCGGACGGCAGCGCGGCAAGTCTACAAGCACGTGGGGAAGCGCTGCTCAAGCAGGAAGACTCCTGGATGGGCGAGATTCTGGCGCTCCTCGAGAAGGACGGTCAGCTGGACAACACGATCATCGTCGTGTTCGGCGATCACGGGCTGCGATCGATTTCGGAGAATCCGGATCTGCGGCGGGGGACGATCGACGAGACGGCGTTTCATGTGCCGCTTCTGATTCACGCGCCGCGCGCACTCGATCACACCGAACAGATTCCGTGGCTGACGTCCCATATCGACCTTGCGCCATCGTTGCTCGACTTGCTGGGAGTAAAGGGCGAGCGCGGCGCCGAACAAGGCACGGCGATCTGGAATCCGGCGCTCGCCCAACGGACCACGTTTTTCTTTGCGAAGCCCATGTTTGGCGCGGACGGCTACACGGCGGATGGAGATTTCTACATGTGGCACTACTTTTCGGACACAATCTACCAGAAGCCGGTGGCGGAGTTCGATCCGAGCGATATCGTCCCGCGCAGGTCCCCTGTGGCGCAGACGGTCACAAGCGATATCACCACGATCGTGGCGATCGAGCGCGCCTGGCACCACAAATTCTCAGTCCCCGGCGCGGCTCCTGCGCAATCCGCAAAATCGCAAAGCCCCGACGACTAGATTTTCCGGTTCGGCGCGTCTGATAGACTGTGAGTGTGCTCGCCCTCGCGCTACTCCTTGCAAATCTTCTTGTGACGCCCGCCACGCCGGAACGATCGGCTCGCGACGTCGCTCACGCCATCGAGACGCGGTACCACAACGCGAAGACGCTCCAGGCGCAATTCTTCGAGCGCTACACGGACGGAAACGGCGGCGTACTTGCCGAATCGGGCACGGTTTATTTTTCGCGCCCGTCGCGCATGCGCTGGGAGTACAAGTCGCCCGAGGACAAGTTGTTTCTGGTCGATGGAACAAATGTGTGGTTCTACGTTCCCGCCGACAAAACCGCCAGCCGCGCGCAAGTGAAAGAGAGCTCCGACTGGCGAACGCCGCTCGCGCTTCTCACCGGCAAGGTGGACTTTGGGAGATTGTGCAAGTCGATCGACATTGTCGACCCAGCGAAGGCACAGAACGCGGAAGATAAGCCGTTTGCGCCCGAGAACACGGTGCTACGCTGCGTCCCACAGAACGGCGCAGAAGATCAGGTCCGCGAGGTGCTCCTGGAAAGCGATCCGTCCGCGCATCTGGCGCGCGTAGTGATCCGGCAGCCGGGAAATCTCGAAACAGAATTTCGATTTGGGAACTGGCAGGAGAACATTGCTATTTCGGAACTCAAGTTTCACTTTGATCCGCCGCCTGGAGTTGCAATCGTAGACGAGCAGTCGCTAGCCGACTCCATTCACTAGCGCCGTTTCTTATCGCTCGGCTATTTGTTACTAGAACATAAATTCTCCCGATAGATTGTGGCCGCCCTTTCGCTATTCGCGAATATGCTAAACTTTGAACAAGACGTTGCCGCAAATGGGCCGTCTATACACATATGGCGCAGTACGTCTGTAAAGTTGGCGACGCTAGTGGCCGTATTTTCCAGCAGTTAGAGACGGCCCAATCCGAGGGTGAAGTTCGTCAGCGGCTGCTCGATCGCGGCTTCCTGGTGCTGTCCGTCAAGAACGACTTCAATCTCGCCGCCACTTTTGGTTCGGCGCGCCGTCAAAAAAAACTCAACATCAACGACTTTCTGATCTACAACCAGCAGTTCAACACGCTGATCAAGGCGGGACTGCCGATTCTGAAATCGCTGGATTTGCTTGCCGAGCGCGCGGCGGCGCCGAGTTTGAGGCCGGTGCTGGACGACGTACGCCAGCGGGTGCGCAACGGCGCTCTGCTTTCCGAAGCTCTCACGGCCCAGGGTTCGTTTCCTCCCGTCTATGTGACGGCAATCGGCGCGGGCGAGCGCAGCGGTAACTTGCCTGGGGTCATCGACCAATACATTTCGTATCTGCGCGTGAGTACCGGATTCAGAAAGGCGCTGATAACCGCGCTCATCTACCCGTCGATCCTGGTCGTAGCGGTGATCGTGATTCTCAGCTACCTGATCACCTATGCGATGCCGCAGTTCTCGAAGTTGTATGACGATTTGGGTATTCAGCTCCCGGCTATAACCCAGTTCATGCTCAGCATCGCGGAGCCGATGCGGCGGTACTTCTTTTTCTTCGTAGGCGGCGTAGCGATCTTCGCCGCCGCCATCTGGCTCTGGACGCGATCGGACACTGGCGCGCTGACGATCGATAAACTCAAACCAAAGTTTCCAGTGCTTGGTGACATCTGGTTGAAAGCGCAAATCGCGCAGTTCGTACGCACCCTGTCGACTCTGTTGAGCGGCGGCACGCCGCTCGTGGCTGGGCTTGAAACCGCGTCGCAGGCGATCGGCAGCCGGCTGATTTCCACGTCAGTGCGTAAGTCAGCCGAACGCGTGCGAGAAGGGAAGACGCTCCACGAAAGTCTGGCGGAGACGCGGCTGATTCCCGCCCTTGCGCTCGAAATGGTTGAGGTCGGCGAGGCGTCTGGCGCCCTCGCAGCCATGCTGACCAGCGTCGCGGAATTCTACGAAGAAGAGGTTGCTACGCGTCTGCAGCGCACGTTGATCTGGGTTTCGCCCGCAATTTTGCTCATCATGGCCGTTGTGATAGGCTTCATTTTGATATCTCTCTATCTGCCGCTGTTCTCTCTCCAGGTAAATACCGGGGGTTAAGATTCCATGGCTACTTCTACGAACAGTCCCGTCATTCCCGGAATTCCTGACGATAGCGCCGAGCGCGACGTAGCACGCAAGCTGGCCGAGCGATATCGCTGTCCCTTCATCGAGCTGCGTGAACAGCGCATCGACCCTGAACTTTTTCGAAGCATCCCCGCGGAAATGATGTTCCGGTATAAATTCGTTCCGCTGGAGGCGCGCGAAAACACGCTGATCGTGGCGATGGCCGATCCAAGCCAGCTTCAACTGACCGACGAGCTCTCGCTGCTCCTGGGCAAACGGCTGCAGATCAAGGTCGCCACCGCGAGACAGATCGACGACCTGCTGAAGAGGACCGAACAGTCGCAGCGAGTGCTGGACCAGGCCACGGAAGGTTTTACGCTGCAGGTGGTCGACGAAGAAGACGACAGCGACGAAAACATTTCCATGGACAAGCTCACCCGCGATAGCGGCGTGAGCCCGGTGGTAAGACTCGTAGATACGGTGATTTTCACGTCGCTTGAGCGGCGCGCGAGCGATATTCACATCGAGACGCGCAATTCGGAAGTAGTGGTGAAGTACCGCATTGACGGCGTGCTGCAATACGCGATGCAGCCGCTGGCAAAGGAATGGCACGCGACGATTCTTTCGCGCATCAAGGTCATGAGCGAACTGGACATCGCCGAGCGTCGCGTTCCACAAGACGGCCGTTTCCGCGTGCGATACAAGGGCCGTTTCGTCGATTTTCGCGTGTCGATCATGCCGTCCGTGCACGGTGAAGACGCCGTTCTGCGCGTGCTCGACAAAGAGACGCTGAGCGAGAAGTTTCGCAATCTGACGCTCGATGTGACCGGACTCGACGAAGAAAACAAGGCGCGATTCCGCCGCTACATCCACGAACCGTACGGCATGGTGCTTGTGACGGGACCGACCGGATCGGGCAAGACGACGACGCTGTATGCCGCGATCAACGAAATCAAGAACGACGAAGATAAGATCATCACGATTGAAGATCCGGTTGAATATCAGGTGCGCGGGATCACGCAGATTCCCGTAAACGAGAAGAAGGGTCTTACATTTGCGCGCGGATTGCGTTCCATCCTGCGCCACGACCCGGACAAGATCATGGTCGGCGAAATTCGCGACATGGAAACGGCGCAGATCGCCATCAACTCGGCGCTGACGGGCCACCTTGTCTTCACCACGGTTCACGCGAACAACGTCACCGACGTGATCGGGCGCTTCATCAACATGGGCGTCGAGCCATACAACTTCGTTTCCGCGCTTAACTGCATCATGGCGCAGCGGCTGGTCCGCACCATCTGCGAGAACTGCAAAAAGCAGGTGCACTACGCGCCGGAGGTTCTGAAAGAGTCCGCGCTCGATCCCGAAGTATGGTCCAAGGTTGCGTTCTATGAAGGATCGGGCTGCCTGGAATGCTCCGGGAGCGGCTATCGCGGCCGGTCCGCGATCACCGAGCTTCTCGATCTTTCCGATCGCATCCGCGAAATGATTATCAATCGCCGCCCCACGTCCGAAATCAAGCGCGCTGCGCGCGAGGAAGGCATGCTCTTCCTTCGCGACGCAGGTCTGTCAAAAATCCGCGACGGCGTGACCACGCTTCGCGAAATCAACAAGGTGACGTTCCTTGACTAGCAGCACCACGCTAGCATCGCAATTCTTCGAGCTGGGACCGGTAAAGCGCTTCGAGCGCTGGCTGAACGCGATGCCGCATCCGTCGCTCGTTGTGGAAATTGCGTCGTCGCACGTTGCCGTGGCGGGTTGGTCGAAGAGCGGTCGAGATCTGGACAACTACGCTGTCGAGCCATTGCCCGTTGGTACCGTGATGGCGTCGCCGGTGGACGCAAACGTAGTGCAGCCCGAAGGCGTGAAGACGGCTCTTCGGAAGGCGTTCGCGAGGGTGCCGCTTCGTGGTGCGCCTGTCGCGCTGTTGATCCCCGACCCTGTGGTCCGCGTTTTCATTCTTCCGTTTGAGACGTTTCCCCGCCGCACCGACGAAGCTCTCGGGATGCTTCGTTGGCGCTTGAAGAAGAGCGTGCCGTTCGATGTGGACGAAACCGCCGTATCGTGGATGCGGCAAGCAAGCAAGGATGGCGGTCTTGAGATCGTCGCGGCAGTGGCGCGTCAACGCATAGTGCGTGAATACGAAGACATTTTGACGTCGTTCGACGCGAACGCGGGAGTCGTCATGAGTTCGACGCTCTCAACGTTGCCGCTTCTCGAGGATGAAGGCGCAACGCTACTGGTGCGGATGTGCGGGAGGACGCTCGTCACGGTGATTACGCTGCGCGGCGGGTTGTGCGTCTATCGGTCGACGGAAATGGCGGCAGAAGCGGGAGCGCTCGATCCCCAAGCCATGCTCGATGAGATTTTTCCTGCGATCGCCTATTTTCAAGATACGTTTGGAGGAGCTCCCGATCGCGCGCGGATGACCGGATTTGGCGCGCGAAGCGGCGTGTTCCGGCAGGCGCTGTCCGCGGAATTGAAATGCTCGATCTCGCCGCTTGCGGAATCGGCGATTGCACTGACGCTCGATGAAAGCTCGAAAGACCTGATGAATCAGGACCTCGACGCGCTGGTTGGATGGGCGCTCAACGGAGGATCCTGAACGCACCGCGTTCAACTGAACCATGAGAGTTCAACTCAACTTATCGACCGCGGCACTTGAGAACAAGCGGCCGTTCCTTGTGGCGGCGAGCGTTCTCGGCGCAATCGGCCTCATCACGTTTCTGCTCTTCGGGCATGCGGCATTTTCGAGTTGGCGCGCGAATCGGCAGATTCGCGGCGAGATTTCGAGCTGGCAGTCGAAAGTTCGCGATTACCAACAGCGCCAAGCCGCGCTTCAGACCTATTTTCAGACGCCGCAAGCCAAAGAAGTGCTGGACCGCGCGAAATTCCTGAACGGGTTGATCGGCGAGCGCAGCTTCCCGTGGACGAAGATTTTCATGGATTTGGAGCCGACGCTTCCGGCTGGCGTGCGCGTAGTGAACATCGCTCCGAAGTGGCAAGACGGGAGCGTGCTGATCGAGCTGACCGTAGGCGCTGGAACGGACGAGCAGAAGCTGAAGTTTCTCGAGACGCTTGAAAAGTCGAAGGCGTTTTCGGACATTCGACTCATCGGCGACCGTCGTTCGGACCAGCCGGGTACGGACAAGATCGAGCTGCAATTGACGGCGATGTATTCGACGAGCTGAAATGACGCAACCGTGGCGCGTACTGAAAAAATGGATTGCCGGCGCGATCATCGCGCTCTTCGTGGTGGACTTCGGCTTGATTTACGTCACCTGGCAGTCGTCGCCTGAAGCCGTGGCGGCTATGCGAGATCAGCGCGACCGGCTCGAGACGCAGTACAAGAAGCTGAAAGGTGACGTCGAGCGCGGCGACAGGATCAAAGCGTCGCTCTCGAAAGGTCAGAAAGACTACGATTCGTTCTACAACTCAGCGTTCCTCGGTTCGCAGGACGGCTACTCGTCGATCGAAAGCGATTTGACCCAGCTTGCGACGAAGGCCGGGCTCCGCACAACGAGCATCGAATTTACGCAGAAGGAAGTGAAGGGCCGCGGCGTTACGGACGTTGGGATCACGGAGACGGTGGATGGAAATTACCAGTCGATCGTGCAATTCATCAACGGACTGGAACGGTCGAAGTACTTTTACCTTCTGAAGGATCTGAAGCTCGACGCGGCATCTACGGGGCCGGGTTCGGGCAACGGGACGCTGCGGCTGCATCTCGAGCTGCACACGTATTTCCGGACGTAACGGATGAGCAAGCGGATTCAAATCTATTTTCTGGTCGGGCTGCTGGTCGTGCTCGCCTACGTTCTCTTGCAGAGCCACGGGAGCGGGTCGGGCCCGAACGGCGTCCTCGCATCAGATACGAATTTCGTTCCCCTGAATGTGGAAGAGCCGGAGCTGCGCCTCGATCTGCTCGCCGATTTAAAGAAGCTCGAATACACGGGCACGCATCGCGACATTTTCAGCGCTGTTGCATTACCGGTCGCTCCTGCAGGCGGGGGAGCCGCTGCCTCAAATAAGCCGCACAGAGTGTTTCCGACCGTGCCTGTGCCACCACCGCCGGCGCCCGTCCAGGTCCCCGGCACTCTCTACGGCTACGCTGTCATGAAAGATAGCGGCAAGCGTCTCGCGTTCTTCCAGGAAGGCGACGACATCCTTGTCGTGGAAGAAGGCACGGAATTCCTGCACAACTACCGCCTGATCAAAGTGGGGCCCGATTCGGCGGATGTGCTGGAACTTTCGTCGGACCGTCACGCGAATGTGCCGATGACCCAGCCGCCTCCCGTTGGCGGTGGTCCCGGTGGCGGCGACAACGGCGGAGGTCCACAGTGAACCTGCGCGCGATCGGCGGACAAGTTTGGCGTGCGCTGAACACGCCAATCCTGGGAACCGCGCCGCGTCAACGCCTGCGCCGCAACCGGCAGCGCGGATTTGCATACATCATGGCGTTGATCGCCGTGATGCTGATGCTGACCGCGACGCTCGCGATATACGAGAAGGGCGCCACCATGGCCCGACGCGATCGCGAAGACGAGATGATCTGGCGCGGCAATCAATATAAGCGCGCGATCCGCCTCTACTATCACAAGACCGGCAAGTATCCGCAGACCCTCGACGACCTCACCAAAGGCCTGCCCCAGCTGCATTTCCTACGGCAGGTGTACAAAGATCCCACGAACAAGGCCGACGGCACCTGGCGGTTCATCTACGTGAACGCCGCCGGGAGCATCATCGGCAGCGTGAAGTACGCGACGCTGCAGCAGATGCAGATCCTCGATATGAACGGCGGCGTGATGCCGGTGATTCCGGGGCAGCCGGGCGTACCGGCGTCGTCGCTTGCGACTGGCCCACAGCCCGGGGGAATCAACAGCTCGAGCAGCGATACGAGCGGGCAGTCGAACGGATCGTCGAACGGCACATCGAGCAACAACAACGGTGGCCAGACGGGAACATCAGGCAGCACGGGGCAGAATCCCGACGGTTCGACGGGGCAGAGCGGTGGACAGAATCCTGCCGGTGCACCGAGTCCAAACGGTGGCGGAGATAGTTCGAATCCGCAGAACCCACAGAATCCGTCGCAGAATCCGTTCGGGAATCAGAATCCCAGCAGTCCGAGCAGCCCGGGAAGTTCGAGTATCTTCGGTCCGGGTGGATCGAATCCGACGGGAAGTGGACTGAGCAATGCGAACATGCCGGGCGGAACGAGCGCGGTGAACCTTGCTGCGCTGGCGCAGCTGAAACCGACGGGGCCCGTCGATGGTCCAGTGCTTGGTGGATTCCTGACGGGAGTGGGCGGCAAGACGGATGCGAAGTCGATCAAGTACTACCACGGTGCGAAGAAGCTGAACGAGTTCGAGTTCATTTGGAATCCGCTCGAAGATGCAGCGGCTGCGCTGCAGAACCAGATGAACAACATGCAGCAGGGCAACCCGCTGGGGCAGGGGACGACGGGTCCGAACGGATCGTCGACCAGTGGCAGCAGTTCGGGATTCGGCTCCACATTTGGCAACACGTCGAATCCGAATCCGACGACTCAGCCCAGCCAGCAGCCGACGCAGCAGCCGAACTCTCCGCCGAATCAGTAGCCTATAACTACTTAGTTAAATACTCCAACTCTAATTCTTGAGCGTAATTGCGGCGAACGTGGGAGCA
>JBEKJW010000060.1:0-19936 GCA_050011035.1 Candidatus Acidiferrales bacterium
TGATCTTCATATTCGGCCAAAGGGTCGGTTGGCGGGCGTATGTCGTGCAACAAATCGCCCAAAGTGAAAGCGCGCAGAAACGTATCGATCAATTGGAGCCGGAGAAGCGTGACGCAGCCATCGACCAGCAGGCTGGGATCACGAAGTGGATCCTTTACATCTCATTTAGCGTCGGAGTCTTCATCTTCGCCGTCATCGTCGCAGCAGTCCTCATGCTTGGCTTCATGATCATCGCCGGCGTGCGACCGACATTTGCGCAATCGCTCAGCATCGTCGCGTATGCGTGGATACCAGGTGTCATCACAGCTCTGCTTGCGATGCTGATTTTATTTTTGAAGGATCCTTCGACCGTAGATTTGAATAATCTGGTCGCTTCGAATATCGGAGCATTCCTACCGGAAGGTTCGGCGAAGTGGCTCAAGGTCCTATGCACTTCCATCGATATCTTTGCATTCTGGAAAATGCTCCTGATGGCGCTCGGATTCAGTGCCGTCGATCCTAAAAAACTGTCGGTGGGTAAGGCCTTTGCAATTGTGTTCGCGATCTACCTGGCGTGGGTACTTGCGGTCACAGGTGTCACCGCCGCGTTCTCGTGAGAGCAGGATGCTAAACTACGCTGGATGGACCCAGCCTCGCCGCAAAACCAGTACGGCCCGTTCAAGTTTGAAGTTCTCGCCACCGATCCGACCGGCGCGCGCCTGGGCCGCATCACCACTCCACACGGCACGATCGATACTCCGGCGTTCATGCCGGTGGGAACCGCGGCGACCGTAAAAGGCCTTACACAGGAACATCTGGAAAGCCTCGACGTACAAATACTCCTCTCGAATACGTACCACCTGTTTCTGCGCCCCGGCCACGAGCTAATCCGCAAGATGGGCGGCCTGCACAAGTTCATGGCATGGCCGCGCGCGATTCTCACCGATTCAGGCGGCTATCAAGTTTTCAGTCTTAGCGAGCTGCGCAAGATCAACGACGAAGGCGTAACCTTCCGCTCCCACCTCGATGGTTCCGAGCATTTCCTCTCGCCCGAGAAAGCGCTCGAAATCGAAATCGCGCTCGGCGCAGACATCATCATGGTGCTCGACGAATGCATCGAAGCGCCGGCGCCGGAAGCACGCACGCGCGACGCGGCGAGGCGCACGCTGGATTGGGCGAAGCGCTCCAAGAAATATTTCGCCGAACACGGCGATCCCGCCAAGCAGGCGCTCTTCGGGATCGTGCAGGGCGGAACGCACGCCCAATTGCGTTGCGAGAGCGCCGACGCGCTCGTCGGACTCGAATTTCCGGGCTACGCGGTCGGCGGCCTCGCGGTAGGCGAGTCGCACGCGATCACCTGCGAGATGGCCGGCACCGTAACGCCGCGGCTTCCCGCGGAAAAACCGCGTTACCTGATGGGCGTAGGCAAGCCCGAGCAAATTGCCGATTACGTCGCGCTCGGCGTGGACATGATGGACTGCGTCCTGCCGACGCGAAGCGCGCGCCACGGTTGCCTCTACACTTCACAGGGCCGCCTGCTCATCCGCAGCGCGAAATTTGCCGACGATCAGCGCCCCATCGACGAATCCTGCGGATGCGCGGTGTGCCGCCGCTACACAAGAGCCTATCTGCGGCACCTATATGCGTCGGGGGAATTCCTCTCAACCATCCTAAACACCCACCACAACATCTACTTTTACCTTGACACTATGCGCAAAATTCGGGAGGCTATTCGTTTTGGGACGCTCGAAAAGTTCCGTTCTGACCTTCAGGCTCGTCTGAAATAGACAAACCCAGGCAGGTGTTGGGCGCAACACCCGGCGGAGCGGCGCCTCCCAACTTTTTGTATCGGCTCGTCGTCCCGGGCGGGCCGCGCATCGCGGTACAACTCGGTTTTTGAAACGCCGCAGCCCCTGGCCGGCCGCGGCGGCTACTTCATCCGGCAACGGAAAAGGCGCACGAACGTGAACTTCGCATTTGGCAATTTCAGTCAGCTTGCCTGCCTGTTGCAGTCTCCAGGACAGCCCGGCGGGATCATGCTATTCCTGCCGCTGATCCTGATCATGGTGATCTTTTACTTTCTGATGATCCTGCCGGCGCAGCGCCGCCAGAAGAAAGTCACCGACATGCTGAAGTCCCTTAAGAACGGCGACAAAGTGATTACAAACGGCGGTATCTATGGCACGATAGTCGGCCTTGATGACGGCGACGATACCGTTCAGCTGCGGATAGCCGAACAAGTAAAGATGAAAGTGGCACGCAACGCCATCGCCGGAATGCAGCAGGAGCCTCCGAAGGAGAATTCGTAAGCCCGCATGAGTTCCCAGATTACGTGGAAGTTTGTCTTGATTGGCCTGGTGGTCCTGGCCTGTATTTTCAGCCTCATTGGATTTCCCCCGCCGACCAGCCTAACTGCGCTGAAGCAGACATTCGCGGACCGCATTAAGCTCGGCCTGGATTTGAAGGGCGGAAGCCACCTCGTTTTGCAGGTGCAGGTGGACGAAGCGATCGGCCAACGTTGCGACCAGACGGTCGATTTGCTGGTGAAGACGCTTCACGATAAGAACATCGTGGTTGGCAACGTAGGCCGCCTCGACGACACGCACATTCAGGTGAGCGGCGTCGATCCCACCACTTCCAGCACCTTCCGCGACATCGTTACGAATCAATTTCCCGACTGGATCATGGCGCCGGCAGCCGGTGTGCAGAACGGCTACTTGCTGACGCTGAAGCCATCGGTGGTCGCGGACCTTCGCCGCGACACGATGGAGCAGGCGCTCGAAACCATTACACGCCGTATCAATGCCCTGGGTTTGACCGAACCGACGATTGCGTTCACGGGCCGCGCGGACAACGAAATTCTCGTTCAGCTGCCGGGTGAAGGCGATCCGACGCGCGCGAAAGCCGTAATTCAAGCGGGCGGCCAACTCGGACTGGCGCTCGTCACCGACGATCAGGTGTTCCCGTCCGAAGCTGCGGCGCTCGGCGCTCACGGTGGCATTCTGCCTCCGGGCTCGATCGTGCTGCCTGGAAAGAACGACGCGCAAGGAGCGGCTGCAGGCTCTCAGGTTTATTACATCGTCGCGCGCGCACCGATCGTTACCGGCACGGATTTGCAGAGCGCAACCACAAGCCCCAGCTCGAACAACCCCGGACAGTATCAAGTCGACTTCGTTCTCTCGACGGCCGCTGCGTCGCGATTCGGTCCGTTCACGCGCGCCAACATCGGCAAGCGCATGGCGATCGTACTCGACCACAAAGTGCAGACCGCGCCCACAATCAACGGCGAAATTCAGGATCGCGGCATGATCGAAGGCAACTTCAGCGAAGATTCGGCGAAGGATCTGGCGCTGGTGCTGCGGGCCGGAGCGCTGCCTGCATCCATCAAATACCTGGAAGAGCGGACCGTTGGACCATCGCTTGGCGCGGATTCGATTCGCGCTGGCGTGCGCGCTTCAATCGGCAGCTTGATCGTGGTCATGCTGTTCCTGGTGATTTACTACCGGTTGAGCGGCTTGAACGCAGTCGTGGCATTGATTCTGAACCTGCTCATTCTGATCGCGTTCATGGCGCTCGTCGGAGCGGTGCTTACGCTGCCCGGCATCGCCGGCGTGGTTTTGACGATCGGTATGGGCGTCGATTCAAACGTGCTGGTGTTTGAGCGTATCCGTGAAGAGTTGCGGAATGGCAAGACGCCGGCGTCGGCGGTGGAGAACGGGTTCAACAACGCGTTCCGCACCATTATCGACACTCACGTCACCACACTGGTCTCCGCGGCCTTTCTCCTTTTGTTCGGAACAGGCCCTGTGCAAGGATTCGCGATTACGCTGATCATCGGTCTTCTGGCCAACGTGTTCACATCGATCTTCGTATCTCGCACGATTTTCGATTGGCACCTCACGCGTATGGAGCGGCAGGAGCCTCTAAGCATCTAGTTTTGTTGGGAATAGCGAGACTCGAGAACTTTAATAAATTCGTGCCGGTGGGGAACAAACCCAAATCGGCCGGTGTCCAATAGAAGGCGGAAAAAAGCGCGATGGAACTGTTCAAGAACGTCAACGTCGACTGGATGGGTAAAGCGAAGTACTTCGTTGCGCTCTCGCTGATTTTGCTGGTGGTGGGCTGGGCTTCGATCATCAAGAAAGGCGGCCTGCAGTACGGCATCGACTTCCGCGGCGGTACTTTGATTTATGTTCGCTTCGCGGGAACGCCGCCCATCGACCAGATTCGCAAAGGTCTCTCGGCCGCGGGCTTGGCGGACAGCACGATTCAGACGATCAGCGACAACGTAATCGGCACCTCGCAGAACGACGTGGTGATTGGTCTCGAACGCAAGGGCCAAACCGACGAAGGCATCGACGCCGACCGTCAGGCGATTTTGAACGTGCTGCGCAAGACCTTCGGAACTTCGGATCAGGCGGGCAAGGCGGATTTCAACGCGACCACGAAAGATCAGCTCGCGGGGGTGTTGACGCAGAAGGATCCGCTGGCGGCTGGCGTGAACGCGACCGATCGCTACAACACGCTGGCGACGAATCTTTTGGCTTCGCGCGACAAGGACCACGGCGGCATCGTTACGAACTTCGACGAGTTGAAGGGCGTGGATGGCGTAACCCCTGCGGTGATCGCGGCGCTGAACAGCAGCTATGCGCTCGATAGCTTCACGATTCGCGACGTCGAAGTGGTCGGCCCGAAGGTCGGTTCGCAGTTGCGGCGGCAGGCGATTCTCGCCACGCTCTACGCGCTGGCCGGAATGCTGGTTTACATCGCGTTTCGATTTGAGTGGGTGTACGGCGCAGCCGCGGTGATCGCGGTGTTTCACGACGTGCTGATTACGCTGGGCTTCTTCTCACTGTTCGGATATGAAATTTCGTTGACGGTCATCGCGGCTTTGCTTACATTGGTCGGCTATTCCATGAACGATACGATCGTGATCTTCGACCGGGTGCGCGAAGATCAGCGATTGATGAGGCGCGAACCGTTCAAGGACATAGTCAACAAGGCGATCAACCAGACATTGTCCCGAACGATTTTGACGAGCGGGCTCACATTTTTGACAGTCCTGGTACTGTTCCTCACGGGCGGCCAGGTCCTACGAGCGTTCTCTTTTGCTATGGTGGTGGGTGTTGTGGTAGGAACGTACTCCAGTTTTGGCATCGCAGCGCCCATCGTGGTGCTGTGGAACAAATACAGAGGCGATGGAAACGCTGTGCGCGCCGGATCCGCAGCCGAAAAGCGCGTACTAGCAGCGGCCAGGAGGTAGAAATGTTCGATCAACTCGTCGTATCCGGTGCGAACCAGACCAAGACGAACAAGCCATGGACGGTGCTGTTGTCCACGCTAGTCCAGGTGGGCATCGTTATCGTCATGATCTTGATTCCTCTGATCTACACCGAAGCGCTGCCGAAGGGTATGTTGACCACCTTCCTTGCTGCGCCGCCGCCTCCTCCCCCTCCGCCGCCTCCTGCTGCTCCGATAAAAATCGTGAAGCCGCAGGTCCACCTGATTCACAACGGCGAGCTGACGGCTCCGACCGTGATTCCGAAGAAGGTCAATATCATTAAGGAAGAGGAACAGCCGCCCGACGTTGGCGCCATGGGTGGTGTCGTCGGCGGCGTGGCCGGTGGTTCGGCCAACGGCGTCCTGGGTGGCATTATCGGCGGTACTTCCGGTTCGAACCTGCCGCCTCCTCCGCCGAAGGCCAACAAGCCGATCCGCATCGGCGGCAACGTGCAGGCTGCGAACCTGATCCGTCAGGTTCAGCCCACCTATCCCCCGATTGCAAAGACGGCCCACGTATCGGGCACCGTGGTCCTTCACGCAATTATTTCCAAGGACGGTTCGATCGAAGAACTCACCTACGTCTCCGGTCCGCCGTTGCTGATGAAGAACGCGATGGATGCAGTGCGGCAGTGGCGGTACAAGCCCACCATGCTGAATGGTGAGCCCGTTGAAGTCGACACGACCATCTCTGTCGTATTTACTCTCGGCGGTTAAGCAGGACGGTTCGGGTCCTTTGCGGGCCTGGGGCTGGATCGAATGGAATACCGACCGGCAGAATCTGACTGCCGCGATCGTCAGAAAGGAATGGAGGAGCTAAACTCATGTTTGCGAATTTAATGGTTGCGGCGGTATTGCTGTTTCAGCAGGGCGGCGGAGAGCCGAGCTGGGACCTGGTTTCCATGTGGCAGCACATGGACTGGCCCGCGAAGGCCGTCGTTTTCATTCTCTTTATTATGTCGGCCTGGTCGGTTGGCATCATGATCGATCGCGCTCTGATGTACAGCGCGGCCCGCAAGCAGTCCCGCGTGTTCGTGCAGCAGGTTGCCGGCGCGTTGAAGGACAACAAGCTTGACGAAGCGATCTCGATCGCCGAGCGCAACAAGAAGAGCCACATCGCGAAGGTCGTCGCCACGGGTCTTTCGGAATTCCAGGCGGCGTCGGCGCAGGTCGGCGACGAGGAAGTCATTGAAGCGGCGAAGCGCGGTCTGGAACGCTCGGTCGCGATTGTGCACGCGGAAATGAAGCGCGGACTTTCGGGTCTCGCGACGATCGGTTCGACGGCTCCGTTCGTCGGACTGTTCGGCACCGTGATGGGCATCATCGGCGCGTTCAAGGGCATCGCGGCTTCCAAGGCAACCGGTCTGTCGGCGGTCGCCGGCGGTATTTCGGAAGCGCTGCTCACCACCGCGCTCGGCTTGCTCGTGGCCGTGCCTGCTGTGTGGACCTTCAACTACTTCACGAACAAGGTGGAAGCCTTCGACGTGGAAATGGACAACTCCTCGATGGAGTTGATCAACTATTTCATTACCCGCCGCGGCGGCAAGAAGTAACCGAGTCCACCGAGGAAAACTGCCATGGCATATAAGCCAAAAGCACCACCGGTGATGGCCGCGCCGAACGTAATTCCGATGGCGGACATCATGCTGGTGTTGCTGATCATCTTCATGGTCGTCACGCCGATGTTGCAGAAAGGCGTGTCCGTGGACATGGCCAAGGTGGATAACGCCCGCGATTTGCAGGACGCCGATAAGGACGACGCCATCATCATTGCGGTGGCGCGTGACGGTAAGCTGTACCTCGGCACCACGCAGATCGAACTGGGCGACATCACCACCCGCGTTAAGGACCTGATTTCGAACCGCCTCGACAAGACCGTGTACGTGCGCTCAGATGCACGCGCGAAGTACGGCGACGTCGTGAAGGCGGTGGACGAAGTCCGGTCCGCGGGCGTGGATCACCTGGGCCTGCTCACCGAAAAGAACCGCGCCAAGGGTTCGCCAACGACGGAGCCTCCCGCGCCTCCGGCCGGATCCGGTAACTAGGAACGGCAAGACGCCCGAAGCCCCGCGCAGTTCGCGGAGGTTTTTATGGGAATGTCGATTGGCGGCAAACAGGGCTCGATGTCCGAGCCCAACGTCGTTCCTCTGATAGACGTGCTGCTCGTGCTGATCATCATATTCATGGTGATCACGCCGACGGTCCCCCAGGGGCTCGATGCGCAAGTTCCTCAACCGGCGGCGCCAGCAACAGCGCCGGTCGTCGACCCGGCGGTCATCGTCGTTCAGGTGACGTCGGGCGGAAAAGTTCTGATTAATCAGGACCAGACGGACTGGGAGCACTTGGGCTCGCGTCTGGAACAGATTTATAAGCAGCGAGCTGAAAAAGTCGCCTTCGTTCGCGGCGACGACGGTGTCGAGTTTTCCCAGGTCGCGCGTGCCATCGATATCATGCGCGGCGCGGGGATCGACAGCGTCGGGTTGATCACTCACTCGCTTTAAAGGAGTCCTGTCATGGGAATGTCAGTCGGCAATACCGGCGGTTCGATGTCCGAACCGAACATCGTGCCTCTGATCGACGTTTTGCTCGTGCTGATCATCATCTTCATGGTGATCACGCCCACCACTCCGCAAGGCCTGGATGCGCTCGTCCCCCAGCCGACGCCGCCGAACCAGCACGAAGATCAGCAGTTGCTCGACAAGACCATCGTGGTGCAGGTCACCGCGAACGGAAAGGTTCTGATCAATCAGGATCCGACCGATTGGGACGCCCTCGGGCCGCGCCTGGAAGACATCTTCAAGCAGCGCGCGGAAAAGGTCGCCTTCGTTAAGGGCGACGACTCGGTGGAGTTCGCTCAAGTCGCCCGCGCGATCGATATTATGCGCGGCTCTGGAATCGACAGCGTCGGCCTGATTACCGCGAAGATCGAAGCCGGCCAGTAATACATTGTGGCGGAGCGGGGTGTTCCGCGTACAATGTCCAACCGGAAAATAAATCTGTGTCTGCCGGGTGCCGCGGGGGCACCTCATATGGCGTGTGCACAGCAACCGAATAAGGAGAGCAGGATGAAGCGTAAGCCCCACACAACAGTTCTTCTGGCTTTGGTTATGGCTTCCATCGCTTCGGGAGCCGCCTGCGACAAGCTGCGCGCCCGCGACGCGCTGAACAAGGGCGTGCAGGCCTATAAGGGCGGCCAGACGGACGCCGCGCTGGAAGACTTCAAGCGCGCGAAGGAACTCGATCCCAACCTGCTCAACGCGCGCCTCTATCTAGCCACCGCGTACTCCTCGCAATACATTCCCGGCGCACCCTCGCCGGAGAACTTGCGCAACGGCCAGCAAGCCCGCGCGGAATACGAAGAAATCCTGCAGAAGTTTCCCGACAATTTGAGCGCCATCGACGGCCTCGGCTCGATCACCTACAACATGGGTGGCACGCCGTTCGATCCGAAATTGTTCGATCAGTCCAAGCAATACCATCTGCAGCACATCAAATTGAAGCCGGACGATCCCGAGCCGTATTACTGGATCGGCGTGATCGATTGGTCGCTCGCCTACCGCGGTAACAAGGACATGCGCGAGGACTACAACAAGACCGCGAAGAAAACGATTCGCGACACCGATCCGATGCCGGCACAGCTCTCCACGCAGTTCGCGCAGAAGTTCGGCCCGACCGTGGACGAAGGCATTCAGAACCTCCAGAAGGCGATTCAGCTCCGTCCGGATTACGATGACGCCATGGCGTACCTGAACTTGCTTTACCGCCAGAAGGCGGACATGGAGAGCACGCCGGAAGCGCGTGACGCGGATAACAAGCTGGCCGACGACTTGGTCGACAAGGTGAAGGCCATCAAGCAGCAGAAGATGAACGAGGCGGATAAGCAGTCGCAGCAATAGCCACCCGTCACATCTCAGAAGTTTCACGAACCGGCGGTCCGAATGGTCCGCCGGTTTTTTTGTGCGCGCTGCTGTTCAGGATTCGCTACGGCGCTTCGGTGTACACTTGGGAAGAATTCGAATGCATATCTCACGCCAAATTTCGCGTCGACGGATCAGTGCCGCTTCGATCGTTGTGTTGTTTCTCGCGGCCATGGCGATCGTAGAAACTCGCGCAAGTGCCGTGAGTGAGCCGTGGTCCGCATCGCAGGTAGTCCAGCCCGCCGACTTTGCGGCCGAGCTCGCATCGGCCAAATCAGCGAAACCCACGATCATCTACGTGGGTTTCCGTCCACTTTACGAAGGCGCGCACATCCCAGGCGCGAGTTTCCACGGCGCGGCGGGCAAGCCCGAAGGCCTCGCCGATTTGAAATCCTTCGCGCAGCCGCTTCCTCGCGACACAAATCTCGTGATCTATTGCGGCTGCTGTCCGCTGGAAAAATGCCCCAACATTCGCGCCGCCTTCACCGCCCTGAATGACATGGGGTTCACCCACTTACGCGTCCTGCTGCTTCCCACCGACTTCAACACCGATTGGATCACCAAAGGCTACCCGGTGGAGAAGGGCCAGTAACTCCTTTCGCAGCAGAAGCTTCCAGCGGTTCGACCCTGAATCGCGCCCCTCCATTGACGAATCGAATAGCTTGCATTTGGAAAACCGATACACTCCAGCGCACCTAACTACGACTGCAGGACCACGCCGGGATTAAAATAGGAAAACATGAGCACGGCCGGCAAACCCGTGATTTCGCAGGCCGCGCGGCGAAGCATCGACCTTCGTTTTGTTGAATTGATGGATAAGGTCCGCCGCAGCCGCCCCGGGGACGACCTTGAGCTTTTGCGGCGCGCCTACGATTTCGCCGCCGAGCAGCACAAGACGCAAGTGCGCCAGTCCGGCGAGCCCTTCCTTTCGCATCCCGTTGAAGTAGCGCACATCCTGGCGGACATGAAGCTGGACGTAACGTCGCTTTGCGCGGCGTTGCTTCACGACGTGGTTGAAGACACCAAGATTCCTCTTTCTACAATTTCCGAACAGTTCGGTCCGGACGTTGCGCGCCTTGTGGAAGGCGCGACGAAGATCAGCCGCCTCGATTTAATGGCACCTGAAGCGCGTCAGGCGGAAAACGTCCGCAAAATGCTTCTCGCGATGGTGAACGATGTTCGCGTCGTTGTCGTGAAGCTGGCCGACCGGCTGCACAACATGCGCACACTCGAATTTCTCGAGACCGAGCGCCAACAGCGCATCGCCCGCGAAACTCTCGACATCTATGCTCCCGTCGCCAATCGCCTGGGCATGGGCTTGATTCGCGGCGAGCTCGAGGATCTTTCCTTCCGCTATCTCGAGCCCGACGCGTATCTGGATCTCGACAAAAAGCTCGCCACCAAACGCAAAGTCTTCGACAAATTCCTGCAGGACGCGCAGGAAACCATTCGCAACAAGATGGTCGAGACGGGAATCCCGGTGGAAGTGCAGGCGCGCGTGAAGCGCTTCTACTCGCTGCACCAGAAAATTCAGAAGCAGCAGCGCAACATCGACCAGGTTTTCGATCTTCTCGCCGTCCGCGTGATCACGGATACGGTGAAGAATTGCTACGCTGCGCTCGGCGTGATTCACCAGATGTGGCCGCCCGTGCCAGGCCGCTTCAAGGATTACATCGCGATGCCGCGGCCGAACTTGTATCAGTCGCTGCACACCGCGCTGATTCACGGCGGCCAGACGTTCGAAGTGCAAATTCGTACGCAGGAAATGCACCGCATTGCGGAACAGGGCGTCGCGGCGCATTGGAAATACAAGGATGGCGCGCGCGAAATTTCCAACGCTGACGACCAACGCATCGTCTGGATGCGCCAGCTGATCGAGTGGGTGCAGGAGATGCAGGAGCCCAGCGAATTCCTCTCGACGCTGCGCGTGGACCTGTATCCCGAAGAGCTTTACACGTTTACCCCGCTCGGCCGCGTGGTCGTGTTGCCGCGCTTGGCCACGCCGATCGACTTCGCCTACGCGGTTCACACCGAAGTGGGCCACCAGTGTATCGGGGCGCGCGTGAACGGAGCCATCGTTCCGCTGCGTCATCCGCTGTCGAATGGCGACGTTGTCGAAATCATGACGCAGAAGGGCCACGAGCCCTCGCGCGACTGGCTCTCCTTCGTGCAGACTTCGCGCGCGCGCAGCAAGATCCGCCAGTGGATCAACCTTCACGAGCGCGAACAGGCGAAGGACGTCGGCCGCAAACTCCTCGAGAAGGAAGCGCGCGCTGCGGGCATCACACTCAAGAAAATTACCGACGAAGACTGGCAACGCGTAGCGTCCGAATACGGCTGCGGCAAAATTGAAGATCTGCACGCGGATCTTGGCTACGGAAAATGGTCGGCGCGCCAGGTTCTCGCGAAGGCCAGCGGCCAGACTCTGGCAGAAACCGCAGAAGAAGAACCGAAGCTCGGCTCGACCGTCAAGAAAATGCTGGGCATTAACGACGGCGCGATCATCGTTCGCGGTCACGACGACTTGATGGTCTACCGTTCGAAATGCTGCAACGCGATTCCCGGCGACGAAATTGTCGGCTACGTCACGCGCGGGCGCGGCATTGCGGTGCATAGCAAGAACTGTCCGAATGTGCAGAATCTTCTCTATGAGACCGAGCGCCGCATCCCCGTGCAATGGGCGGGCGAGACGCAGGCGACGTTCCCCGTGCGCCTCCGCATTTTCACGGAAGACCGGCCCGGTATGCTGGCGGACATCACCGGCGTGATCAGCGAAACCGGCGCGAACATCCGTACGTTTGAGAGCGGCGGCGGGCAGAATATGCGGGCACGAATTGAAGTCGCGCTCGATGTGCAGCACCGCAAGCAGCTTGAACGGATTCTCACAGGCATCAAGCGCATCGCGGGCGTGTTTGATATCGAGCGCGTCTACAACGTCTGAGCACTGGGCGCTTCGGCTGAGCTCGCTTGGCCGCGCCGCGCAATAATCCGCCTTTCCCGCCTCACCTTACCCCGGTAAAATCGCAGCATCTTGATTCGCCGCGCTCTCGTCTCGCTCGCCCTCGTAGCAGTTATCGCGCTGATTTTCTTCACATCAGGCTGCGCTGTGCCCCTGGCGCCGGAGTACGACGTCAAGAGGCAGACCGAAGACGTCCACTTCGTCGCTTCAGGCTCGCCCGAACTGCAGATTCGCAGCACGTACACGCTGCAAAACACCGGCACCGCGCCGCTCGATTTCATCGACGTCGATTTCCCCAACGAGAAAGTGTTTGGCCGCACCGGCGTGCAAGTCACGATCGACGGTAAGTCCGCCTCGGCCAATCCGCTGCCCGCCGAATATCAAGCCACGCTGCCTAATGCACTGCGCATCCCGTTTCCGTCGCCGCTCGGTGTGAAAGATAAGCACGAACTCGTGATCGAATACACGTTTCGCGCGCCGGTGCTCTCCGGTCCGCAAATCACGCTGAATGCTGATAACTTTCACCTCGGCACGCGCGGCTGGCTGCCCGTGATGATCCCGCCGAACCATGTGCTCTCCCCTGAGCCTGTTCGACCCGACAAAACGCAGTACACCATCAGAGTGCCGAATGATTTTCTCGTCGTCGCGCGTGGCGCCCGTGCGGGTAGCAAAAAAGACGGTGCCGAGACCGAGTATCGCTACAAGCTCGGGCCGAACGACTTCAACATCTACGTCGTCGCCGGTCGATATGCCGATTCCGCCTCCCGCGGCAAAGACGCGGTGAATTTCTGGACGGCGAAGCCTCTCACGGAGTCGCCCACCCGTGCTGACTCTGAGATCGCGGCTTCGTGGGCCGTGATGGAAAAGCAGTTCGGCCCGCTCGACAAAAATATCCGCGCAGCGCACGTCGTTGAATCCGAAGGTTTCGGACCGCAAGGCCCAGACACCGACGGCGCAACCGCGCTCTCATTTCCCGGCGGAGCGCTCGTGAATCCAGCGGCGCTCGCGCTCGGCGTAAACAGCGACAAATTCCTGAGCTTCGCCACGCAGGCCGTCGCGGAAGGTTGGTTCTCCAACAAGGTCTATCCCGCGTCAAATGCCGCGATTGGGATTGGCGGCGGCCTCGCAGGCTACGCGACGATTGTCATCGACGAAGCACGCGGCCGCGATGCAGCGCGGCGTGCGCGCATCGCCGGCTACATCCGCCAGTACGATCAAGCGTTGCAGAATCTCGCGGGCCAGCAGAAAGACGGGAAGCCGCTCACGGAGGAGTCGATCGCAGCGACGCTTCCCGACGATCCGTATGCGCAGCGCGCAGTCAGCCTTGCGAAAGCCCCACTGCTCTTTGCCGCGCTCGACGACCAGTGCGGCGGCGAAAAAGTGCGCAAAGGCATCGTGAACATGATGAACATAATGGCCGGGCAGGAAGTCGACTACGAAGTGCTGCGCTCGGCGATCGAGCAAACCTGCGGCAAAGACCTCGCGGCAACTTTTCGCGTCTGGCTCAACAACACCGGCATCCCGCAGGACTTCCGCGCGCGCTATGCAGCGGAACAATAACGATCATCGAACGCAGCCATCACAATCAGGAGGACGACGTGAAAGAAATTATCTCCACCGAAAAGGGTCCGAAAGCGATCGGACCGTACTCACAGGCAGTTCGCGCCAACGGGTTTGTTTTTCTATCCGGCCAGATTCCATTCGATCCCGCCACAGGCCAGATTGTCGAAGGCGACGTGGCAACGCAAACCGCGCGTGTACTCGACAATGTGAAAGCTATTGCCGAGGCATCGGGCTCGACTCTCGAGAAAGCCGTCAAGGCGACCGTGTTCTTGAAGGACATGAACGACTTCGCCGCGATGAACGAAGTCTACGGGAAATACTTCGCGCACAACCCGCCGGCGCGCTCCACGGTCGAAGTGGCTCGCCTGCCGCGCGACGTCCGTGTGGAAATCGAGCTGATCGTCCTGGCCTAGTCCTCCCAACCGATGCCCCGAAGCGCTTCCGAACCTTCCGAATCGTCAAGCGGGCCTGCATTTTCACGTTCTGTACCGTCTCGCACCCAGCCCCGTCGAATCTTGGCGAGCCGCCGCATTTTTCAGTATGCTAGGGTTGTTCACATTGCAGCAAAGATGCCGATACACAATCGCTCTGTCGCTCAGTTCACCCCTTCCGTGCGATGAGCCGGGCACGTGGCTCGATTCGCGGCGTTCGAGTTCGTCTCGCGCGCGCGAAAGCAGTGGTTGAATCCAAAAATCATCTGAACGGGTGGCTTAATGGGTGAGGCTCAGTTTGACCTAATCGTAATCGGCAGCGGCCCGGCCGGGCAGAAGGGCGCCATCGCCGCAGCCAAGATTCGCAAGAAGGTTGCCGTCATCGACCGAACCACGATGATCGGCGGCGTCTGCGTCCACACCGGCACAATTCCCAGCAAGTCCGTTCGCGAAGCGATTTTCCAGCTCACCGGCAGCGCGGTGAAAGCGTTCTACGGCGATCACTACCGCGGCAAAAACGACATCACCATGCAGGATCTCGCCTTCCGCGTCCGCGCCACCATCGCGCGCGAAACGGAAGTGATCCGCGCGCAGCTCAAGCGCAACGGCATTCAGGTCTTCCAGGGCACCGCGAAGTTTGCCGACCCGCACACGATCGAAGTGATCAGCGATACCGAGCGTGCCACGCTCCGCGCCGATCACATTCTGATCGCCTGTGGCACGCGCCCGGCGCGCAGCGCGGATATTCCGTTTGACGACAAGCGCATCGTCGACGCGGACCGCCTCACCAGCATGGACGGCCTCCCGCGGGAAGTAATTGTCGTCGGAGCAGGCGTAGTCGGCCTCGAATACACATCATTTCTTGCCACGCTCGGCAGCGAAGTCACGCTGATCGACCAGCGGCCCACGCTGCTCGACTTTGTCGACCGCGAAATAATGGAGTCTCTCGCGTACCACCTGCGGCAGAACAACACTGTGTTCCGCCTCGGCGAGAAAGTTACGCGCGTCGGCATCGACCCCGGTCGCGACCGCGTTTTCGCGGAACTTGAAAGCGGCAAGAAGGTGCAGGGCGATGCGCTGCTTTATGCCGTTGGCCGGCAGGCGAATGGCGACCAGATCGCCGCAGAAAACGCCGGTATCGTCGTCGATTCACGCGGCAAGATCAAAGTGAACGAGCACTACCAGACCGATGTTCCGCACATCTACGCGGCGGGCGACATCATCGGTTTTCCCGCGCTCGCGAGTACGTCGATGGAGCAGGGCCGTCTTGCGAGTTGCCACATGTTTGGCATCGCCGCCGAGCACATGCCGGAACTTTTCCCGTTCGGCATTTACACCATCCCTGAGATTTCCATGGTCGGCGAGACCGAAGAGGCGCTCACTGCGCGCAAGGCTCCTTACGAAATCGGCGTCGCAAAGTACAACGAACTCGCGAAGAGCATGATGCTGGGCGACGAAAGCGGCATGTTGAAGCTGCTGTTCGACCGCAACACGAAAAAGTTGCTCGGCGTCCACGCCATCGGCCAGCGCGCCACGGAAATCATCCACATCGGCCAGGCCGTGCTTTACTACGGCGGCACCGTTCAGTATTTCCGCGACACCGTCTTCAACTACCCGACGCTCGCCGAAGCCTACAAAGTGGCCGCCCTAGACGGCATGAACAAGCTGTAAGGGGCCAAACGCATTGCAGAGCCGCATTCAGGGGTACACCTTTAAATATCCACAACGCCCACGTAACCGCATCCGGGGCGGCTTTTTTTTCATCTCACCTCATGTAACCATGTAAAGCGCACTTAGGACACGCCCATGGCGAAACCCATCCTTCTTTCTGTTGATGACGATCCCGAAGTCCTCCGCGCCGTAGAGCGCGATTTGCGGAAGCGCTACGCGGAGACCTATCGAGTGATGCGCGCAGATTCCGGCGCCGCTGCACTTGACATCCTTCGCACGCTGCAGAAGCGCAACGATTCGGTCGCGCTCTTTCTCGTCGACCAGCGCATGCCGCACATGACTGGCGTCGCGTTTCTCACCGAAGCGAAAGGCCTGTTTCCCAATGCAAAGCGAGTGCTTCTCACGGCGTATGCGGACACCGACGCGGCCATCCGCGCGATCAACGAAGTACAGATTCAGAATTATTTGTTGAAGCCGTGGGACCCTCCCGAGCAGAAGCTTTATCCCGCGATCGACGACCTGCTCGCGGATTGGCAGGCTACGGCGCGGCCGCCGTTCCAGGGAGTGCGCGTGCTCGGCAGCCGCTGGTCGCCGCAGTCGTTCCGCATCCGCGATTTTCTCGCGCGCAGCCACGTGCCGTACGTCTTCCTGGACGTGACTACGGAGCCGCAAGATCCGGAAGTGAAGCGCCTCGTCGATTCGCTCGGTGAAGAGGCGCACAAACTTCCGCGAGTCTTTTTCCAGGACGGCACGAATATCGCGGAGCCAACTGCCGCGGAAGTTGCGCAGAAGCTCGGTCTGCGTACGCAAGCCGAGCAGGACTTCTACGATCTTGTGATTGTCGGCGGCGGTCCGGCAGGACTTGCCGCCGCTGTGTATGGCGCGTCCGAAGGCCTTCGCACCGTGATGATCGAACGCGAAGCTCCAGGCGGGCAGGCTGGCCTCAGCTCACGCATCGAAAACTATCTCGGTTTTCCTGCGGGTCTCAGCGGTGGCGACCTCGCCCGCCGTGCCGTGATGCAGGCGCGCCGTTTCGGAGTGGAGATTCTTGCGCCGCAGGAAGTCGTAGGCTTCCGCGTCGACGGCCCCTATCGCATCGTGAAGCTCGCGGAGGGCCACGAAATTTCCTGTCACGCGCTGCTTATCGCCACAGGCGTCCAGTGGCGCAAGCTTGAGGTTCCGGGCATCGATAAATTGCTGGACGCCGGCGTGTACTACAGCTCGTCGCTCACCGAAGCCGCTGCGTGTAAAGACGAAGATGTCTACATGGTTGGCGGCGCGAATTCTGCCGGTCAGGCTGCGCTCTATTTTGCGGAGTTCGCGCGTCGCGTGATCATGTTAATCCGGGGCACGTCGCTCGACGCCACCATGTCGCAATACCTGATCGACGAAATCAAACGGAAGCCAAATATTCACGTGGAAGTGAACTCCACGGTCGCTGAAGTTCACGGCAACGATCACCTCGAGGAAATTTCTGTTCACTGTTCGCAAACCGGAGAGACGGCGCGAGTCAAGGCGGGCTCGCTCTTCATCTTCATCGGCGCCGAGCCGCACACCGAATGGCTCGGTACCGTGATCGTGCGCGACGAAAAGGGCTTCATCCTCACCGGCTCCTCTCTGATGAAAGATGGCAAACGCCCCACCGGATGGACGCCCGATCGCGATCCGTGGCTTTTCGAAACCAACATCCCGGGTGTGTTCGCCGTCGGTGACGTTCGTCAGGGCTCAGTGAAGCGCGTCGCCTCCGGCGTTGGTGAGGGCTCCGTCGCAATTCAGTTCGTGCACCAGTACCTCAAGAAGGTCTGAGATGAGCGAAACCACGTTCCGTCCCGTTTCCACTACGCCGCGCCCCGGCGCGAAACCGCTGCAGCAGGCGCTGCGCGACATTCCCGTACTAGCCGATCTGCCGGAAGATCACATAGCGTGGCTCGCGGCCCACG
The DNA here is from genome assembly GCA_050011035.1 of Candidatus Acidiferrales bacterium. GTDB lineage: Bacteria > Acidobacteriota > Terriglobia > Acidiferrales > UBA7541 > Palsa-295. The sequence continues at coordinate 17,741 of JBEKJW010000060.1, forward strand.
CAAGGGATGTCTGGGCCGAGGCTGGCGATGTCATGTTCAAGCAAGGCGTCGTGGCCGACACGTTGGTCTTCATTCTTGAAGGTGAAACGAACATCCAGCGCGAAGATCAACCCGATGCGCCACTCTACATCGCTCGCGCTGGCCAAGTCACCGGCAAGCTGCCGTTTTCACGGATGCGGACTTTTGGGGGTACTGCCCGCGTCGTCACACGAACGCGCGCCGCTCTGATCCACGAGAGCCTGTTCAACGAAATGCTCACCGTTGCTCCGGAGCTGGCGCAGCGTCTCATCGGCGTGATGTCTGACCGCATTCGCGAGTCCACCAAGCTCGACGTCCAGCGCGAAAAACTGATGGCGCTCGGCAAACTTTCTGCGGGACTCGCGCATGAACTGAACAATCCTGCTGCGGCAATCGGCCGCTCGTCCACCGCGCTCCGTGAAACGCTTGACGCTCTCCGCTTCGCCGGCCTGCGCGTGAGCCATCACACGCTCACGGACGAACAGACTCAGTTTATCGACCAGTCGGAGCAGGAGTTAATCGAGCGCCTCGAGCAGAACTACGTACCCGATCCCGTCGCCGACAGCGATCGCGAAGATACCATTTCGAATTGGCTCGAACAGCATGGCGTGAAGGACGCGTGGGAACTCGCTCCGCTCCTCTCCGAAGCGCACACAGAGCTTGAACGGTTGGAAAAAGGCTTCAAAATCTTGGGCCCTGCGGCGTTTCCCGACGTGATTTCGCGTGTCGTCCGCCGCCTCACCGCCTATCGCTTGCTCGGCGAAATTGAAAACGGTTCGAAGCGCATCTCCGAACTGGTCCGATCCATCAAGGAATACTCGTTCATGGACCAGGCGCCCGAGCAGGAAGTCGACATCCATCAGGGCCTCGAGAGCACGCTCACAATGATGAATCACGTGCTCAAGCACGGCATCGAAGTCGTGCGTGATTACGACAAGTCGCTTCCCCCGATTTGCGCGCGCGGCAGCGAGCTCAATCAGGTCTGGACCAACCTGATCGACAACGCTGCGTCCGCGATGAAGGGCAAAGGGGAACTCCGCATCCGCACCGCGCGCGAAAACGACCGCGTGCTCGTCGAAATTCGTGACAACGGACCCGGAATCCCCGCGAACATTCAGACGCGTATCTTTGAGCCGTTCTTCACCACTAAGCCAATGGGCGAAGGCACCGGCCTTGGGCTCGATATGGTGCGCCGCATCATTTCCACGCACCACGGCGATATTCAAGTTCAGTCGCAGCCCGGCGACACCCGCTTCCAGATTCGCCTGCCAATCTCGAAGCCGTGGTTACAGCCTCGCGCCGAGTAGCTTCTTGGCTTGTGATGCGCGCGGTTCGCGACGCGTCTGCCGTTGACATCTCTCGCGCTCCGCACGAATATCGTGTGAGTGGCTGACATCCCGCAATTTCGCCGCCCCGACCCGCGTTCGCAACCCGACTACCTTTGGCCTAGTTACGTCTCTTCGCGCAAGCGCGCGCCCACGCAGCCGCTCATTTTGTTGCCGCACTCGCTGAGCGAAGTTACCGGCCCGGTTTTCGGCGAGGATGCCGTCGGCGCGACGGACAGCGATCTCACCACCCAACACAATGGCGAGCCGATTGGCGAACGCATAATCGTGAGCGGCCGCGTGCTCGACGATTCCGGCCGCGCCGTTTCAGGCGCCTTGGTCGAAATTTGGCAAGCCAACGCTGCTGGCCGTTATCGCCACAAGAACGACCAGCACAGCGCGCCGCTCGATCCGAATTTCACCGGCTGCGGACGCATGCTCACCGACGCGGAAGGGAACTATCGCCTCGTCACCATCAAGCCCGGCGCTTATCCGTGGCAGAACCACGCCAACGCCTGGCGCCCCGCGCACATCCACTTTTCGCTGTTTGGCGCGGGCTTGCTCTCGCGCCTCGTCACGCAAATGTATTTCCCGGGCGATCCGCTCATGGCGCACGATCCGATCTTCAACAGTATTCGCGACGATCGGGCGCGTCATCGCATGATCGCTGCGTTCGACTTCGCGACGACGATCCCATCGCACGCTCTCGGCTACAAATTTGACATCGTCTTGCGTGGCCCCGAAGCCACGCCGATGGAGAACCAACGGTGAATCGCGTTCACACTCCGTCGCAAACCGTCGGTCCGTTTTTTCACCTCGGCCTCGCGCACCTGAATCGTCATTCGCTCGTTCC
>JBEKJW010000061.1:0-19841 GCA_050011035.1 Candidatus Acidiferrales bacterium
AAGAGGCTACGCCCGGTACAAGCGCGCTAGTCCCGAATTGTTCGCTCGATTTGAGATGCGGATTCGGAGGTCGTTATGGATTTGAAGTCGGTTCAAAAACCGCTGAAGGATAAATACCGCTCGGAACCGGACGCTTCGCGAATCACTCTGAAGGCGCGAGGCGGCCAGACCGAAACTCCGATCGCGTGTTCCGTGGCTATCGGACGCGCCATTTATAATGCCCAGGCCCACGCGGGTGTCGGCGGTGCCGGCACCGGCGCGTGCTCGGGCGACATGCTGCTCGGCGCCATGTCCGCGTGCGCGCAGATCACGTGCCAGATGGTTGCTACGTCGATGGGCATTCCCGTGGATCGCATAGAAGTTACAGCCGAGGGAGATTTGGACCTTCGCGGCACACTCGGCATTTCCAAGGACGTGCCCGTCGGATTCGAGCGTCTTCGCCTTCGCTTTGACATTACTGCACCTAACGCAACGCCCGAGCAGTTGAGCGCGCTCCGTGAAAAGACGGAACAGTATTGCGTGGTCTTGCAGACTTTGAACCAACCTCCCAAAGTGCAAACGGATTGGATTCCTGCGCAATAGCGCTTTTGCACGCCCGTTGTGCAACCGCGAGAACTCACGCAAACGAAACATTCGTGATTCAACGTTTGCGTCATAGCTGGCGACGGACTATATTGTCTGCCTGACGCGGTTTGCCACGCTGTCCAGCCCCGGCATCCCCCAACGAACTTAAATTTTGCGTTTTATGGAGCTTCCTTGAAAACTCTATCTCTCAGATTTGCGCTCTATCTTTGCGTGGCGGTTTTGATGGCGGGCTGCAGCGGCAAGGGTCGCAGCGTCATATCCGTTGCAGTCACCGGGGCCCCAAGCACAGTGACTGCCGGCGGCGCGCCGGTCACGCTCACGGCGATGGTTTCGAACGACTCCACGAACGCTGGCGTCACCTGGGCGGTCACGGGCGGCGGAACCTACACCAGCACGACCACCACGCTGACCTACACTCCGCCCCCGACGGTTCCCACAAACGCCACCGTCGTTGTGACGGCGACCTCGATCGCGGATACGAGCAAGTCCGGCTCAGCGACCTTTACGATCACCGGGGCGACGCTGACGGTGACGATCACCAATCCGATCACCACGATCGCTCCGGGCGCTGCCGCGGTCACGATCAACGCCACTGTGGCAAACGACGGCGCGACTCCTGGCGTGGGCTGGAACCTTTACACCACCGGCACCACCACAAACTGCCAGCCGGCTTGCGGCACGATTACCAACGCGACGACCACCAGCGTGCTCTACACGCCCCCGGCAACGGTTCCCGGCACTCCCACCGCCTCCCTGGTCGCCACTTCGAACTCGAACAACGCGGTTTCGGCGACGGACAGTTTCACGATTCAGGCCACGGTTGTTACCACCGCCTGCCAGGCTGCGCCTGCTCCTCGTGGCAATGAAACGGCGCTCGCCGGTGTTTCGATCGCGTTCCTGGTGAAAGGCGACGACTCCAGCGACGAACCGATTGCGTACGCCGGCAGCGTTACATTTTCCACCAAGGGAGCCACGCTATCGGCCGGGCTACTCGACGTCGTAGGTTTCGAGACCGGTGAGACCGGAGAGCAAAACGTGGATCTGAACACGAGCTCCTTCTCGTACGGAAGCGATGGCCGCGGCTGCTTGTATCTCGGTTTCAATGAGGACGACAGCGTTACGCATCCGGTGGGCGCCCGCAAGCATTACGTCGCGAAGGGCGTTCACCCGGGCAGACCTGTGAAATCGGCGGCGCGCAGCGCAAAGTCGAGCCGCAAGCTGGCTGCAGCAGTGGCAGACGAGGGCGCGGTGGTGTTTAGTTTTGTGTTGCTCAACCCTCAGGCTGGCCCGGGCCGGATCGAGGAGTTTGACAACACAACCGGAACAGGCACCGTCGCCGCAGGTCAACTCGCAGTGCAAGACTCCGACGCCTTTGCCTTCAACGGCCTCGCCAGCACTTTTGCCTTTGGCGCGGACGGATGGGCGAACTCCGAAGACGGATTAGAACGTGTCGCCGTGGCCGGTCAGATCGGGCTAAATACAGAGTCTGGCCAGTTAAGTGGAGTCGCGGACGAGAACATCGGGGGCTCCGTGAACTACGGTGCCGGCGCGGGCCCCGGCCCACTGACGGGAGGCTCGGGAACGCTCAGCGGCACGGTCGACGCGAACACCGGCCGCGGCACGGGTAGTTACTCAGCGTCCGATAATGAAGGTGACGTGACGTACGACTTCGCCATTTACATCATCGACGACAGCGATGCGTTCATCATCTCCACCGACGACCCAACCGTGAGCGGGTTCATGCTCAGTGGCCGTTGGCTGGAAACCTCCGCCTCGAGCCCGGCAACTCTTAGCGGCTACTATCTGAACTCCGTGAATGGCCTGGATTGCACCGAGTGTGACACCACCGAGGGAAACAATTACGTATCGGTCGCCGCGTTCAGCGTGACCGGTGGCGTGCCGGCGGGCAACGACTACATCAACGACGCTGGAAGCTTTTCCAACAACACGTTCAACGGCACCTATGCATTCAACACTACGTATGGACGCGTGCTGTTCACCAACGGCGCTCTGTCTGACGAAGTCGGCTATGTAACCGCCACGGCTTCGGAAGATCAGATCGCAGCGTTCACCATCGGCACCGACGATAACGCCGGCTCCGGATACATCTTCACTCAATCGAGTACCCAGCCGAATTACACCAACGCTTCACTGAACGGCACTTTCGCGTTCGGCACAGCGGAGGATGTGACGGGTGTGAATGGTTCGAGCGTCGGGATATTCAAGCTCGACGGAGACGGAAACTACACCGCGACGATCGACCAGATCTTCGTCGGCCAGGCATACCAACCCGACACCAGCGCTTCCGGCACATACAGCGTATCCGGGAATGGCTTAGGGAATTTCGATGACGGCGACGTATGGTTCGTAACCAACGGGACGCTCGTGATAGCCATCGATGGGGGCGATAGCGCTCAACCGTTGGTGTACTTCTTGTTCGAGCAGACGGCCGCTGCAGCCCGTGCGATGGCGAAGAAGTCGCATGCGGCTTCACAAGCGACTACGCAAGTGACGCCCGTGGCGACCTCGACGGCGACGTCGGGTTCCACCGGCAGCGCGTTCGCAAGACCCAAATCGAACTAATCGGTTCTAGTTCGAACCTACCAAAACGGCCCTGGAAGCGCGAGGAGTGCGCTGCCGGGGCTGTTTTGCGTTTCCAAGCTCCGCTACACGTCGCTGGAAGACTGACTTCAGAACCTAGAAGCTTAACTTGCTTGTACGTAGACCCCGGTTAGTCTTGTTACCGGACATTGGATCGTAGTTTCCGATTGCGGCGTTAATCAAGCGCCAGCACGGCCACCGCGTTCCCCGGCTTCTGGTTCGTTGATACTCTTTCGATCACCGCAACTTATCCCGATTATTCTGGTTTAAGAATGCATGGTTAGGGGTCTGAGGGCGCGATGAGACCAAAGCTCCGAACTCTTGGTACCTCGATACTAATAGCGTTGAGCGGCATATTAGCTTCAGCTCAGGGCCTCGCCCAACTTTCAGCCCAGCGGTCAACTGATCTGCCGCAAGGCTGGTATGTGTACGGGGATGAGAAGTTGAGAAATGCGAGCGCATCTGACACACGCTGCTTCAATTATTCTCGCCGGGACTGGCACGTAACCGTGGAACGGGGTGAAGCACATATTACGGAGAGGCGGAAAGATCAACTCGAAACGTCGACTTTACCCTCCCGGTTAATCCGCCAGCAGGGTATGACCCGGCTGCGAAGCGCAACCCGGCTTAATGATGAGTGGTTGTTGGCATACAACGACGGTGAGTTCGGTGGTGGTCTCTGGCTTACGAATGAAGACGGCAGCGAGGCCAAAAGAGTTTTCAATGAAGACGTGAGCGCGGTGGTCGTTCTAGAGAAGGGCGTCCTGATACTCTCAGGTCTTAACCACATGGGGCTGGATGAGGGCGCCGCTTTGGTTTACTCATTGCCCCGTTCGATGAATTTAACGCTCCAAGAATCTATCAAGCTGGACGGAACTCCCAGCGCGTTCGCACAAGAGGGCGATGGTTCCGTTGTTTTTGTAACCACGCACTCACTGTGCAGGATTACAAAAGACGGAGAATTGAAAATCCTCCACACATTTCCGAGATGGATAGCGCAGCAATATCCAAATTCTATCGCGATAACTGCCGATGGCAGTATTTACGTTGGAATGAGGATGTTCGTTTTGAAGCTCAACGAGCGAGGCGACGAGTACAGCGAATCATGGTTGCTCCCCAACGATTGTCGAAAGCTCTATGTGGAAATGGGCAAAATCGACTGCGCCTGCACCCAGTAGGCCGTCCTTGACGAATCTTTAGGGAAACAACGAGACAACTCCTGACAAGTCGCGTTACCGGAAATGTGATTTTGGCCCGAGTTGATATCATCGGTTTGTACGTTTCGGGAAGTACAGCCCTGCTAGCTTTTTGACTGAACTCCGAACCACATGCCTCAATGTTGATAGGCGCCTTTGAAGTACCACAAGCAGGCCAGGGAAGCGCTTCCGAGAAGCACACATCGCAATGCAAGCCGCGATTCATATTTGCTGACCAGCGACAGGCCGCCCAGTAGAAGCGAGAGGCACACCATTGTCCAACTTGGAGTGCTGGAGGTAATCTGCAGGACGCCGGGATATTTGTAATATGTGACGAACATGATGATTCCGGCCGCAATCTCGCCCATCCGGACGAAGAAGCCTCGCCCTTTTTGATCGGATCGTCTGATCTCAGCGATGGCCGCCACAAGGAAACACAGTGGCGGCAGAGCCAACAGAAAAAGATAGAGCACCATTACGAAAAGCATCTTGAACGCTTCCTTTGCCCACTAGGTTCCGTCCGGGGCCGCGACGAAAGCGGCCCGTTCCCGGTTAGTTGCATGCATTGAGGGTGGAATTGCTCGCTTGCACTGCCTGCCGGGTCGGCCTCTTGAAACATGATTCATCGGTGGTGGCAGCTTTTTTGCTGACTCAATCACAGAGTCGGTCGTGCGGATAAGTGTGATACTTGGCGGCGGGCCGGAGTATCGAAAATGAAAAAATGTTTCTTGTTGGCCGTCGCAATCGCAACGCTCGCTGCTAGTTCCGTGCGCGCCCAGAACCTGCAGGATGCTGCCAAAGATGCGTCAGCACCCAAGCCGCTGCCACACGCCATAGTTATAAAGGTGGACACGGACGTCAAGCTGGAGGTCCTCGACTGGGGCGGATCCGGACGCCCGGTGATCCTATTGTCGGGCCTCGGAGACACCGCAAACATATTTGATACGTTCGCGCCCAAGCTGACTGCGACCTGCCATGTCTACGGGATAACGCGACGTGGATTTGGCCGCTCCTCAGTTCCTGCCCCTTCAGCGGAAAATTACTCGGCGGATCGGCTGGGCGATGACGTGCTGGCGGTGATCGACGCACTCAAGCTGAACCGGCCGGTTCTGATTGGACATTCCATCGCCGGTGAAGAATTGAGTTCCGTCGGATCGCGGCATCCCGAGAAGGTCGCAGGGCTGATCTACCTCGAAGCCGCGTATGCCTATGCCTACTACGATCGATCTCAGGGAGACTTGCTGATTGACGCGCTGGCCCTGCGGAAAAAACTAGATGAGTTTATCCCGGGCAAAGGGCCGCAAGACCAGAAGCAGCTGATCGGGGAACTGTTGCAAACCGATCTTCCGCAATTTGAAAGGGAACTCCAGGAGCAGGAAAAAGCGCTGCAATCGTTACCGGCTCGAGCGCAACCACCGGAGGAACTTCCTCTCGCGGATCAGGCGATCCTGGAGGGTCAAGAGAAGTTCACCAATATCCCAGTTCCGGTCCTCGCGATTTTTGCGGTCCCGCACGGTGGCCTGGCGGAAAGCTTTAAGGACGATCCCGCAGGCTTCGCGGCAGCGGAGGCCAAGGACGTCGCATACGTTGAAGCACAGGCTAAGGCTTTGGAAAACGGAGTTGCTTCGGTCCGCGTCGTTCGATTGCCGAATGCGGATCACTACGTCTTCCAATCAAATGAAGGCGACGTGATACGCGAAATCAACGCCTTCTTGGCCAGCTTGCCGTGAGTAAGCCTCAGTTGGGTCACCTGACAAGTCGATTTGGCGCGAAGCTGCGAAACAACTGCGGGGAAGTCTGCGCTACTCCCATCGAAATACTTTCGCGGAGAGCGCTGTGAACGCAACGAACAGCACGGCGAGAGCCGCCAAATCGCCCAGATGCGCGGCCCACGCGTCGCCTTTCCACATTCCTGCGAGCAACGACACCGCGTAAGTGAGCGGCACGACCTTCGACACCATTCGAAGTATCGGCGGCAACAATGCGATCGGCACGAAAAGTCCGCACACGGCGAGCATCGGGTACATGATCACGGCGCCGATGGGCTGCGCGAAACGCGCCGTGGGCACGATGCTGGCAATCAGAAATCCAATGGAGAGAATGCTGCACGTACTGATCAGGAGCGCGATCGTGAATTTCACGAACGGAACGTGAATGCCCACCGGGTAGTAGCGCTTTCCCGCCATCACCATCAGAGCGATCGTCGCAGCCGTGAGCAACAGCTTGACGATTACATGCGCGGTGAGAATTGTCTGGGGCCGCAACGGCGTCGCGCGCAGCCGCTTCAGGATGCCGCCCTCGCGATAAATCGAAATGATGGTCACCAGCGACAAGACCGCGCTGATCGAAATGAACACCGAAACGAATACGGGGAGGCCGACGCCGATAAAGCTGTTCGGGGGAAGATTGGCCGGCGCGAATTTCGACAGATCTTTGGGCACAATGGCCCGGCCCACTAAGATGAATACAACCACGGGAATCACGATCGTTCCGATCGCTCCGAGGGGCTCGCGAAGAAATATCTTCAGCTCCACCCAGGTCAGTTTCCACAGTCCGTGCAACATTCGATTTGTTCCGCCTAGTCGCGAATCGAGCGACCCGTCAATTTCAGAAACACGTCTTCGAGGTTCGGAAGCACGGTACGGAAATCCGTCACGCGAATCCGATTCTCGGACAAGCAGCGAATCACTTCGGTCACCAGGTCGTCGCCGCGTCCGCGAATCGCAATCTCCGCGCCGCTGCACGTTACGGTTTCCACCTGCGGCATCGCCCGGAATCGCTCGGCCGCATTCGGATCGTCCGTCTCGAGAATCACGGATCGCTCGGGGCAATGCCGGTTGACCAGGCTCTGCGGTTTGTCGAAGTCCACGATGCGCCCGTGTTCGATGATGGCCACGCGGTCGCACAACCGTTCCGCTTCTTCCATCAAATGAGTCGTCAGAAAAACGGTCTTGCCGCGTTCGCGGATGCCGCGCACTAGATCCCAGATCGCGCGGCGCGCCTGCGGGTCGAGGCCGGTGGTCAGCTCGTCGAGAAACACGACTTCCGGATCGTTGATCAGCGCGAGCGCGATAAACAGGCGCTGCTTCTGCCCGCCCGACAATGTCATGAACCACGCGTTGCGCTTCTCGGCGAGCCCAAGCTGCTCGAGCAATTTCTTACCATAGTCGGCCGGCTTGCGATAAATCGCGGCCCAAAGGTCCACCGCCTCCCAAACTTTGATCCGTTTCTGCAGCTGTGCCTGCTGCAATTGGACTCCAATTCGATGCTGCAGCTTGTATGCGTCCCGTGACGGATCGAGATCCAGCACGGAGATCGTTCCGCGATCGGCCGCGCGGATTCCCTCGATGCACTCCATCGTGGTGGTTTTCCCGGCGCCGTTCGGCCCGATCAGGCCGAAGATTTCGCCCTGCTCGACTTCAAACGACACGTCGTCGACCGCGACTGTAGCGCCGTAGGTCTTGCGCAATCGGCTGACCTGGATGACAGGAGGCATTCCGTGTGTGAGGGTCTCTCTGGTAGTACGCGCCGCGCCGCGAGTCTATATCACGGGCCTCGTATAAGTCTTAATTAGGGGCGTCACCGCCGGCTGGTTACGACGTTTACCAGGCACTGGACCAAAATTGTCCCAATAAACAGGCCGACGCGCGGAGTTTCCGTTGACTTCCGCAATTCCTCAGTTGTAACTTCTCGCTAGTAAGGGATGTAAGGCACGACCCCCCGCGACGTGTTTCCATACCCGAAATTATAAGGAGGAGTTTGCATGAGTGCTTCGGCTAGCGCGTTGGATATGGGAAAACTGAATGAATTCGTGGGGCGGTTTGTGACCGACCTGGGAGCAACCGTCCACGCTGGAATGGTTGTGATCGGCGAAAAGTTGGGTCTTTACAAGGCTCTCGCCACAGGCGCGATGACTCCGTCCGAACTCGCAACCAAAACGAAAACGGACGAACGTTACATCCGCGAATGGCTCGCGTCTCAAGCGGCCGGCGGCTACGTGACCTACGACGACAAATCCGGAAAGTTCAGCCTCAACGCTGAACAAGCATTCACCATGGCGAACGAAGATAGTCCGGCGTATTTGCCTGGAGCGTTCGAACTCGCGCTTGGGTCTTTGGCCGCGGTGCCGCGCATCGTGGAGTCGTTCAAGTCCGGCGCGGGAATGGGCTGGCACGAGCATTCCGAATTCGTATTTCACGGATGCGAGAAATTCTTCCGCCCCGGCTACGCGGCGAATCTCGTCGCCAGCTGGATCCCGGCTCTTTCGGGCGTCAAAGAAAAACTCGAAGCTGGCGCGAAGGTGGCGGACGTAGGTTGCGGCAAGGGCGCCTCAACGATCCTGATGGCGAAGGCCTATCCGAAAGCGCACTTCACGGGCTTCGATTATCACGACAAGTCTGTGGAAGGTGCGCGAGACACTGCCAAGCGCGAAGGCCTCGGCGATCGGGTGAAGTTTGAAGTCGCGCCCGCGAAACAATTTCCCGGTACCGGCTACGATTTCATCGCGGTGTTCGACTGTTTGCACGACATGGGCGATCCCGTCGGCGCGGCAAAACACGTTCGCCAGGCGCTCGCGCCGGATGGCTCGTGGATGATCGTTGAGCCGTTCGCGAATGATGAATTGAAGGACAATCTCAATCCGGTTGGCCGGGTCTACTACGGATTCTCCACGCTGCTTTGCACGCCGTGTTCGCGGTCGCAGGAAGTGGCGGCGTGCCTGGGAGCGCAGGCCGGCGAAAAACGGATTCGCGACGTGGTTACCGCCGCGGGCTTCACGCGATTTCGCCGCGCCGCGGAAACGCCGTTCAACATTGTTTACGAAGCGCGGCCGTGAAATAACATTTGCTGCGCGTCGCCGAGGGCCACGAATCGTCAGTACTGCAAAGCAGGGAAGGACAAAGTGAAGTCCAATCACTGGGTGGTTTCGTGTCTTCTGACGCTCGTGCTTGTCATTGGGTGCGCCGCGACACTATGCGGCGCTCCCAGGGCGAGCGCTGCTGCCGGCAACGCACAGATCACCGTTCTCTATGACGCGTTTGGCAAAACATCCACGATGCAGAAAGACTGGGGGTATGCGGCGCTTGTCGAATACGGCGGAAAACGGATTCTGTTCGACACGGGCAACAACCCTGACATTCTTGCGGCGAACGTGAAAGCCAAGGGCGTCGACCTGACCAAGCTGGACTTCGTTGTGATGTCGCACAGGCACGGCGACCACATGGGAGGGCTCACCTACGTATTAAAGGTGAATCCGACGGTGAAGATTTACGCGCCCAAGGAAGCGTTCGGGGTTTACGGCGGCGACTTACCCAGCAGTTTTTATCGCAAGGACCCATCTCTGCCTGAGGAACAGCGTTACTACGACGGCGCGCCGCCGGAAGTGATGCGATTTGGTGCGGCGTGGCCAGGAGCCAACTTTCAACTTGTCGACAAAAGTGTCGAGATCGCTTCGGACATCCATTTGATTTCACTGGTGTCCGAGAAGGCGGGAACGCTGGAGTTGCACGAGCTGTCGCTCGCGATAAATACGCCGGACGGCATGGCGATTGTGGTGGGCTGCTCGCATCCCGGCCTAGACAAAATCGTCGAAGCGGCCAGCGCAATCAACCCGCGAATCCATCTGGTCGCCGGAGGCTTTCACCTCGTGGTGGCGAGCGACACGGACATTCAGGCGATCGTTGCAGCTCTGCACGATAGATTCAAAGTGGAATACGTCGCGCCAGGCCACTGCACCGGTGAGCCGGCCTTCACATCGCTGAAGAAGGCTTTTGGCGATCGGTATCTTTACGCCGGACTCGGTACAACATTGCCGCTGACCGCTTCCCAGAACTAAAAGAAGCTTTCCGTCCTGCGCGCTCAGCTCGCAAGTTGCGCGTCAACCGAAGGCGATCACTCGCGCTAAGTAGTCGTTCTGTTAACTGGCTGATGAATGCGTCCGGCGGTACTTGACATCGCCTCATTCGTATGTGAGGGTTCGCTTGCGAGGGCGACAATGAGCGGATTAATTATTCGTCACGGCAGCCCGCAGTGGTGGACTAGTCCGGATATCTGGGTTGCGGAGCCGGGTACGGGCGGTGCGACGGTGGTGGCTAGTCCTGTGGCAGGACAAACCTACGACGTCTGGGTGCGTGTGCACAACTCAACCGGCGCGCCGATCAGCACCACCGAACTTCCGTGGCTCCTGGAAGTCGTTTGGGCAATCCCGACTGGTGGCCCGATCCCGTTGTCTGCGCTGCCGCCTGACGATGTCCTCAACTCTACTGCGATCGCGCAGGTCGCTGCCAGCGCCTCGGTCCCAATTCAGTGCGCGAGTGAATGGACGCCGAGCTTTGAGAATGGCGGGCATGAGTGCCTGATCGCGTGGACCTATGCCAGCAACATTGCGTACCCTCTAGCGAGCGATCCCGTTCTCGACGGCAGCGCCGGCCCGGGCGACAACTGGAGTATCGCGCAGCACAATCTCGGCGTGCTAATGGTCGGACCGGCGCATGGGCATCGATTCCAATATTCCTTCCAGATTTGTAACGGGGGTAGGGAAGAGCAGAGCTTCGTCGTTGCGGCGCGGCAGGCCCCTCTGTCCGAGATCGAGCCTTTTCTCCCCGGCGTGCCGGGCGGACGGACCGTCCTCACCAGGCCTGGCAAGGTCGAGCGCCTCGGGATCGTCGCCTCGGCCGATGCGGGCGCCGCCGAACTGGAAAGGGCGCCATCGGAAGTGACGGTGAAGATCGCCCCGATGAGTTGCCGCCGGTTCATGCTGAGCGGTGTGTTGCCCGAAGGCAACGCCCTCATCCATATCACCCAAAGCCGGGACCAGCGGGTGGTTGGCGGGCTCAGCGTGTTGGCGATGGCCGAGGAAAAGAAATAGACGGAGCGCGGTTTTGACACGCTCGGCTACTCGCGGGACTGCATGTACGCAGAAGGAGCGGCGCTGGGTCGGGGACTCCGGGCGTGCCCGCACTCGCGTAAGTCCTTTACAACCGAATTCATTCCGCCTTCATAATTTTTCAAAACAGTTCATCGCCCGATTCAAGACGTCCCAGGCCTAAACGTGGTTCATTCCCGCCATCGCTGAACACGTTCAGCACGGACGGTCTCTTACGTCCGAGCCTATCGGGGGGAATGCTATGAAGCATTGCGCGCTCGTTTTAATCCTTGCGGCCGGAGTTTGCTTCTCAGGAGTTCAGAGTGCTAGGGCGCAGCAGTTCAGCCCGTCGTCGGAACAGGTGCCCGTAGTTGGTCAGCCCGACGCGCCGGCCGGAACTGTGCCACACCTGCTGCAATTCGCCGGGACCTTAAAAGACGCGGCCATGCGGCCCGTGACGGGAGCCGCGAGCGTCACCTTCGCCATTTACTCCGACCAGGACGGCGGCACGGCGCTGTGGAGTGAAACGCAGAACGTGCTGGCCGATGCGAATGGGCATTTCAACGTCCTGCTCGGCGGGGCAACGGTGAATGGAATTCCCGCCGAATTATTTGGCACCGGACAACCGCGCTGGCTCGGCATCTCGACCGCGCGCTCGGCCGAAATGCCGCGCGTGCTGCTCGCCAGCGTCCCCTACGCGCTCAGAGCTGCCGACGCGGATACGCTCGGCGGACTTCCCGCCTCCGCGTATGTAACGACGCAAAGTCTCGCCGCATCGAACGCGCGCGCAACGACGCCGATCGCCGGCGGCAACACGACAGTGATCGCAACGCCACAGATTGCATCCGCGCAGACCGCCGGCACATCCGCAACCAACGCCATTCCACAAGCAACTCCCAGCGGCACCGGCACAACCGACTACATCCCGCTCTGGACCTCCGGCTCGAATCTCGGCAATTCGATCCTCTTTCAATCGGGCTCGAGCATTGGTTTGGGTACCACAACTCCGGCCTCGACGCTCGACATCAACGGCGGCGAGATTCTGCGGGGCGGCTTCTACGAATTTCCGCAAGGCACAGCGACCGCTTCGGCCGGCCAGCCGTCACACTCGTTCCAGTGGCTCGCATCGCTCTACAGCAGTAGCACTAAGGCGGCGGCAGATTTAGCTTTCGGATTTCGCGCTGAACCCGCTACAAACAACGTCGCGAATCCGACCGCCAAGCTCGATCTTTTCTACGGCACCGGTGGTCCTACTGGCTCGCTCGCCGATACGGGGTTCTCGTTCGCGACCAACGGCATTGTTACCTTTGCGTCCGGACAAACATTTCCCGGCGTGGCCGAGCTTGGAGCGCCAAATAATTTCGAAACCAATCAAGCGTTTAACGCAGGACTGACGGCGACGAATCCCACGGCAGGAATCGTGGGAACGGCGTCCAATACCGCGGGTTCGGCAATCGGAGTCGATGGCCAATCGAACTCGACAAGCGGCTACGGAGTTATCGGACAGTCACCATGGATAGGAGTCTACGGATCATCCTCCGGGTCGAGCACGACTGGTTTAGGCAGTGGCAAGGCCGGCGTGTGGGGCGACACCGGCGGTGGAAGTGGCGCGGGCTACCAGGGTGTTCTCGGAACGGCGGATGACAATTCGGCGGGAGTGTTTCTGAATAACGGTTCTTATTCGGCTCTCCTTGCCAAGAATCAGAGCGCGGGTAAAGCGATTGAGGGCGAGGGGCTGGGAGGGGGCACAGGCGTTTTTGGCGGAAATGGAACCTTGAGCACCGACGGCGGAGCGATCGCAGCAACCGCGGGCGTCTGGGGTGACGTGAGCGGATCGAGCGCTTTTGCCGCCATTCTCGGCACGGCCGACGACAACGACGCAGGGTGGTTTTATAATCATTCAGACCACGAGGCCACTGTAGAAATAGAGAACGCTAGCAGTGCGACGGGACCGCTCTTGCTGGCTTACGGCAACGCGTCCGGTAATTACTGCCAAATCGAAACGAACGGCGATTTTAGCTGCACGGGAAGCATTACTGATATCGCGACCGTGGATGGCGCGCGAAAGGTGGCTCAGTATTCCATGCAGTCGCCGGAGAACTGGAGCGAGGATTTTGGCTCGGCCACTCTGGCGAATGGAACGGCGACAGTGTCGCTGGAGGCGACGTTCGCGCAAACAGTGAACGCAAGAGCGGGCTATCACGTGTACCTCACGCCGAACGGCGACAGCAAAGGCCTATACGTAGCCAATAAAACGGCGAGCGGGTTCGAGGTGCGTGAGAGCGGCGGAGGGACGTCGAACGTGGCCTTCGACTATCGAATCGTGGCCAAGCGCGTGGGATATGAGACCGTCAGGCTGAAAGACGTGACCGCGCGACAGGCGCAAATTCAAAGCAACGCGAAGAAGTTGCAAAGCGGAGCAGCGAAGCCGGCGGGAGCGACAAAATCCGCGCCGCGATCGGGCGCGGGGACGCCGATCGCGGCAGCGCCGGCGATTTCTAACACGGCGCGTCAACTTACTGCGCCGGCCGCGGCGCGAACGACGAAGCCGGTTAATTAACACCAAAAACCAAAACCCTGAAGCTCGCTTTGCCGATGACCGGGCGGAGCGCTGGAGCAATCTGCGAGCGACGATTGCTCCAGCGACAAAGCGAACACGCGCCGCGAATTGACTTGTGAAGGCCGGGGGCCGGGTTGGATCAGTCGATTAACCGCGTAAATCAGGGGCAACGCCCCGGCATGACGTTAAGTGACAGAACCCGCGGAAAAAATTCAGCGCGGTCGAGAGGCCGACGTGGTTCGAAGCGCTGAACGGCGATTTCCGGTATCAACTCCCTCCATCGCGAACCCCATTTTTGCAGAACGCCGCTCCCAAATATTCTCCGGTTCCGCTGCGGTAAGACGCTGATTCACCGGATCCGGTCCGCGCCACGTTCCGAAGGCTGAGCCCTGCTTGAACGCGAATATGCCCGGAGCCAGCAAGACAATCGCCAGCAGACCCGTGCTCGATGGTTCCCGCAAGGGAGGGGAAGCGGACACGGGCAGCCCCTTTCGCTAGGCCGCCGAAAGTGGCATCGGCGTTGTTGAGGCTGGTTCCAGTGGCGGCAATGGCGGTTCTCCTCTGCCGGCGAAATCCGCCCGCAATCAAGCTGGCACGGAAAGAAATCGAATCCCTCGAAAAGCATTGCCGTGTGGCGCAGGGCCTCCTCCTCCAGCGGCTTTATCGAAGGTGAACCCGCGCTCGACGCGCACAACTTCCCAACGTCTATAGTTGCTGATAGAATCGGCGGCCTACTCTCGATGTCGTAGGCCCCTGACCGCATCGATCAGCACCTCACTTGCTCCCGTGCTACAGGGCACTAAAGCACTTTCGCGAGCCGGGCGTCTTGAAGGCCAAGATTAGTTCTTTTGAAGATTTATGAAGGGTCACTATGCCTTTAGCCTTCAAGGGCTTATACCGATTCGATGAATTCGAGGTGGATCCTTCGAAGCGCGCCTTTCTGCGTAACGGCGCCCCCGTTTTGATTTCCCCCAAGGCTTTTGAAGTCCTGCTTTACCTGGTCGCGAACCCCGGCCGCGTGGTGAGCAAGGAGGAGTTGCTCAAGGCGGTCTGGCCGGACTCGTTTGTAGAGGAAAGCAACCTGGCCCAGCACGTCTCCTGGCTGCGCAAGGGCCTCGCGGACAAATCCAACTACGTCGTGACCGTCCCGGGCCGTGGATATCAGTTCACCGCACAAGTCCGCACCGAGGTCCCGGCGGGCCGGTCCATCGCGGTAATTTTCGATGGCCGCGCGTTGCCTCTCGATGCGCCCATTTTGCCGGAGAATTCTGCCGCCGACTCGGACGGCAACAGTGGCTTAGAACTCTCCTCGAGTGACGATGCAACGCCGTTCGCTACGGAGAATCATAGAAGCTGGAAAATTGTGGCCGCGGTGGCGGCTTTGGGCGCCGTCATCATCGCCGCCGGGTTCTTCAGCTACAAGAAATGGATATCTGCGCGGTTGCGCCCCCCGGTTTCAATTGCGGTTTTGCCCTTCGCGAATCAAACCGGCGATCCCGCGAAGGAATATCTCTCGGACGGAGTGACCGAGGAAATGATCAACGGCCTGGCTCGGGCCGAGGGCGGCAAGGTGAAAGTCATTGCGCGAACCTCCGCAATGTCCTTTAAATCCACCGGCAAGTCCGTCGCTGAAATCGCTAAAGAGCTAGGTGTGGAGTACGTGCTGGAAGGTGGTGTAAAAGCGCAAGGGAACCGGCTTCACGTAACGGCCGAGCTGATTCGCGGCGACAACCAAACCTACGTATGGGCCGACAGTTTCGATGGAGACAGCCGGGACATTCTGGAATTTGAAAACCACCTTACCGATGCCGTCGCGCGTTCTCTATCGCTCACTTTGCTCGCCGAAAAAACGCCGGAGCACATTCCGACCAGCAATGAGGCGCACGAAGCGTATCTGCAGGGGTTGTATTTCCTGGCGCAGCGATCGAATCCCGGGTTGGAAAGTGCGTTGCAGAGTTTTGGAACAGCTGTGGCGAAGGATCCGCAGTACGCGCGGGCCTATGCCGAGCTGGCAGTTACCTACAATTTATTGGGACAGTTTGGCTGGATGAGTACCGATCAGGCCCGCAGTCAGGCACGTGCCGCGGCGCTCCAGGGCATTGCCGCCGATGGAAACCTGGCGGAAGCCCATGCGGCGCTGGGATTCAATAGTTGGTTCTACGAGTGGAATCCCCGCGCGGGAGAAGATGAACTACGGGAAGCCATTCGTCTGGAGCCCACCAACGTCGACGCTCGCCACTGGTACGCGCTCGTGCTGATGACCGACGGAAGGCCCGCCGAGGCGGAACAGCAGATGCGTGCCGCTCTAGCTCTCGATCCGAAGGCTCTGATTCTGCGGACCAATCTGGGTTGGGTGCATTACACCAATCGGCAATATCCGCTGGCGATTCAGGAAATGCAATCCGTGGTCCAGGAGAATCCGGACTTTCTGACGGCGCATTACAAACTTTGGTGGGCCTATTCGGTGACGCGGGATACGCCGCACGCGATGCAGGAGCTGATGGCTGTCGCGCACCTCGAGTTCAAAGCCGACGATGCAAACAAAATCGAGGCCGCCTACGAGAAACACGGATATCCGGCCGCACTCGAGGCCGCGACCGAGGCGACCCACGAGGATCCTCCGTATCTGCTGACCGATGACGCGCGGCGTTTGAGCTTCGCCGGCGATCAGAAGGCGAGTCTCCAGCAACTGCAGCGCGCCCTCGCTTCCCGCGAAGGTTGGGTCATCTTTGTCGAAAGCGATCCGGCGTTTGACGCTCTGCGGTCTGATCCCGAATATGTGTCGCTGGTGCGCGAACTGCACGCCAGCTCGCAGTCGTCACGCTGAAATAGGAACAGCTCTCGCCGAGCCTGCGGCTCTACCTGCGATGTTGGCAATTGCCACCGAAAGGAAACGGCCACATGAATACTCAGGTAAGACTTTTAATGTCGGGTGGCTTTTATCCCGCTTGCCAGGAGCTTCTGCCTCAGTTCGAGAACGCCACTGGCATCACCGTCACCACGGCGATCGGCCCGTCCCAGGGAGATGGACCTGACACTGTCGGCGCTCAGCTTCGCCGAGGTGTGGCCGCCGACTTGGTGATCTTGTCGAGAGAGGGGCTCGCCGAACTATTTGCCGAAGGCAGAATCGTCATCGGTTCAGACGTCGATCTGGCCGAAGCTCCGTTGGGAGTCGGCGTGCGCGCCGGAGCGCCTCGGCCAAACATTGGAAGTGTTGATGCGTTCAAAGAGGCCCTTGTTCGCGCAAAATCTGTCGGGATCAGAAGTGGTTCCGGTATTTACTTGACGACCAAATTATTTCCCAACCTGGGCATCGCTGCCGCGATGGCGGGAAAGCTCGTGATCACGGGCGCCGAGAAAGTAGCGAGCGGAGAAGTGGAGATGGCCGTACTCCCGGCAAGTGAAATCCTTTCCGTTCCAGGCGTCGAGTTTGTCGGAATGATCCCCGCGGAAATACAGTTCGTCCCGGTGTTCACTGCTGCCGTGGTGAAAGAAGGAAAGGAACCCCAGGCATCCAAGCAGCTCATCGCCTTCCTCGCGTCGGAAAAGGCAACTACTGCGATCGAGAAGACTGGAATGAAACGCCCGGCACCGCGACAACCGTAACGAAGTCACGCTTCGAGCTGAACTACGTACTAAGAGTGCTAGACCGGAAAAATCTGTGAGCCTCTCCTCGAGCGTCCGTAATAGATCAGGGCTTGAGCCGACCTCTTAGGGCGACTACACAACCGGATGCCACGGCTCGAGCTGATCCGATCGCGCGACAGCATATCCAGCCTCAAGCGCCTCAATGAGCCGTGCGCGCAGTGGGCGTAAGGTCATTACAATCAGCTCCACATAGTCTTCATAAGTCTTCAAAACATTTCACCACCTGATTCAAGACGCTCCGGGCCCATACGTGATTCAGTGAGGCCGCGGCTAATTTAAGGGGAGAAATGCTCGTTTCCCCCGGGGGGATGAAATTTGAAAACCTACGCGTTCTATCTAGCAGTGATCGGTTTTGCGGCAGCTACCTTGGGTGTTCCAACCTTTGCCAACAGTTACAGTTCCAGTCAGACCAGCGACGCTCAGACGCTCATCGGCTCTAACTCATCCGGCGCCGGCGATTCAAGCGACACCTTTACAATCACCAATTCGACCGGGACGACCTGGACGGATTACGAGTTCGTCGTTGGGCCACCCTCGGGATATGGCGGCACCAACCTGGCATATTTCACCAGTTGCCCCGGCGGCGCCCTCTCACTCGGTACCGCCCCCGGCGATCCAGGCCCAAACACCGGGATCTACGACAACGAATGTGAAATTACCGGAATAACCATCGCCCCCGGCGCCTCTTACACTTTCACAGTGGGTATTGGTGCCGGAGAACCAGGGTGGTCTGTATACGGCACTCCTAGCACTGGCGAAAGCAGTGGTGGTGGGAATGGCGGCAAGACCGTCCCCGAACCCGGCTCATTGCTCCTTTTGAGTTCTGGGCTAATTGGCGTTGCAGGACTGCGGCGGAAGTTCAACATTTAGGGCCAATCTCAAAACGTCGTCGCGGGCCACCCGACTCGACTCACAGGAGGCGGGTGGCGCAGTGTTGAGGGACACTTCCCGGTGCCCCCTTGTGAGGAGTGCGCTCCCCCCTCGTCAATCGTCTCGTTGTACCCGTACGTCCTATATATAAATAGTACTTATACCTATACACGCGGTAATCGGAAACTAGATCTCAACACCCGGTAATCAAGCACTGAGCGATCTTGCCGGCGATGGTCCGTCTGAAGTTCCGCAGCGCCCTCAACTGGGCAGCCACACCGTTTGCACATTCGGATTCGGTGTCCGGCATTCTCATTTACTATGAAGCCCGTATCCGAAACTGAAAGGAGGCTGCAAAGTATGAATAATCTCATTCGCTCCCCGTGGCTTGTGTTCGTTTTCTCCTTCTTCGTAATGTGGGCCTCGGCCCAGTTCGGGTTCTTCCTTCGTACCAGGCAGGGTGAGCTAGATGAAAACGCGTATCACGATCTCGATCTTGTCGTGGCCGGCACCCTGACGCTTCTCAGCCTCATCATCGGGTTCAGTTTTTCAATGGCGGTTAGTCGATACGATCAGCGCAAGAACTATGAGGAAGAAGAAGCCAACGCTATCGGCACGGAATACGTTAGAGCTGCGCTCCTGCCAGCCGCTGACACAGCGAAAGTGCGAGTCCTCCTAAGGGACTACCTCGATCAGCGCGTACTCTTCTACAAAGTCGGCGATACCGAAGAACTTCGAACCATCAATGCCAAGACCTCCGAATTGCAAACGGGATTGTGGTCCGCCGTGCAGTCTCCAGCTGAGGCGCAGCCGACCCCGGTGCTCGCCCTAACCCTTTCAGGTATGAACGACGTGTTGAACTCACAGGGGTACACGCAGGCCGCTTGGTGGAATCGAATCCCACCCGGGGCATGGGGCCTGATGTTAGCGGTGGGCGTCATTTCGAATCTGTTGATTGGTTATGATTCGCGCCGCGCCGGGAGGAAGCTTGCTCGATTGGTAGTTTTACCCCTCGTTTTATGCGTCGCGTTCTTTGCTATCGCCGATATCGACAGCCCGCGCCGGGGAATCATTCGCGTGAACCCTCAAAACTTGATTAGTCTGGCTCGGTCACTGCAGACACACTGATCGTATCGCCAACCATCCGTCAAAGTGGTGAAGGGCGAGCCCTTGGACGCGTACGGGCCTTGTATTTCGTCAAAAGAATAATGCGGCATAGAATCTACAACGTGGCGCGTGACGAGCAAGTGGAGAAATCGTTGCAAAGCTGAATGAGATCAGCAATGCGCGCACGCGATAGGGAGGGCATCTTGCCCGCAAAAATTCTCATGGTTCTGAGTGCGATCATTGCATTTACGTTCGGAGTGATGCACCTCTACTACACGTTCCGGGGGCCGATGCTCACTCCGCGTGACCCCACGCTGCAAGTCAGCATGAGCCAGATTGCACCCGTCATTACGAACGAAACAACCATGTGGCGGTGTTGGGTGGGCTTCAATGCCAGCCACAGCATGGGACT
>JBEKJW010000062.1:0-33466 GCA_050011035.1 Candidatus Acidiferrales bacterium
TGCGTATAGAATCCGGGCTGCAGGCCGCGCACGGATGCATCAATCACTTCGCGCAGCTTCGGAATGTCTGCAGGAACTGCCACTCGAACGGCGATGCTCATTTCGTAGCCAGCGTAGCACGCGAGCGCGTCAGTGCGACGAAGTCGGCTTTGTCTCCGGCGCGTTCGCGGCGATGAGCGCCTGGAATTTTGCGACCTCGTCCGGCTTCTTCAGCGCCTGATACTCCTCAACCAGATCCGTACGCGCGCTCGTCATCCATGTGACCTTCGGGTCCATCTGCGGCAGCAGAATGTCGTAGCCCGCGCGCGTTTCGGCTTCGGCTTCCGCATAGCGATGCTGGCGCAACAAAGTGCGCCCGAGCTTGATCCGTGCGATTCCCGTGTTGGAGCTAGTAGCCGACTGCGCCTCGGTGTAAATCGGAATCACCATACGGTATTGCTTCTCCGCGCGCGGCCAGTCCTTTTCCGCGGAGTAGACGCTGCCGATATTCGAAAGCGCGGTCGCGTACCAATAGTGGTGCTCGCCGTACACTGCGCGGCAAATGTCGGCCATGCGTGTGAAGTACGCGATCGCCTGGTCGTAATTTTCTCTTCTCAGCGCGACGCTGCCGAGCTCGTTCAACGTGGAAGCGACCGTCGGATGGACTTTGCCGTACGCCGCCTCTTTAATCGCAAGCGATTGTTGCAGCAGCGCGGAAGCTTCATCGTAACGATCCTCGTGGACAAGAGCGCGCGCCAGAATCGTCAGGTCGCTCGCCGTGACGACATTGTCCTTCCCGTACCAGTTCTGCACGATTTCAAGCGCTTGGCGGTCGTACATCTCCGCGGCCGTATAGTGGCCCGAGTCGTACTCGATCGCGCCGAGGTTGATAAGAATGTCGGCTACGCGCGGATGTTTATCGCCGTAAATCTGCTTGTACATCACCAGCGCGCGCAGGTTGATGCCGTTCGAAACTTCGTGATTGCCCGCGTAGTAGTTCGCGTTTGCTAGTTCGTGCAGGGAATCGGCCAGATCGGCCTGCGACGCGCCCGGCGCCGAAAAGAACTCCACGGTCTTCTCGAGCACGGCGATCGATTGCGGGTATTGGCCTCGGTCTTCGAGTACACCACCCAGTTGCAACATGGCCTTACCGATCGCGGGATCGTTAGGTTTCAGTTTGACCTTATAGATGTCCAGCGCTTGCCTCGTGAGCTTCTCGGCTTCGTCGTATTTCGCCTGCGAGTCGCGCAATGAGCCGAGTGCGAGCAGGCTCGCGGCGGCTTCGGTGCTATCCGGGCCGAAGGTGGCGTTGCGTTCCTTCAGCGCCGATTCGAGCAAGGTGTTGGCCTGGTCGAAGCGGCCGAGCTTCTCGTTGATGCCGCCGAGCGTGTCGTAGAGGTCGGCCTGCGAGGCGGGGTCAGCATCGAGACCGTGCGCGTCGCGCGCGCCGCGGTCGAGAAGCGTGACGACGCGCAGATCCTCCGCCGGACCGGCCGACGGATCGCCGCCCTGAAACAAGTTCACCGTGAAATCCTGAATCCGTTTCGCGCGCGCGGCTTCCGCGACCGCGGCGTTTCGCGCGCGCGTCAGCTTCACCGTGTAGATCACGATCAAAGAAACCACGGCCGCCAGCGCCACGGCGGCAGCCGAAAGCCAACGCCGATTTCGCCGAATAAATTTTCCCGTGGTGTAGCGCAGCGAGTCCGGCCGCGCGTCGAGCGGTTCGCCCTTCAAATAGTGATCGACGTCTCGAACCAGCGCTTCGACCGACTGGTAGCGCTGGCGCAAGTCCTTGTGCATCGCCGTGAGGCAGAGGACGTCAAGGTCGGCCCACGCCGAAGGCCGCACCGTCGCAGCGTAGCCCTTCGTTGCATCGCCAGCGTGTTCGTCGACATAAGCGGCGGACGGTTTTTCTGGCTCCTGCTCGGTGAGAATGTTTTCCGCCTGCGCGGGTGTGAGCCCGGCTACCTCGAACGGCAAACGCCCAGCGAGCAATTCGTACAGCACGACGCCCAACGAATACACGTCCGCAAGAATGCCGACTTGTTCGCCGCTGAATTGTTCGGGCGCAGCGTAAGCGGGCGTCATCAGGCGTAAAGCGGTGATCGTTTGCTCCGCGCCACCCAGCGTCTCGATTTGTTTCGCGATGCCGAAGTCGAGCAGCCGCACAGAGCCGTCGTCTTTCACAAGGATGTTCGACGGCTTCAAGTCGCGGTGAATCACGGCGTGCTGGTGCGCGTAAAGCACGGCTTCGCACATGTCGCGAAACAGGCGCAGCCGCTCCTCGATCGAGCATTTGTGCTGCCGGCAATATTCGGTAAGCGGAACGCCCTCGACATACTCCATCACGAAGAACGGCGTGCCGTCCGAGGATGTATCGGCGTCGTACAAGCGCGCGATGCCAGGGTGATTAAGCTGCGCGAGAGTGCGCTGCTCCACTGCGAAGCGTGCGCGTCGTGCGGGCGAGAGCCACGCGTCGCGAAGCACTTTGATCGCGACCTGGCTGCCCAGGTCGGCGCGCTCGCCGAGAAACACCACGCCCATGCCGCCTTCGCCGATTTTGCGAATCACGCGATAGGCGCCGAAATCTCGTGTTTCGAAGGAACCGCCGGCGGGTACGTTCAGAATCTGATCGGCGACATGCGCGATGTCGCGGTCGAGCAGAGAATCGCTGCGCGCGTCTTCCTCGAGCAGCGCGAATACGTCCGCGGCGAGACCCGCGTCGCCTTCGCAGCGCGATTCGACGAACCCACGCTGCTCCGCTGGAGCGAGACTCGCGGCCTCGTGAAACACGGCCTGAACTTTCTGCCAGCGCGTGCTGTCCATTGAATTCGTCCGCGAGCGCGTCGACGCTTACGCGCTGTGCCTACGATACTTTGCGCAGTTCGTTCGCGAGCCACGCCTTTGCCGCGCGCCAGTCTCGCAGAACGGTCGCTTCGGATACGCCCAGAAGCGCCGCGGTCTCCGGAATTTCGAGGCCGCCGAAGAACCGGCTCTCCACCATCACGGCTTGCCGCGGATTCATCTCGGCCAGAGTATCGAGCGCGTGGTTCAGGGCGAGCAATTCGTCCTCGCTTGATGGCGACTTTTTCAGCGCGTCGTCGAATGACACCGTCATCTCCGCCCCGCCGCCGCGCTTATCCGCGTTGCGCCGCCGCGCAGCTTCCACAAGCAGTTGGCGCATCGCACGTGCTGCAATCCGTTTGAAGTGCAGCCGCGACGTCGCGCCGATGTCTGGCGACTTGGCCAGCTTCAGCCACGCCTCGTTCACCAGCGCCGTCGGGCTCAGCGTCGCGCTCGGATCGCCGCGCCGTACGGCCGACGCCAGGCGCCGCAACTCCTCGTACGTCACGCTGAAGAGCTGATCAAGCGCCCGGCGGTTTGCCACCGGCACGTCCAGAATATCCACCTCAAACAGGGCAGGCTCCGCCGGAGGCTTAGGAGTCGTGACGGTTTTCGACGGGCCTTTACGCATTGCTGGATATAGAACGACGCGGGGGCACAAATTTCACGCGGTGCGGCAACTTTAGCATCGCCGCCGCCCGGCGGCAACGATGCGGCTTGCAAGCAGCAAGCGACGCGAGTTCGCAAGTGTTTACGAGGAGAGAGGGATGAAAAATCGCACGTCGTTCAAGAGGGCGTTTCTGGCGGCTGCGCTTGCTGCGGCTACGTTTGCCGTTGCCTGCGGGCACGGCGGAGTGGAAGGGAAGTATCGCGACCCGAGCGGGACAATCAACTGTTCCTTTGAGGACGGAAAGGCGTATATAGGGTTGGGAATGTACGCCGTAGACGGCACTTACAAGATCGAGGGCGACAAGATCATCGCCACCGGCGATTTTGGACTTATGCTCCCGCATACGATCGTCTTCACGATAAATAAGGATGGCAGCATCGATCCTCAGCGCGACACTCCTATACCGCGGCTGGAGAAGGTGAAGAACTGATGCGCGCGATTCAGCGGATCTCGCTTGCCGTTGCTGCACTGGCGAGCCTCGTCGTGGGCGGTCTGGCTTCCGCGCAGGACCTGCACACCGGAGTAACGTACGTGTGCAACGGCGAGCGTCTGCTGATCGAAAGTTGCAACATGCGGGACACGTCGGACACTTCGAGCTGCATGGTGCAGCATCCCGACCGCCCCCAGCACAATGGTTTTCCCGCGTACACCAACGAAACGCGAGGCACGCTGAAGAAGCTCCTTCCGACGTGCAAGCAGCCCGACGCGGCTCAGGTCGCGCGTGCGGATGGCGCACGGAAAAATGCGCAGGACAAGCAAGACGCGGTCCTTCAGCAGAACCTGAAACTGATGGACACTCCTCCGGCCGTCTCCGCGGGCCCAACGAGCGTGTCTCGCGATAAAGCGCGTTTGCAACGCTGCCTGAGCGCTGGACGCACCGAAATGCAATGCACGGGCAACGCGTTCGGCAATTTTTTCGCGGACGCCATTAATCTCGCCGGCGCACTGGTGGGCGTCGACAAGCCGGAGACCGGACTCTACTTTGCCGGTCGGTACGAAGGAAAGGGCTGGCGCATCGATTTCACGCCGGGGATTGCGGAGATGTACTGCTCGGATCTGGTGACCAGCGCGCATTCGTACAAAATCGAATTCCAGGGCACGAAGGTCGCGCTCCATCTGCAAAACGATCCGCAATCGCTCACCTTGAGTTGGCGCGATGGCAAACTCTACGGACCTGCTCAGGCCGTGCAAGTAGCGGGGCGAATTGTCGTCGGCACCACGGCTGGCGGCGGTGGGTCGTATGCCGCGAGTTCGCCGGGAAGCAGCATGCCGACCACTACAACGCAGACGACCACGCGCGAAATGAGTGGCCTTGAAGCGGAGGCATATCAGCGCGGCGGTGGATCGGGCACGATCGAACAGAGCGGCCCGGGCTACACCGTGACCGAGACCACCACGAGCACGGAATACCATTCGACACCTGCGCCCACCCCCAGTTACAACACGGGGCCGCAGATCATTACTGCCCCGCGCACACGCTCTTGCCCCGCGCCCGTGCTCGCGAACACTCCCGTGCACGAATCTCAAGACATGGGAAGCGCGCTTACGTCGATCGCCGGGATTTTCGGTGGCTCGGACGAAGCGCCCGCCAAAAAATCCGCGCCTGCGCTTGCGCCCGTCGGTTTGCGCATGACCGGCGAGTTCGAAGTTCCCGGCGGCGCAGATATCGATTTCCGCGACAACAGCGCGATCGTCGCGTGCGGCTTGATCGCTGCGGAGTATCCGTACTCGGTGGATTTAAACGGCGAACACCCGGTGCTGCGTCTGGCGGCACAAGGCAAGCAGCCGATCGACCTCACATTCGGCGAGAAGAATACGTTCGCCGGCTCGGGCGAGATTCAAGTCACCGGCCGTGTGCCGATGGGACAGAACCAGGACGGCGACGTGGTTTACGCGCAGCGTACGGCAAAGTGCTCGCTCGGCACGTTTGCCGCGGTGGCGGATAGCGCGCCGGTAAATGTGTCTCCGGCGGTGAGTTCCCCGGGCGCTCCTACCGCGAGCGCAAGTGCCGCCTCGCCTGCGGCGTCCTCGAACGCTCATCCGAATTTTTCCACGGCTGCAAAGCCCCTCGGCAACGCCGTGCTCACGATCAAGTCCGGCTTTCCGGCGCAAGCCAACACGCCGAGCCCACTTGGAAGTTCGGCGTTCATGCTGATGCGGAATCCCGTCGCCGCCGTGCTCGCGAAGAGCGGCACGCCTGTGCCTGCACACACGTCCGCGCAAGAAGCGATTCACAGTGCGTGCGAAGCGAAGAAGCCGGAATGCGGGAAGTATCTCGTCGCCGTGACGAACGACGCCGCGACTGGTTCGAAGGCCGACGCCAACGGCGACGCTGTGCTGCCCGGTGTACCTCCGGGAACCTACTATGTCACGACGTCCGCGAAAATCGGGCAGCTCGTGATGTACTGGCACGTGAAAGTGGATCTGAAGGCGGGCGCGAATACAGTCACACTCGATACTCGCAACGCTGAGCCCGTGAAGTAAAAAGGCGCGCCGGTTCGCTCGGCATGTGCCACCGTATTTCCGCGCGAGAGGATCATCTGGCGGAAGCGGTCGCCGTTCGCGCGCGTCAGCCCGCCGTTGTCGTCGAACCACTGATACGCATCGTCGTCCAGCATCTGCGTCCATAGGTACGCGTAGTAGCCAGCCGCGTAGCCGCCGCCCCAGATGTGATTGAAGTAGCTCGAGCGGTAGCGCGGTGGCACGTATGCGATCAACAGGTGCGTCTTGTCGAGCGCCTGCTTCTCAAACGCATCAGGCTGTTGCAGCGGCGCGTCGGCGGGCAGCGCATGCCATTGCATGTCCAGCTCGGCCGCGGCGAGAAGTTCAGTGAGCTTGTATCCTTCGTTGAACGTCGCCGCCTTCTGCACCTTCGCTACCAACTCGGCCGGCATCACCTCGCCCGTCTTGTAATGCCGCGCGTAGTGATTGAACACCGCCGGATAGCTCGCCCAGTGTTCGTTGAATTGCGAAGGGAACTCGACGAAGTCACGCGCGGTGTTCGTGCCGGAAAGCATGGGATACTCGGTCTTCGCGAACATCCCATGCAGCGCGTGCCCGAATTCGTGGAACATCGTGGTCACGTCCGTGAAGCTGATCAACGCAGGTTCGCCCGGCGCCGGCTTCGGGAAGTTCGCAACGTTGTACACGACCGGAAGGTGCCCGAGCAGCTTCGACTGGTCGACGAAGTTGCCCATCCACGCGCCGCCCTCTTTGTTGTCGCGTTTGAAATAGTCGCAGTAAAAAAGCGCGAGAGGCTTGCCGTCCACATCGAACACTTCGAAGACGCGGACGTCGGACTGATACACCGGAATGTCCTTGCGCTCTTTGAACGTGATTCCGTAGAGCTGCGTGGCCGCATAGAAGACGCCGTTTTCGAGCACGTTGCTGATCTCAAAGTACGGTTTCACTTCCGCGTCGTTCAAGTCGTACTTGGCCTTGCGCACTTGCTCGGAGTAGAAATCCCAGTCCCACGGCTGCACGGTGAAGCCGCCCCCCTGCGCGTCGATCACCGCTTGAATGTCTTTCGCTTCGCTCGCGGCTTTGCCGGTGGCGATGGGCACGAGCGCGTCCATGAACTTCAGCGCGTTCTCGGGCGTCTTGGCCATCTGGTTTTCGAGCGACCATGCCGCGTAGCTCGAATAGCCGAGCAGTTGCGCGCGCTGGGCGCGAAGTTGCGCGAGCTTCGCGATCGTTTCGCGCGTGTCATTGGCGTCGTTGTGCTCAGCGCGATCCCAGGAGTTGTCGAAAATCACTTTGCGAGTAGCGCGGTCCGTCAGAGTTGCCGCTTCGGGTTGTTGCGTGGTGTTCTGTAGAGGCAGCACGTAGCCGGATGCCTTGTCGCGTCCTTTCGCTGCATCCGACGCAGCTGCGAATTGCGCGTCGGTAAATCCTGCGAGTGCGGCCTTGTTGTCCGTGTAGTACGCGCCGGCCTTTGTTGCCGCCAGCAGCTTCTCTGAAAAATCGTTCGAAAGCGTGGAGAGCTGCTCGTTCAGCTTTTTGAGTTTCTCTTTGTCGGCTGGCGAAAGGTTTGCTCCTGCGCGCACGAAGTTGTCGTAGGTCACTTCGAGCAGCCGAAGCGATTCGGGATTGAGCTTCAGCGTGTCGCGCTGCTTGTAAATTGTCGAGATGCGAGCAAACAGCTTCTCATTCAGCACGATTGCATCACTGTGAGCCGACAGCTTCGGCGCGAGATCAGCGCGAATCTTCAAAAGTTCCGGATCCGAGTTCGCCTGCACCACCGAGCCGAACACCGCGATCGCGCGGCTCAGCAGTTGGCCGGTCTTCTGCATCGCGACCAGCGTGTTCTCAAACGTCGGCGGCTGCGAATTGTCCGCGATCGCCTGAACCTCGGCGAGCTCCTGCGCCATGCCGGCCTCGATAGCGGGCTGGTAGTCCGAATCCTTGATTTTGTCGAACGGTGGCGCCTGGAAAGGCAGCGTGCTCGCTGTGTAAAAAGGATTCGACGGTCCGAACTTAGTATCTCCGGCTTGCCCCGCCGCTGAATTGGCTCCGGTGGCGATGGCGCCCGACGCAAGGATCGCAGTCATAGTTGTGAAAAGTACCTTCCCGTATTTTGTTCGCCCGAGCTTGGATCGAAAGTTGGATCGCATAAGGTGAGTTTCGTTCAGCCGTCCTCGACCTTATATTTTAAGGTAAATCGGCAAAACGAGATGTAAATTGCGCGGTTAGGCAGGTTTGTTCGGGCCCCGGTCGCAAAACTGTTCCGTAGACGAACTTGCGGCAAGTTTCACCGGTACCGAGGACCTGCCCCACGAAAATTTGGCTCGTGGGACGCAATCCGCTCTCAGTTCATTATAATGCCAGCCGCGAATTCATATTGCTCTTCTAGCGGAGTCTGAATGTCGGGGAAGTGGTCGCGAAGCGGCGTGCTCGCGTTGGTTTTGGCGCACTGCATGTGCGCGACGAGCGCGCACGCCCAGCAGCCGCCGCCCGATAAACCGACTCCGTCGTCCGCGCCACCTCCGAATTCCACAGCACCGCTGCAACTCACTCTCAAGCAAGCCGTCGAGCTGGCGCTAAAGCAGAATCCGCAGCGCGTGATCGCGAAAATCCAGCTCTTCGAAAGCGAACGCAACAGCCAGATCGCGCGCGCGCCACTTCTTCCTCAGGCCAGCATCGCCGGGGTTGCGGCGCTCGACCAATACAATCTTCAGATCATCGAATCCCAGCCGCGCCCCGCCCACGCGGGACCGTTCCAATATCTCGACGTTGGCCCGAACTTCTCTCAAGTGCTGCTGAATCTTCCGCTGATTCGCGCCTACCAAGCGGGTCGCGAAGGCGTAAAGCAGGCCCGCGCAGACGAACGGACCGCGCGCGAAATCGCCGTGCTGGTCACGGTGAATCAGTATTTGCTGATCCTGCAAGCTCTCGCCAACCGCGATGCGGCACAATCGCGCGTGGACCTCGCGCAGCGGCTTTACGAGCAAGCGACGCAGCTGCAAAAAACGGGCATCGGCCTCAACATCGACACCACGCGCGCGAACGTCGAGCTGCAGAACGAAAAGCAAAACCTGATCGACACGGATACCGCGACGCGCACCACGAAATACCAGCTGGCCGCTCTGCTCGATCTGCCGCGCGACCAGGAAATCGACGTCAGCGACCATTTGAGTTTTTTCGATCTACCCGCGATGGAAAAAGAAGCCCTCGTCACCGAAGCGCTCGCCACGCGCCCTGAAATGCGCTCGTTCGATTCGCAACAGCGAATAGCCCACCTTAGTACCGACGCCGCAGGCGAGCAGCGCCTTCCGCAACTCGATTTCTCCGGCTTCTGGCATTACCAGGGCAAACATTTCAACGACGGCATTCCCGGTTATGACTACCAAATCTCGCTTGAGTTTCCGCTCTTCACAGGCGGGAAGATCCACGCCGAGGAAGCGAGAGAGAAGCTGGAAGAGCAGAGAATCGCCGAAAGCCGTAGGCAGCTCGAAGCGCAAATCGTCAGCGACGTGAAGACGGCGTTCGACCAATTGATCGCTGCGCGGTCGAGCGTAGACGTCGCGAATCTCGGGCTCCAGCTGGCGCAGGACGAAGTCGCCCAGGCACAGCGCCGTTTTGCCGCCGGCGTCACCACGAACGTCGAAGTCATTACTGCGCAGGATGAGCTTGCTCGCGCTAGCGATAACCAAATCACCGCGCTCTACCAGTTCAATCTGTCGCGAGCGCTTCTGGCTCGGGCGACCGGCGACATCGAAGGGATGTACACGAAATAAAGGACGAATCGATCATGAGCTCATCGCCCCCAAACCCTCCACAACCGCCGTCTTCAGGAGCCCCGCCCACACCGCCTACGTCCGCAGCGCCGCCAGCTGCGGCTCCGGCGGAAGCGCCTGCGGAGGAGAAATCCCTATCGCTCGTCGAGCGTTTTCGCGAGTTGAGCACTTCGACGAAGATCGCGATCGCTGCCGTGATCGTGGTCATCCTAGTGGCTATCTACATCTACACGGGCCGCGTCACCACGGACGACGCACAGGTCGATTGCCACATCTCGGCCATCGCGCCGCAAGTGCCGGGCTACGTTATAACGCTCTCTATCAATGACAACACGCCGGTGAAAGAAGGCGACGACCTCATGGACATCGACCCTCGTCCTTACGAGGCCGAGGTCGCGCAGGCACAAGCCAATCTTGACGTATCCATTGCGCAGGCGAATTCCGCGCAGCTTCAAATCGGACTGACGCGCGCAACCACGACGCACAGCACCAGCGGTGCCTCCGCGCAGCAGCAATCCGACACCGCCGATTACTCCAGTTCACAGGCGCAACTGGAGCAGACGGCAACTGCGAATCTGCAAGTAGCGGAAGCCAACGTCGCTTCCAAAACCGCTACGAACATACGCGCGCAAGCCGACCTCAAACGCTATCAACCGCTGCTTGGCACCGACGACGTCTCCAAATATCAATTCGACGCCGTGGAAGCCGCCGCGCGCGTGGCGCAGAGCGACCTCGAAGCGGCGCAACAGCAACTCGCCGCAGCGAAGCAAGCTGTGTCGATCGCGACCGCCAACGCCCAATCCGCGCAGGCACGCATGTCGCGCTCACAATCCTTGTATTTGGAGACAAAGGCCCGCGAACAGCAAGTGCCCATCGCCGAGGCGACCTACAAGTCCGCTGTCGCTGCCGTCGAACGCGCCAAGGCTGCGCTGCAACAGGCGCAACTCAATCTCGGGTACACGCACATCATTGCCCCGATCACCGGCCAGATCACGCAGAAGTCGGTCGACCTGGGGCAATACGTTGCGGCGGGCCAGCTTCTCTTCACCATCGTTCCGCTCGATAAGATCTACATCACCGCGAACTTCAAGGAAACGCAGCTCGCCAACGTTCATCCCGGTCAGCACGCGCGTATTCACGTGGACACCTACAATAGGGACTTCGATGGCGTCGTCGATTCGATCGCAGGAGCCAGCGGCTCGCGCCAGGCGCTGCTTCCTCCGCAGAACGCGACTGGCAACTTCATCAAGGTGGTTCAGCGCATCCCCGTGAAGATTCTCGTCAAGCAGCCCGACGACCCGAACTACACCTTGCGGCCGGGCATGAACGTGGAAGCCACGATCTTCACGCGTTCACACGCGGCGCAGAACGCGCAGTGAGCTATCTAGCAGGAAACGAAACCTACTTAGGCGCAGCGGGCGGCATCATCATCAGCGCCCACACTGCCGCAGGCCGCATGTACATGGACGCGCGGAAATTTCCGGTCACGTCCCACGCTTCGGGAGTGCGGAACCAGTAGCCCTTGGTTTCGTACGAAACGTGATAGATGCCCCACGCGGTGTGGAACGCTTCGTCCTTCATTCCTTCGCTGAGCAGCAGCGCTGCGAAGCCGAACGTGGTCCCGGCCCATACTTCCTCGCCCTGTTCGTTGTCGGTGAGAATCGAGCCATCCGAGGCCATCCCGTTCGCGGCGCCCATTTCGCCGCCGCCGAACTTCAGCACGTTGAACGCGTAGACTTTTTTCATCGCCGAGATTTTCATCTCGCGCGGTACGAGATCGCCAAGGCCGGTGAGGTTCGCGTACCACTGTCCAGCGAGCTGGTCCGCTTGAATCGCGTTGCTGTCCTTCGGGCTGTCCACGTCGTAGCGGAAATACTCGCCGTTCCAGAGCTTCGTGACGTAGGTGTTCTGTGCTTTCAGAAACATCGAGTGATATTTCTCGGCAGCTGCTGCGTCGCCGAGCACCTTCGCGGACTCCTCCGCCGCGCGCAACGCCGCGAGCCAGAGTCCGCCGCAGTAAGCGCTCACGCCGTGAACCGGCCACGAATCGTAGGTCTGATCGGGAAAGCCGCTGTTTTCGGGAACTCCGCCACCGCTGTGATCGAACTGCTGCAAATACGCGATCGCATCCTGCATCGCCGGCCACATTTCATTCAGGAACGCCTGATCGGTGCGGCCCGTCAGGACGTAGTCGCGGTATGCCATCAACACGAATTTGGAATTGAGGTCCTTCCACTGATTCGTGTCCTGCCATCCGGGCTCGTTCACCAGGAAGAAGGGATCACCCTCGGGAACCCCCAGGTCGTGCGGCACCAGACCCTTGTTTTTCCGCATGTGAATCACGGGCTGGCCGGTTTCCTGCGTCTTTGCGACCGCGAGTCCCATGTCCGGATATTCGCGCGGCACGGTTTCGGCGAATTCACGCAGGACGTCTTTATCGATCTGCGGCCAGAATTTCAGCAACGGGAGGGAAGCGTAGAAGCGAACGTCGAGTGTGGCGTAATACGCGTAGTCGAAGCACTCGAGCAGCGCGAACGACGCCGGCAGCTTGGGATCCGAACCTACTGGCCGGCCCCAGAACGTACCGCCGTCAGTGAGCGTGTACAGCTCGTTGAACAGCATGCCGCGATACCAGAGTGGGAGCGACTCGTCGTTCGCGTACGGCGCTTGCCACTTGTCGATTGCCTCGCTCCAGGCGGCCGCGTTGAGCAGCCCGTCGCGCGCTATCGCCCACGATTTGTCTCCGCTCGCGCCGTAAAAATCGGTGTACTTGCGATTCCAACGGCGGCCTAGTCCAAACTCGACGACAGGAAAATCCCACGCGATCACCATGGGCACGATTTTCTTTTCGCCCGGCCTTAGTGCGAACCGCACGGCGATCGCACCCGCGAGCTTTTCGCTAGCGCTCACCCATGAGACGTCGCTATTTGCGAGCCGCCCGTCTTTCGCGAATGGCGTCCA
The DNA here is from genome assembly GCA_050011035.1 of Candidatus Acidiferrales bacterium. GTDB lineage: Bacteria > Acidobacteriota > Terriglobia > Acidiferrales > UBA7541 > Palsa-295. The sequence goes on from JBEKJW010000062.1 coordinate 12,691, forward strand.
CACCGGCTTGCCGTCACCGTCCGCGAGAAACGTGGTCTGGTAGGTGACTTCGACTCCCGGCGAATCGAGCGCCGCAATCGCAAACTGGCCGTCGTACTCGTTGACGCGTGCGCCTGCACGGTTGCGGTCGAAGACGATGCCTTTCATCGTCGCGCCCGCCAGGCTTTCCGACTTCGAGCTGTCGTGATTCCCCTGGCTCGGCGCGCCTTTGAAATCGCGCGTATAGGTGCGGAACCAGCCGGCCATGTTCGTCCACGAGAGCAGCACGGAGACGACGATGGTCTTGTTCGTCGGATTTTCGGCGTGCCAGCGATATATCGCGACGGGGTAGCTCGATTCGCGATAGTTGTCCGGCAGCACCGGTGAAAATTGTTCGAGCGTGACGTGCGCGGGAAATTTGTCGCTCTTGTAGTCGAACCACGATTTCGGATACAGCGCTGCGTATTCGCCCGCGCCAACCGGATAATCCCAATTCCAACTGGCGAGCGCGCCGTCCTTCGGATGATCGGTCATCAACACTTGAGCGAATCCCGCAGGCTCGCCTTCGACCTGCTGGAACATCGCGAACTGATTGGCGTTCACCGTTTCGTACTTGTGGACGCCCGCCTTGATGTGCCAGCGCGCGAAGTCTCCGCGATAGGTGCGCGAAAACGTGCCCGAGCCGAAGCCGCCAACCGGCGCACCCTGCCAGTAGCCGTCGTCGATGTCCGTTGCGTTGCGCTTCACGCCAGGGTCCGCGAGCGGCTGGCCGAGCGGGCGACGCCACGCCGCTTTGGGGATACCGGCGCTGCTGGAATCCTGCGCACGCGCGATCTGCAGGGGAGCAGCGATCAGGACTAACACGACGAGCGCGCGGACAACGATTGAACGGTTCACTAAACCTCCAGGATCGGTGCAGAGTTTTGCTTTGCGGGTCTCACGTGCGCGCGTGCGAATAATTATTGGCCGCCCCAGTATTTGTTGAAGCCTATGTAGTCGGAGGGCAGGCTCGCCAGGATTTTGCGCCGCAACTCGAGAACGTCGATCGATCCGACCTGCTTGTAGAGGATCTTGCCATCGGGCGCAATCAGCACGGTGTAGGGCACAGCGGAATCCCACTCAGCATCAAAGGCCTTCTGCATCGCGGCAGTCCGGCATTTCGTGAATGCACGCACCGCACCACGTGGCCCAGAAATTCACCACGAGATATTTGCCGGTCGGATTCGCGCGCAGCTTCTTCAGATCGTCGGCCGTCGCAAGTTCCACGGTCACCGGTTGGGCCTCGATCTTGCGCATCGTGTCGTCGCTCTGCGCTTTCTTTTCCGCCCACTTCGTCGAGCAGCCAAAGACGCCGGTGTGCGTCACGGCCGGATCCTTGTGCGCGAGCAGCGCATCGATCGCATCGCGCGCTTCCTGCGACTTCACATTCTCGATGCGGAAGTTGCTGTCGAAGCGGCCCTCGTAGCGCAGCCTGCGGTCCTGATCGAAGACGAAGACGTGCGGCGTCGCTTGCGGACCGTACGCGCGCGTTACCGCCTGCGTGTCGCCATCGTAGAGATACGGGTATTTCAGGTTCTTGTACTCGACGCGGATCTTCATTTCGTCAAGCGTGTCGCTGATGTCCGAAGAATCGAGCTCGTCGATGCGAAGCGCTTTCGGATCGTTTCCTTGAATGGCGACGACGGCGACGCCTTTGGCTTTGTAATCGTCGGCGAGTTGGCCGACGCGCTGCTCGTACATCTGCGCGATCGGGCAGTGATTGCACATAAAGACGACAACCAGAATCGGGCTGGCAGCGTAGTCGCTGAGCTTGTGAATTTTCCCGTCGACGCCAGGCAGCTCAAAATTCGGCGCGGGCGAACCGATCGGAAGAATGGGGTGGGTGGTTTGCGCGCCGGCCGCAGTGACGTAAAGCAGAATCAGTGTAAAAACTTTGAGGAGCGTTCTCATAAATCCCCCAACCTAAGCTCGCGCGCCGCGCGAGTTGCGGCGCAGACTGAAGTCTACGCTACGACTATTTATTTCGATGCCGGCAGCGGCCGCGACGTAATATCGGCATCAACCTGGCGCGTCGCCCAACGAATCGCTTCGGTGTACATCTTTTGGATGCGCGGGTCGTCCCAGTTCTCCGCCGGATGCCCAAGCGTCGAATAGAACACGCGCCCGTTGCCATACATCTTCGCGTAGGCCACGGCGAAATCGTCGTCTTTACGGTGAACGCGCGGATTCGTGAGATCGAGCTTAGTGGTATCGAGACGCATGAGAACGCGAACATTCGAGCGCGAGTAATTCCTCAGCTGGTAGATCTCGTCGCGCAGCACGAATTCGTGCGGAAACGCGGACATGCCGGGAAAGTTCGGGTCCTCAACGATAATCGGCGCGTCAAACGTGCCCCACGGGTGCTCATCGAAATATCCGCCGATCATGTCGCCATACTCGGGCCAGTCCGTGAAGGTGATCGCCGCGCTGTGAACGCCGATGAACCCCTTTCCCTCATCGTGAATGAAGGAAATGAAGTCGGCTTTCTGCTGCGGATCCATTCCCAGAGTGCCGCCAGTGAAAAACATCACGGCGTCGAAGTCGTTTAGGCTTTTTGCGTTGTACTCGAGCTTTTTCTTTGTGAGCGCTTCAGTGTCGGTGCGCAGCGTGGTGTCCCAATAGCCGGTCTCGCGGCCGAGCCGTTCGATGGTAGCCATCGCGTGCGAGACCGACTCGTGCCGGTAGCCGTGCTCCTCGCCGATGAAGAGCAGATGTTTTTTCGGGGGCGTGGCGGAAGTAGCCGGCGTTTGCGCGGCGTGCAGCGAAAAAAATCCGAAAAAGACAGCGGCAACCAGCGCCAGCAAAACTCGTTTGGTCATGCGCGGCTCGGGCCCCTCAGTTGCTTGCCACGGGAACGCTGGCGGTCTGCGGGTAGAGGTCTTTCGCGGGCATCTTCGCGTCGAACACCAGGTTGAAGAAGCCCACCATCATCTCGTCCCAGTTCTGCTGGCCCCAGCGCACGGTCTTGGTCGGATCGGGATTGTCGGGATTGTCCGCGGAATTATCGAAGTGCGCGGTGCATTCGATCTTCGTGCCCTTCGGCAGGTCGATCATGTCCGTGTAGTTGTACCAGAGCTGCCAGTGCCAGTTGTAATGCGGGACGTCGAGAATTGTTTCGGTGCGGCCGTCGGGATAGACGATGCGGTACTCGAAATCTTTTCCGCGCGTGTGCATGTGCGGGTGAACGCCGGCGAGCTTCACGTTCTGCAACACGTCGAAAGTTGCGTCGACGCGATAGTTCGGATCGCCCGGCGGAATCGCAAACGTGCCGTTCACTGCCGAGAGCGTAAGCACGCGTTCCTTCGGTGGCTCCTTCGCGAAGACGATGCCCAGCTTGGTCTGGTCGTCCACGGCCGTGCCGTTGGTTGTGTAATGAACTTCGAATACGATATCCGATCCGGCTTTGATCAACTTGCCCTGGCCGGGCTGCAGAATTTCCGGCGTTTGTCCCGGCGCGTAGCCAACAAGGAAATCGCTGGGCAGCGCGCTGGTGTCTTTCTTGTCGTCTTCTTTCGCGGGTGGCGCTTCGAAAAATACGCCGGGTTTTTGATCCTTGAAGTAGTTCGAACCCGGTTCGCGCAGGTACGCGATGATGTGGTGCACCACGGCGCGATCCGTGGGACGAACTTCCGCCATCTGCACCCATTTGTCTTCGGTGAATCCAGTCGGGACGATCACGTACTGATATTCGACGGTGCCGGATTCGGGAACGTGATACGGCTTCGGTAGCTCGAAAACGATGTCCGGCTTCGGAATGCCCCAACCGTCGGTCCAGTTCACCGCCGGCGGCAAATCTTTCGGATTGCCTTCTGGTGCGCCTGCATTGGCCCAGGCGATAATCGCGCGGATTTCCGCGTCGGTGAGCGAACGATTGTTCGCGAAGTGGCCGTACTTCGGATCGGCGAACCAGGGCGGCATCTGCTTCTGCTGCACGGCGAGTTTCATTGCGCCAGCCCACGGTTTTGTTTCCGTGTAAGTGAGCATTGAAAACGGCGCGGCTTCACCAGGACGGTGGCAGCTCTGGCAATGTTTCTGGAGGATCGGCGCGACGTCTTTGCTGTAGGTGGGAGCCGCGGGAGGCGGAGTGGATTGCGCGTGCGCGAACGACGCGCAGAGTGCGTTTAATAAAACTATTACTAAAAATCGGGAACTTCGCATCCGCGCACACCTCGAACACTTTTGGGAGTGCCTCTTCAGGCGAGCCGTCGCCCGCCAACGCACCCGTAACTCGAACGTATGCGAGAGGATAAGCCAGCGCGAGCGCTCCGCACAATCGATTTTAAGGAGGCTTCATCCACCGAAACGCCGCAATAGTACCTTCCGGTGAGGCAAGGCTGTAGCGTGTCCAATCGCGTAACGTTATGGTTCGGCGGCATTTGCGGAACTTCGGAGGCTGCGTTTCGCTCGGGTTGGGCTAGCATTTTAAGAGCATCCCCTATGCGATTGGCCCGCCCCACTGTGTTTCTGATCTCCGCCTGGTGTGTCTTCATTGGCGGACTGGTTGCCATCTCCCTTCTCGTGCCGGCTGGCGCGTTCCGGCGCACCTCTTCCGATCTATTCGTGTGTTTGATTCCGCTGTTCGCGAATTCGTGCCTGCTTTACAACGCGGCGAGCCCTTACCGCAGGCGGAACACGTTCTGGATGCTGCTGGCGATGGGATGCACGCTGTGGTTGTTCGGGCATTTGATGATGACCTATCAGCGCGCGGCAGGAACGAGCAGCCCGCAAGCGCCGTTTTTGGGAGACATACTTTTCTTTCTGCACACCGTGCCGTTCATGGCGGCGCTGGCGCTGGCGCCGCACGCGCGCAAGATGCGCGAGACGCTGCGATACGGGCTGCTGGATTTTCTGTTGCTCACGTTGCTGTGGTTCTACGTGTATATGTTCGCGGCGATGCCGTGGAAGCTCGCATATCCCGATCCGGCGCTGTTTCGGGTGCGCGACTTCGATGCGTACATGGTGGAGAACCTCGTTGTGGTGTTCGGGTTCGCGTACCTCTTTTGGAACGCGCACGGCGGCTGGAAGAAAATTTACGGGCACTTGTTCGGCGCGGCGACGCTGTACGTGGCCGGATTTTTGGCGGGACACACCGCCGTCGGACACGGATATCAGTTCGCAGGGAGCTTGCTGGTGGTCCCTGTGATGTCGGCATTCGTATGGATGGCCACGGCCGGCATCATTGCGAAGCGCACCGAGCTGCAGCCGGAGCCGCTGGACTCGAATTTACGGCGCGATAAACAGTGGCCCGTGCACCTGGCGATGCTCGGAGTGCTCGCGGCGCCGCTGCTTGCGATTTGGGATGTTCTTTTCAGCAACGCGCCGGCCGTGGTGAAGCAATTCCGGTTGCTCGCGACGCTTTTCGCGATCGTGGGTGCGACGGCGTTGATTTTCTACCGGCAACACCTCGTCTACATCGAACGCACGGGGCTGGTCCACGAGCTGTGGGGATCGCTCGAAAACGTGAAGCGGCTACAGACGCACTTCGTGCAGTCGGAGAAGCTGGCGTCGCTGGGGCAGCTCGCGGCGGGCGCGGCGCATGAGATCAACAATCCGCTCACGGCGATCTTGGGCTATTCGGAAGTGTTGACTGTCGAGAACGCGACGGAAACGCGGCCGCATACGCTCGGTGTGAAAATTCGCGAACAGGCGCGCCGCACCAAAGAGCTTGTTAACAATCTGCTGAGCTTCGCGCGGCAGGTGCCGGCGGAAAAGCAGCTGCTCGATCTGAATACTGTGTTGACGGGCGCGGTGCAGCTGCGGAATCTCGACCTGCGCGAGAAGCAGATTCGTATCGAGCTGGAGAATCGAAGCATTTTGCCTGCGGTTCACGGCGACCCGAACCAACTACTGCAGGTGTTCTACCACCTGATTAGCAATGCGGTGGATGCGATGGCGGGCGTGGGCGGCGGCGTGCTGCTGATCCGAACGCTGCGCGAACGAAACACTGTGGTGATCGAATTTTCGGATACCGGCCCGGGCTTGAAGGAACCCGAGAAAGTTTTCGATCCCTTTTACACCACGAAGCCGGTCGGAAAGGGCACTGGGCTCGGGTTGAGCATTTGCTACGGCGTGATGCAGGAGCACGGTGGGTCAATCGCCGGATTCAACCGGCCCGAAGGCGGCTGCACGTTCCGCCTCGAGCTGCCTGCGGTTCTGGCTGTGTTTCCGCAAACGCCGCCGCTGCCACCGGTCACCGTTCACTCGCGCTGATGTTCGAACGCGCGCGGAATTCCCGTCGCGGTCGAGAATTCCCCGTCGCACCCCAAACTTTCTGGCTACTCGTTCGTATATGGTAAAGTCGCGTGAACTTATGAGCGAACCCGCGATCGCTACAGACGGTTTAACGCGCCGCTTCGGCGATCTGATCGCCGTCGAGAACGTGAATCTTCACGTCGCGCCCGGGCAGTTTTTTGGCTTCCTCGGGCCCAACGGCGCCGGCAAATCCACCACGATCAAAATGCTCACCGGGCTTCTCGCGCCAACGTCCGGCCGCATTCGGATCCTCGAAACGGACATGGCTTCGAATCCGGTCGACGTGAAACGCCAGATCGGCGTGGTGCCAGAGGGAATGGCGCTTTTCGGCCGGCTCACCGGCTCGGAATACCTGAATTTCGTCGGGCGCATGTACGGCCTCGATCCCGCCACATCCGCCAAAAGAACCGGCGAGCTGCTCGAATTCATGCAGCTTGTCGATCAGCCGAAGACGCTGATCACCGACTATTCGCACGGCATGCAGAAAAAACTGGCGCTGGCCGCCGCCGTGATTCACGGCCCGCGCATCCTGTTTCTCGACGAGCCGTTTGAAGGCGTCGACGCCGTCGCGTCTAACACGCTGAAAGCGATGCTGCAGAACATGATTTCGCGCGGCGCGACGATCTTTCTCACCTCGCACGTGCTCGAAATCGTCGAACGCCTCTGCAGCCACGTCGCGATCATTCACAAGGGACACCTGGTTGCACAGGGCTCTCTCGAAGAACTTCGCGCCGGAGTCGAGTCGCAGGCGCCCGCGATGCAGGGCCAAAAGCTCACCCTCGAAGAAATTTTCCTTCGCATTGTCGGCGGCACGCGCTCGGTGGAGCGGGAACTTTCATGGCTGGAGTAAACGGCGCTCCCTCGATACGCGGCCAGTTCGCCGCCATCGCGCTTGTTCGTTGGCAGCTCTTCCTCAACAGCATGCGGAGCATCCGCGGCCGGCTGGAAATCGTCTCGCGCATCTTCATGGGCGTGGGATTCACGGTTTTTGGATTCGGCGGAGCGTGCGGGCTCGGCGCGGCGGCCTGGTATCTGGTGTCGCACGATCAAATCGAAGCGCTCGCGATTCTGCTCTGGGCAATTTTCATTTTCTGGCAGTTGTTCCCCGTGATGGCGCACGCGCTGGCGGAGAACATCGACTCCTCCTACCTGCTGCGCTTCCCGCTCAGCTATCGTGCGTTTTTTCTGATTCGCATGGCGTACGGCTCGCTCGAGCCTGCGACGCTGATCGGCTTGCTCTGGATATTCGGTATAACGGTCGGCATCGCGTTTGCGTCGTTCGGCTTATTCCTGTGGGCGGCGCCGGTTCTGCTGATTTTCGCCGCGTTCAACATTCTTTTCGCGCGCATGATTTTCACCTGGATCGAGCGCTGGCTGGCGCGGCGCAAGACGCGCGAAATCCTGGGCCTGCTATTTTTCGTATTCATCATCGGCATGCAGTTCATCGGACCTGCCGTGAACTACCTGACCCACAATCGCAACCCGCAGATCGGCCAGTTCGCCACGCTGGCGCTTCCGGTGGAGCGTGTGTTGCCGCCGGGACTCGCGGCAGGCTCGCTCGTCTCGGCTGCTGCCGGCCAATTGCCACTTGCGGCGGGCAGGCTCGCGCTGCTTGCGGGTTACTCTGTGATTGCGTTCTGGCTGCTCAATCTGCGCTTGCGCGCGTACTATTTTGGCGAAGACTTGAGCGAATCCGCCGCGCGCGTGGCAAGACCGGCGGTGAAAGAAAAAGTCCGCGCCGGGTGGAGCGTTCCGCTCGCATCTCCCGCCACCAGCGCCGTTCTGCAAAAAGAAATTCGCTACATCCTGCGGAGCGGGCCAATGCTTTACACGCTGGTCATGCCTGTCGTGATCCTGGTGATCTTCCGCTTCAGCGTCGGACAAACGCGCCACAACGGCGGCTCGTTTCTCTCGCGATCCGGCGAACTGGCTTTTCCGGTGGGCGCCGCTTACGCAGTCCTGATCCTTGCCAATCTCCTGTACAACTCGTTCGGCGCGGACAACGGCGGCATCCAGCTTTTCTATCTTTCGCCCGCGCGGTTCCGCGAAATCCTGCTCGGCAAGAATCTTGCCCACGCGCTGGTTCTCGCGCTCGAAATGGTCCTGGTTTTTGTGGCTGCGTCGTTTCTCTACCAGCCGCCGACGCCGGTACTTTTCTTCGCCACGATTCTCGCCGTGGTCTTCGGCCTATTTACAAACCTGATCGCAGGAAACCTGCTTTCGATCTTCACGCCGAAGAAAATTGACATTGGTGCATTCGGCCGGCAGCGCGCGTCAACAGTCACGGCATTTGCAAGCCTCGGCGTGCAGGCGCTCACGATCGGCTTGGCCACGGTCACGGTTCTTGTGGCGCGGTCGATGCACATGCTTTGGATCGCAATTCCGATCTTCGCCGTGCTCGCAGCGATTGCTGCCGCCGCTTACGCGCTGGTTCTCTCGCGCATCGATGGTATGGCTATCGGCCAGCGTGAGTCGCTGATTGATGCTCTCTGCCGTAGCTAGGCCCTCTGCCCTAGTTAGGCGCTCTGTCGTAGCTAGCTCCCACTCCCACGATTGCCCTTTGCTACGCGTTAGGGTTGAATGTCACGTGCCGCTGCGCGGCAATGCCTGCCATAGCCTGAGGACTCTCAATGATTCGCATCGCTCGCCGTCCGGTCGTAGCTCTCACCGTGCTACTCGCGTTTTTCGCAGCCCCAGCGTCGTTTGCGCAGCAGCCTGCCTCACAAAATGGCGCAGCCGCGAAACTCGCTGAACTCGTCGCCATCCCCGCGGTTTCCGGTTACGAACAGCAGCTCGGTGAACAAATTCGCAAGGACCTCGCCGCGCTTCATCCCACGACGGACAACATCGGCGACGTAATCGTCACCGTCGGCTCGGGCGCGCCGCACCGCCTCATCGTTGCGCCCATCGACGAGCCGGGTTTCGTTGTCAGCGCGATCACCCCAGATGGCTACCTGCGAGTGCAGCGCCTGCCGCAGCACGGCCTGCCGCCGGTCTATAACCTGCTCGTCTCCGCGCAGCCCGTGAAAATCGGCACCACGCGGGGCACGCAAATCGATGGCGTCTTCGCCGGTCTGTCCATTCACCTGCAACCGTTTGCAAGCGATATACACAACGCGACGGCTGATCCCGCCGATCTCGACGCGGTCTACGTCGACGTGGGAGCGTCCTCCGCTGCGGAAGTTCGCAAAGCCGGCGTCGACGTGCTTTGCCCAATTACGCTCACGCGCCGACTTGCCGCGATGAACGGCCAACTCCTCAACGCCGTTTCGATCGGAGACCGCTTCGGCGCCGCGGCCGTTCTGGAATCGCTCGCCCATCTCGATCCTGCGAAAGTTACCGGCACGCTCACCCTCGCGTTCGTCGTCCAGCAACGCACGGGCGCGCGAGGCCTGCAGCGCATCCTCACCACCACGCAAGCCGACGAACTTCTCTACGTCGGCCGGCTCACTCCAGGTGGTCCGATTCCCGCGATGGAAGGCGTGCATCACGCTCCTCGCCGCGAGCCGGGCAGCGGAGTGCTGCTCGCAAACGAGCAATCGCAGCCCGCACCGTCCGCCTTTGAAACGCAGCTTCAGAAACTCGCCGCCGCGAATCACGGCGAACTCGCAGGCGACTACTCTTCCGCGCTGATTCCGCGCAGCTATTTGCCGCTGCCAACGTTGCCTGCGAAAACGGCGCACATTGGCATCGCCTCCGCATGGCCGGATACGCCTGCCGAAACCATTAGCTCCGCCGATTTGCAGCTTCTTGCGAATTTCGTCGAGTCGTACGAAACCGGCGCATCCGTCACCACGGCCCCGACAACCGATCTCGCCGGTGCTATCGCGAGCGTCACACCGCCTACGCCCGCTGCCGAAAAACCTCCCGCGGCAAGCGCGCCGTCGACCGTCGCGATTCTCAGCGATCTTGTACGCGCGTACGGCGGTAGCACGCACGAAGATCCTGTCCGCGAGCGCGTGAAAGCGCTCCTGCCCAAATGGGCGAAGCCCGAGACCGATGATGCCGGCAACCTTGTCCTCCCGCTTTCAAGTGGAAACGCAAAAGCGCCGAGCATTGTTGTGGTCGCGCACATGGACGAAATCGGTTACAGGGTGAAAACCATCTCCGAAGACGGCCGCCTCGAAGTCGTCGAACTCGGCTCCGGCATTCAGTATTTCTTTCAGGGCCATCCCGCGCTCGTGCACACAGCGGTGGGCGACGTGAATGCCGTCGTCGAGCTGCCGCACAGCTGGGACAACTCGAATTTCAAATGGCCTGAAGCGAATCCCGAGCTGACCCTGCGTGTCGATCCGGGCTCGCGCACGGCCGAGGAAGCTACCAAGCTCGGCATCAAAGTGGGAGACACGATCACCGTTCCGAAGGCGTATCGCCCGCTGATCGGGACGCGCGCCAACGGCCGCAGCTTCGACGATCGCGTCGGCTGCACCGCGCTCATCTCTGCATTGTGGGCGTTTGGCGGTCCCGAATCGCCGGCGCTGAAAGGCCGTAACGTCACTTTCGTTTGGTCGACGGGCGAAGAAGAAGGCCTCGTTGGGGCGGCGAAGTACGCGGCGCGCCTCGCTGAAAAGCATCAGGCGCCGGATTTTGTTTTCGCGGTTGATACATTCGTCAGTTCGGACTCGCCACTCGAATCGAAGCGCTACGCCGACGCCGAAATCGGGAAGGGATTCGTCGTCCGCGCCGTAGATTCTTCGAACATCGTTCCGCCCGCTGCACTCGAAAAGATTCAGAAGCTGGCGCGCGAAAATCAGATTCCGATCCAGTACGGAGTTACGTCGGGAGGCAATGACGGCTCGGCTTTCGTTCGCTACGGCACGCTCGACGTCGCCCTCGGCTGGCCGCTGCGCTACTCACATTCTCCGGCCGAAGTGATCGACACGCGCGACGTGGATTCGCTGGCGCACATCATCACAGCCGTTGCGCGATCCTGGTAGCGCTAGTCTCTTTGCGGAGTGGCGGTGTTGATTTCGCGTCGTTTGCTATAATCCCCACCCGTGACCGGCCCAACTTTCAAGCCGCCCCGACACATCGTCGTCGAGGGGCCGATTCGCGTCGGTAAATCCACGCTCGCGAAAGTTCTCGCGGAGCAGCTCCACGCGCGCCGCATCTTCGACGCCGAAGACAATCCCTTCCTCGGCGACTTCTACGAAGAAAAACCCGGCTCTGCGTTCCGCACGCAGATGTACTTCCTCTACGAGCGCTACCGCCGCCTGCTCGAAACGCGCAACGACGAAAATCCCGCGCCCGTCGTCAGCGATTTCCTCTTCGAAAAAGACAAAATCTTCGCTTATATCAACCTCGACAACGAAGAGCTGAAGCTCTACGAAAGATATTTCGACATGCTCGCGCCGTCGATTCCCCCGCCGGACCTGGTGATCTACCTGCAGGCCAAGCCCGAAGTGCTGCGCAAGCGCGTTTCGAAAAAAGCCGATCCGAAAGAAAAGCAGATCTCGCTCGAATACGTGGAAGCCGTCGCCAACGCCTACGAGCACTTCTTCTTCCGTTACTCGTCTTCGAATCTATTGGTGGTGGATACGTCGGAGATCGATTTCGTGGAGCGTAATCAGGATTTGCAGGAACTGCTTCGCCGGTTGCGCCAGCCCGTCAGCGGCACGCAGTACTTCCTCCCGCTTGGTCACGGCTAGAACGCACTCAAAAAAAGGGCTCTAAAAAGGGGGACCGGGACCCGCAACCCCGCCAGGCTACGAATCCCGGATGCGCACGAGGAAATTGTTTGCGCCGTTTAGTCCCCGAGCGGACCAGCGGCGCGGTTGCGAAAGTTACGCCGCTTTGTACGGCCCGGTCAGCCGGTGGCGCCATTTGCCCAACGCGCGGTTCACGGGATGGCTGCGGTGCAGGAAGGTGAGCACCGGCGCGCGCCGCACGCCGATCTTTTCCAGGGCGCGGCGAATGCGGAAGTCGCGTCCCGCGGACACCAGACCCTTTTCGAGAGTCATGATCGCTTCGCTCGTCCGTCCCGCCTGGTAGTAGACCTCCGCGAGATTCAGGTAGAGCTGCGCATGATTGTGTTTCATTCCGAGAGCTTCGCGGCACAGCGATTCCGCGTCGCCAAATCGCTTTTCGGACAGCGCCGCCAGCAGGCCCGTATAAGAAAGATAGAAAGGGTTCTTCGGGGCGACGCCCAAGGCGCGGCGGGCGTGCAGCAGGGCATCTTCGGAACGGCCATCTCTGAGGAACTTCAGACACTCTTTGAAATCGTTCATGCCGGCATCCGATGGAGAGGTGGTTCCAATCCAGTGGGACATAGGTTCCTTCCTTGGCCGCGCTCGGAGCGCGAGGGGCATTCCAACAAGGCGAGACTAAACTGCCCGGCGGACCGTGAAAATAGAACGGAGGGGCAGCTTTCGGGCTAGAACCTTTTACTGTCCCGAAAGACAGGCAAAGATAAGGCAACCCTCCAGTGTCTTTGCCACCGCACCTAGTTGCGGCTTTTAGCGGCTTGTGTCCGCGAACTTTTCGAGCCGTAATGGCGTAAACCCTGTAGGCTCTGCGAGCGAAACCGTTTGCGCGCCACCGCCGATTCAGTGAATGATATCGGCGCGTTTTTCGGATTCTGGAGATGATCGATGACTGAGTTGTACCGGGGCATGAGAGCGGGGCTGATTTTGGCGGGGATTTTGGTTGGAGCGCTGGCCATTGGGTCGGTGGCGGAGGCGCAGGACGCCGCTCCGGCGCAGGCTGCAACGTCTGCTGGCCCGGCGGTCGAGCAGGGAAAGTTTACGCTCCACAAGTTCGAGCAGCCGATCGGTGAGGAGACCTATACCGTCTCGGCCGACGGCGACGCGCTATCGACGACGGTCGATTTCAAGTTCACCGACCGCGGAAGCGCCGTGCCGCTGACGGCTACGTTTCGCTCCCGGAAGGACTGGACGCCTCTGGCGTTCGAGATCAAAGGGAAGAACTCGCGGATCAGCACGATTGATGAAGCGGTGGAAGTAGGCGCTGCTGGCGTGAAGGTGCGCGACCGCGAGAAGTGGACGGACGCTGCGAAACCGGCGGAGTTTTTCACGATTGCCGGGTACGCGCCCGCCACGATGCAGATGCTGATGGTCCGCTACTGGACCGCACACGGCTCGCCCGCGTCGCTGACGACGCTGCCTTCGGGGACTGTCAAGATCGAGCCGCGCGGGAAGGACACGGTGAAGATCGATGGCAAGGACACCACCTTCGATCGCTATACCGTGGAGGGCTTGATCTGGGGGCGCGAGTCGCTCTGGTTTGACGCGAACCACAATCTTGCCGCCGCGGTCACCATCGACGCGGAGTTTGACCACTTTGAGGCGATTCGCGACGGGTACGAAAGCGGGCTCGGCGAGTTTGTAAGCCACGCAGGAACGGACGGCATGGCGGCGTTGGCGGAACTGTCCATGGGAATCTCGGGCAGCCGCGCGGAGACGATGGCGATCGTTGGCGGCACGTTGATCGATGGCACGAACGCGGCGCCGGTGCCGGATGCCGTTGTGGTGATCGACAAGGGGCGCATCGTCGCGGCGGGGCCGAAGTCCGCGGTAAAGATTCCGAAGAACGCGCAGAAGATCGACGCGCACGGGAAGTTCATCCTGCCCGGTCTGTGGGACATGCACGCGCACTTCGAGCAGGTGGAGTGGGGACCGATTTATCTCGCTGCCGGGGCGACGACCGTGCGCGATTGCGGCAACGAGTTTGAATTCATCACCGCCGTGCGCGACGCGATCGCGGCCGGACGCGGCCTTGGTCCGCGCCTGGAATTGGCGGGCATCGTGGACGGGACCGGCAGGCTCGCTCTCGGCGTAGCGCGTGTCGACACGCCTGAGCAGGCGAAATTCTGGGTCGACAAATACCACGACGCGAATTTTCAGCAGATGAAGATCTATAGTTCGGTGAAGCTCGAAGAGCTGAAGGACGTTGCCACCGAAGCGCACCGGCTCGGCATGACTGTGACCGGCCACATTCCCGAGGGCCTTACTGCGTATCAGGCCATCGATGCGGGACAGGATCAGATCAACCACGTGGAATATGTGGCGGACATCATGCGCGCGCCGCTGCCCGACAACGCCAACCGCCGCGCACGCGCGGAAGCGGACGCACACGTCGATGTGAATTCACCCGAAGCGCAGAAGGCCATCGCATTCCTGGTCGAACATCACACCGTAGTCGATCCCACGCTCGCGATTTTCGAATTCGAGACGGCCAACACGTCGCATCCACCCGCGAGTTTCGAGCCGGGAGTTCTGCGCGTCGCGCCGGAACTGCAGGAGCAGTTGGTTGATGTGGGGCCGCCTCCGCCGCCGGACATCGCCGCGATCATCAACGGCTCGTTCGCGAGAGACGTCGAGATCGTCGGTGCGCTGCATAAAGCCGGAGTGCCGATCGTTGCCGGCACCGACCAGACGGTGCCTGGATTTAGCCTGTATCGCGAGATCGAGTTGTACGTGCAGGCGGGTTTCACGCCGCTCGAAGCGATTCAGGCCGCCACCATCGTTCCGGCGCGCGTGATGAAGCTGGATAGCGAGCTTGGCACCGTGGAAGCAGGCAAGCGCGCGGACCTGATCATCGTCGGCGCGAACCCGCTCGAATCGATTCACAACATCCGCAAAGTCGAGTCGGTCGTCACGGGCGGTGTGCTCTACAACTCCGCGGATTTGTGGAAGTCCGTCGGCTTCAAACCCGAATAGCACACCGGTGCGGTACGCTTTTGCGATTCGTCTCGGAGACGGGCAACGTTCGCCATTTCTCCACTTGTAGTGTGTCGCGTACCCGACATAAGCTGCCGCTCGGCTTGCCCCAAACCAAAGGAACGCAATGGAAAAGTGGACTCGCAGGAAGTTTTTCCTCAGCACGCTCGCCGGCAGCATCGCCGCTTCATCCCGCAATCTTTTTGCCTCAACGCCGCGCGACGCATCGCAGGCGCCTCAATCGAAAGCAGGCGCGCGCCCGCTGATCATTTCCTCCGCCAACGGCTTCGCGCATCTGGATGACGGCATGGGCGTCCTGAAATCCGGCGGCGATACGCTGGACGCGGCGCTCGCGGTCGTCACCAAAGTGGAAGACGATCCCAACGACGATTCCGTAGGCTATGGCGGGCTACCCAACGAAGACGGCGTCGTGGAACTCGACGCGTCGGTGATGCACGGCCCATCGCGCCGCTGCGGAGCGGTGGCATCGATTACGAAGATCAAAAATCCGTCGCTCGTTGCCAAAGTTGTAATGGAAAAGACGAATCACGTGATGATAGTCGGCGAAGGAGCGCGCAAGTTCGCGGAGGACGAGGGCTTCACGACGATGAACTTGCTTACCGAGCGCTCGCGCATCGCCTGGCTCGCGTGGAAAGCATCGACGTCGCCGAACTGGCGCCCCGGCCTGGACAGTCCCGAGTGGAAAGAAAAACTCGCGATGCTGCTCGACACACCCGAAAAGCAAGCCTGGCGCGAACATATCGAAGAAGTGGTGCGGCATCCGATCACCGGCACGATCAACTGTCTCGCCGTCAGCGCGAACGGCGAAGTGTCCGGAACGACTACAACGTCCGGCCTATCGTGGAAAATCGCGGGCCGCGTAGGCGATTCGCCGATCATCGGAGCTGGGCTTTTCGTCGACGGCGAAGTTGGCGGCGCAGGCTCCACGGGTCGCGGCGAGGAGAACATCAAAATTTCCGGCGGCCACACGATCGTCGAAGCCATGCGCCGAGGCGCTACGCCCACCGATGCGTGTCTCGAAGCGCTGCATCGCGTCGCGCGCAACTACAAGCCGTTTCCCGACCGGCTCAAGCTCTTCCATATTCAGTTTTACGCGGTAAACAAACACGGTGAGCACAGCGCGGCCAGCCTGTGGGAGAAGCACATCGATGGCCGGCCCGTTCAGTATGCCGTTCACGACGGAACGCAGGCGCGTCTCCTCCCGACGACGTATTTGAACGCCGGCATCGGTGGCGACTACTAAGCGCGCACTGCCAAAGCCACCGCTATTGCACGAGGTCCGAGGCGAACACCAGATCCACGCCGCTCGCTTCGAGCCGCGGCGCTTCTTCTGCAAGCGCTGCGATCGTCGCCGGCTTGGGATGCCCGATCGCGATAGCGAATCCATCGCGCTGCGCATCTTTCGCCGCGAGCCTCAGTTGCGCGATCACCGCCTCGCGCGTCGCTACATCGTCCAAGAAAACTTTGCGTGACGCAGCGCGAACACCAGCTTTCTTCGCAGCGTCGTAAGCGACCGTGGTTTTCTCCGTCCGGCTGTCGATGAAGAAAAGGCCGCGTTGCCGCAGCGCCGGCATCAGCTCATTCATCAGTCCCGCGTTTGACGTCGCCAGCGAACCCTGGTGGTTGTTCACGCCGACCACGTGGGGCACCGAATCAAGCGCGCCAGTCAGGATCTCGTTAACCTGTGCCGCGTTCATCCCGACGCGCAGCTCCACCGTCTCTGACTTCGCATCCTCGCCTTCGGACTGCATCGGTAAATGCAGCATCACCTGATCGCCGCGCCGGTGCGCCTCTTCGGCGATCTCGCCGGAAAGCGGAAGGTGCGGCAGCACGGACACCGTCACCGGAAAATTCAGCCCCAGCACGGAGTCCGCGGCACCGCGGTCGTAGCCGATGTCGTCGACGATGATCGCCAGCCGCGGCCCGCCGTGCGCCCTACGCGCAAGAGGTTTCGGCGGCGGTCGCCTGGCCGCGCGGGGCGCCAGCGGCGTCACCACGTGAATCGTCTGCGTCCGAGCGCCATTCAGCGAATAGTCGTATCGCGCCACGCTTCCCGATGAACTCGCGCTCACGCTCAACCCGTGCCGCGCCGCGATTTCGTCGATCGCGCTCTTCATCGCGCCCGCCTCGCCTGCATCGCTCAGCGAAATGTAGATGTCGTCGACGCCCGGCCCCGCCGGAATCCCAGCGATGCTCGATGTCGGTTCGGGGCGCACCTCAATCCTGGAATTCTTGCCCGCGATTTTCTGCGCCGCGGCGGTCACCTCGCTGGTCACCGCACGCAGCTCGGTCTTTGAGACGGTTTTCTTGCCGCATCCCGCAAGCGCCACCGCTACGAACACCACCGCCGCGAGCAGGCGCACAGCCGCGCTACGCCGCATCTCGAATAAGCTTTGAAAGGTAGTCAAACGCGAGGGAAGCCGTCCGCCCAACTTGAACCATCAACCGTGAAATTCGCCGTCACATAAAAAAGCCGGCTCGCAGCGTTCTCGCCGCAAGCCGGCTCAAATCGAAAAACTACGCCGCTTTCTTCACCGGCGCGGCGCCACTCTGCAAAATCTCGATGGCCTTCTTCATGTCCGCATCGTCCGGCGAAGCGCTCGGCGGAGGCGTTGGCGCGAGCACGTCGTTCATCGCCATCAACGCGTCGATCGAAAGATGCACTTCCTGCGTTGGCGCAATGCCTTCCGCCGGAATGTTCTTCCCGCCCGGCGAATAGTACAAAGCTGTCGTAAGAATCAGCGCGCTGCCGTTGTCCATCTCGATCAGCTTCTGTTGCGACGCAATTCCGTACGTCCGCTCGCCGATGGTTTCGCCGCGCTTGTTGTCCGCGATCGCGCTGGCCACGATTTCCGCCGGCCCCGCTGTCCCGTTGCCGATCAGCACCGCCACCGGCAGGCTCCACGCCACCTTCGCTGGGTCAGCGGAGTAAACGACAGGAGCAACCGTTTGCCCCTTCAGCGTGGTAATGGTGCCCGAAGGGACGAAAAGCTGCGCCGTCGAAATGCCCTCAGCTTCTTCACCGAGCGCGCAATCGCGCAAGTCTAGAATCAGCTTCTTTGCGCCCTTCTGCTGGAATTGTGCCAGCGCGTCCTTGATCTGCGCCGTTGTGCCCGCGTTGAATTCCGGAACGTGCAGGTACGCGATATCGCCCGCGAGCTTGTCCTCCACCAGTTTCGGAGCCGCCAGCTTCGCCAGCGTGATGTCGATGTCCTGCGGTTCAGCCTTGCCGCGCCGGATTGCCGAAATCTTCACGGTCGTTCCCGGATTGCCCTTTAGTAGCAGTTGCGCCTGGTCGATGGCCATCTGGCTGGTGGTGAATCCAGCGATCTTCTCGAGAATGTCGCCGATGCGCAGCCCTGCTTTGGCCGCCGGGCTATCGGGCAGCACGCTGATCACGCCGATATAGCCAAAGCGCCGCGTGAGCGCCATGCCGGCCTCGCCGGTCGTCGGGCTCGCGGACTTCTCTTTGTAATCCTTGTATTCGAGCGGGCTCAGGTAAGCCGACTGGGGATCTAGCGAGTCCAGCAGCCCGTGCAGGGCGCCGTTCGTCACTGCCGGGATGTTCGGCTCGTCCACGTAATCGCGCTGGATGTGCTCCAGCACCTCGCTATAGACCGTCAGCGCGCGGAAGGCCTTGTCTTCGTTCGACGACCGGCCCATCAACATGCGCCCCGTAGCGGCGTACGCCACAATCAGCACCGATACCACCACGACGATCTTCTTCAAGCGTGGACTCATGCGGTCACCTTATGGATAGCCTTCCGAGTATATCAGCGGCAGCCGGTTAGACGCGAGCGGGCAAAAAGAAGGTAGTGGCTTCGTTTCGGGGTGTCCCAGCCGCCTAGTGATTCGATACAGCCGACGCCCTAACCACCCGCCAATAGCGTCGGGACGTCGATTGCAACGCCTTCCCGCCCGGCCATTCGCAGAATGTTCTCTCGCGACTGCCGGGCGCGCACACGCAGCTCTCCAAGCAGTTTTTCGTCCCTCATGGCGCTCACGGCGCCGGTTAGCTCCGTCCACGTCAAGCTGCCGCCCAGCGGCACGCCGGCCGCGTTGCAGGCGAACGGCTCACCGAAAAGCTTCTCATGCAGGCAGCCGAGCAGCACGTTGTCATAAGCCGCCGCGAGGCTGGCACGGTCGTTCGCCACGGTCTCCAGAAATACCGCCTCTCCCACTGCGCGAGTCACCTGCTCACGGCCGGCTCGAATTCCGGTGGTACTTCGAAAATGGGCTACGTGTGGCTCGGCATCATCAGCGCTCAGGTTAACGATCCGATCGCCTTGTGCAGCCAGCTCTCGCGCCGCTGCGTCTCCTACTTGCAGATTCACTCCCTTTGGCCAGATCTCCGGAAACTCGTAGCTGCACGCGAGAACTGGTTCGGGCAGGCTCCGATAGCTCGCCACCCGGCACAGCAGGGCAAAACTCGCCGCCCGTCCCTTGCGCGGCACGTACGAAATAGCGGCCACGCGTGGATCGCGAAAAGCGTCGAACTGGGCCGCAGCCCAATCCGCGTTCAGAAAAAACGTGTCCGCGTCGAGAAAAAACACGAACTCAAAGTCCAGCTTCAGCGCGGCGTCGTAGAACTCCATGAAGTCTGGGATTTTCGAGCCGCTCTCGGAAAACCAGGTTCCCGGAAACCATTCCTGCCTGAATTGCTCGACATTCGCATCGCGAAAAATGTTGACCTCTACCTGCACGGGCAATCTCGCAAACGCCGGCACAAGCTCGCGCATCACCACGCGGTGCCACAAGCGCGCCAGATCCGGATACCGGTGCGGGCTGGCGATGAGCAGTCGAGGGATGCCGTTCATCGCTTGCTTGGGTTCGACCCTCGAGAGTGATAAATCCCCTCGCGATCGAAGCCACCCTCCCACGTCCCCGATACCCAGCGGCCATCCCAGAAAATTCCGCCGAGAAACGTGCCGCCCCGAAACTCGCCCGCACGAAACATCCCGCCCATAAACAAACCGGCTTCGAACCGTCCGCCGTCCCACTCGCAATCAATCAGAGCCGCGCCGCGGTTCACCGCGTTCGATTCGAATTTCCGTTGGCGGTAGATCTCGCCCGCCTGTAACACCAATTCGCTGTCCTTGCTCTCCATCGCGACGAATTCCTCCTCGTACGTTTTCGTACCGTAGCGCGAAGGCGCCCGCATCAAAGGTCAACTTTGTGTCAAAAGGTTTTCGAGGGATGTCTCATCGGTTCGAAGCAGACGCGGGAGTGCCGTTTTATGAGCCGGGCGCAGTGCAGTTACGTGCCGGGATTCACCGTTCGTGCCAAGTCGTCACAATAGATGGCGCGAAGCGTTTTTATTTGTGGGCGAAGTGAGTGCGCCGGGTCACCGGAACTTCGAAGGCGTCCGGCTCGACAGTTGGCATCGCCGCCGTGATGTAGGTCTGCGAAATGCGGTCGTGCCAGGTGAACTTGTCCTCATCCCAGGTGGCCCAAACGAATCCCAGCATAAACGTCGCGCCGGACATCGCGTATCCGAAGGCGCGCCACAGAAGCTGGCGTGTGTCGGGCAGCGTCCCGTCGAGCCGCACGATGGTCAATTCGCGCAACTGCATTCCCGGCGTCGCTCCCGCGAACACCGTGAACAGGAAGAAGTACTGCATGTAGAAAAGGTAGAACGCCGCCAGGTACACCACGGCGTCTACCTTCTCCAGAACCATGTGGCCACCCAGCGAGCGGAATAGGAACAGGAACCCGGCCCACGTCAGCCCGAGGAACGCTGCGTCGAGTGCGCCTGCGATTCGCCGTTCGGCCAGCGTGGCCACCGGCACGATCGCGTTCTGCGGGTG
>JBEKJW010000063.1:0-18958 GCA_050011035.1 Candidatus Acidiferrales bacterium
AAGTGCATCCCCAGCATGATGCGCGACGAAGCGATCAGCAGCGCAGCCAGGTAGAGCCAGACCGTCAATTCCGGATAGAAAACCGCGACAGGCAGAGCGATCGCGAAGGCCGTGATGGTGTGTCCGGACGGGAACGAATATTTGTCGGGCGGAAGGATCGATGCCCAGCAGTGCGGCTCAATCTCGCAGGGGCGCTTGCGCTTTGATTTCGTTTTGATGGTGCGGAAAAGGTAGATGCCCATTCCGGCGGCGGTGGCGGCAGCGCCGATGGCGATGAAACGCTCATGCCCGCCGTATACCACCAGGATCAAACCCAACGCGTACCACAGCCAACCGTCACCAAGGCGAGTGGCTGAAATCGTGATGATGCGGACCCAACGGGGCGCCTTCCAACGGTGGACACGGCGCATGAGGCGATGGTCGTTGGACTGGATGTGGTTCAACATCCGGGAAGCACGGTTGGTTCGCGTTGCGGCGCTCATACCCACTCCTCTCCGGCGGCTTGTTGCGGAAGACTGATCCAGCTCGGCCGGGTGCGGCGCGTAGGTTCACCGAGAATCTTGCGCGCCCATACGCGGCTGAACTGACGCTCGTCGCGGTAATTCCAGTAAGTGACGGCAGGAATCAGGATGGCGAGGGGCGAGAGCAGACGGGTCCAGGCTTTCTCGCGCATCATCTCGTACGCGACGTAGTAGACATCGCGGGTGAGCTTGACGAAGCTGCCGGACTCACCAGCGACGCGGCCCTTGCCGGCGCGAAGACCGGCGAAGAATTCGTCTTTGTCGCGGGCGTCGGGAACTTCAGTGAAGGCGGTGCCGGCACTAGGGAGTGCGTGGGCATCGCTGCCGCCCACTCCGATCTTGTCCCAGCGTTTGGCTAGATCCTCAGCCTGTTGGTTGGAACGCTCGAGCAGATGGCTGTTGCGAGTTTCCATGGCCGGGAAATACTGCTCGAACCAGGCGAAGTCTTCCTTTTCACGGGCGCCGGTAAGACCGGAAAAGACGTGGTTGACACTAAAGAATAGACGTTTCTCGGTGAGATACATGAGCAGGGAGACGAGGTCGTTACGGCGTTGCTGCAGCTGGAGATGCTGGCGCTCGGTGATATCGTAGACGCCGATGTGGACTTCGTTGCCCGAAGGCATGCGGCAGGTCAGCTCTTCGCTGACGAAGAAGTTGGGGTTTGCGCGGAGACGCTCGGCACCCTCGATGGAGTCGTGATCGGTGAGGGTGAAGAGATTCATGCCGCGCCGCGCGAGCAGATCGTAGACTTGCTGCGGATCGTTGTAGCTCTCGCGACAAAACATTCTTACGAAGGGGGTCGTGCAAGCCCCCGAGTAATACGAGTGGACATGCAGATCACACTTCATGTGGAAAATTGTAGGAATTTCGCGTTACGGGCATGTGACACAGGCACTAAAGTTTTAAAAATGCAGATACTTAACTAGTAAGCAACAGTCATGCAGTTTTAACAAAGGCGTAGTGAGCTTCCACAGCCCGATTGAGAGAATCGAGGGATGGAACAAAACACCCCGAAAAAAATCGAGTTTGTTTTTTTCGACGCCGGCGGCGGTCACCGGGCCGCGGCGACCGCCCTCCAACAGGTGATCCAGACGCAAAACCGCCCATGGGACGCCAGGCTATTGAACATACAGGAGTTAATGGAAGAGATCGATATCGCCAAAAAGTATGCGGGAATCCGTATCGAGGATATTTACAACCGGCTGCTCAGGAATGGGTGGACGCTGGGAAGCCCGCAGCTTTTGAAAGTGCTACAGGCGACGATCTGGACGTACCACGGCTCGACCGTAAGGTTACTGGAAAAGCATTGGCGGGAATCGAAGCCGGACATGGTTGTTTCGTTCGTTCCGCACTTCAACCGGGCGATGTGTGAGGCGTTGGGGAAGGCGAGGCCGGGCGTGCCGTTCGTCACGGTGATCACCGACATCGCGAATTACCCGCCGCATTTCTGGATCGAGCGGCAGCGGCAGTACATCGTGTGCGGCTCGGAAAAGGCGATGGCGCAGGCGCGGGCCGAGGGCTATACGGACGATGAGCTGTTTCGCGCGTCAGGGATGATACTGAATCCGAGATTCTACGAGCCGCGGTTGGCCGATCCTGTGGCGGAGCGGGTGAAATTGGGACTGAAGCCGGATGTGCCGACGGCGATGGTGATGTTTGGCGGCTTTGGGTCGAAGGTGATGCTGGAGATTGCGGACCGACTGGATGCGTCGGGGCTGAGTCTACAGCTGCTTTTTATCTGCGGGCGGAATGAGAAGTTGGCGACGGCATTGAAGGCACGGCCGGGGAAGCTGCCGAGGTTCGTTGAGGGATTCACGAAGAACGTGAATACGTACATGCAGGCGTCGGACTTTTTTATCGGGAAGCCGGGGCCGGGGAGCGTGAGCGAGGCGCTGGCGATGCAGCTGCCGGTGATCGTCGAGTGCAATGCGTGGACGCTGCCGCAGGAACGGTACAACGCGGAGTGGGTGCTCGAGAACAACGTTGGATTCGTGCTGAAGAGTTTTCGCGAGGTGGTGCCGGCGGTGGCGAAGCTGATTGAGCCGGAGACGTTGGCGCGATACAAGGCGAATGCGGCGGGGATGAAGAACGGGGCGGTGTTCGAGATACCGGAGTTTTTGGAGAAGATTCTTGAGAGGACGGCGGCGTCGGCGGGTGGAGAGGGTGCGCGGGCTACGGCGACGGCGACGGTCTGATGTGGTGGCGGCTTCGGTGGTTGGGGACCACGAGCTACCTTGAGGGATTTTGAAGTGTTGCCCGCTAGGCGCGTGAGATGGCGTTGCCGGGGCGCGAGGGGCAAGGCGGTAGCAAGCTACCGCATTCTATGAACGGCTCACGGCGAACGTCAGCCTGCGCCACGGTGTTTCGCACGTGAGCTGACACTGCTTGGATTTGGTTCCTGCCAGTAGGGCGATCGTAAATTCAAAAGCGACAGCGAACCCACGGCTTCGGGATTGACCCGAAGCTGTGGGTGACAGACACGCTTGATCCTGGACGGATGAAGCGGCTCTCGCCACTTTCGTGCCGAGAGCGAGTGTCTATCCCACGATTAGTGGCGAAATTATTCGGGTTTAGAAGGGCTGACGGTGTTGAGCTGCCAGAGGGCGTAGCCTGCGCCGGCGGCGCCGCCTGCGACGATCAGGTCGAAGATCAGGTTCCGCTGGGTTGGGTGAATCATCTTGGTATTTTGTTCGGCGCCTGCGCAGCCGGTTGACGGTGCGTAGTCACGGGGATCGCCGCCGAGGGTGATGCGATAGGACTGGCCTTCGGAGATGGTGGTGCGCTTGCCGTCATCGTCTACGACGAGCGAGCCGTGTGTGGCGGAGACGACTGCCTCGCGTTCGCTGACGACGGAGATGCGGCCGGAGGCGGTCTGGCCGTCGAGCGGCTTGACGATGCCTTGCGAGATGATGAATTCGACGTGGTCGGCTGCTGCGGCGGTGAAGTTGACGGTGCCGTAGTAGACGAGGACGTGAAGCTCGTCGGTGCATAGCTCGAGAGCCGCTTGGCTGGATGGGTCCATCGCCAGCTGGCTGGAACGGAGCGAGGCGAGCATGCTGCCGTCGGCGGCGGTGGTGATGGTGTCGCCGTTGTAGAGCGTGGTGCCGACAGTGAGTTTCGATTGGTCAACTTCGGCGTCGACGGTTTGAACCACATGGCCGACGGGGCGGGCGGCCTTGTCGTCGTGGCGTTCTTTATTGCCGCCAGCGGCTGCGTTGCCGGCGAAGCTGGCGGATGGCATAAGCGCGCAGGCGCAGGCCAGTGCCAGGAGCGAGATGAATCGGTACTTCACAGAAGCCTCCCAAGAGGGAACGCGATAGTTCCAAGATAAGGGTGGCGGGGAGGACCAGCAATTAGCGAGAAGGACGCGTGGGGCGAAGCTGTTAGTAACTGATTGTCGCGTAGTGGAGTGTAGTGGAAGGAGTTACGTTGAGGTGGCGGGTGGCACTCGAACGAGGCTGTTAGGCGCGGGGCGGCTGTGGGCGGCAAAGCGGTAGTTCGTTCTGCGAACGAGCTTCCGCATTCAAAAAAAGGCAATGACTGCCCGGTCCCGCCCGCTACGCGCGCGAGACCGGCCTGTGCGGGTGCCAAACCTGTGGTCTTAGCTATGGGTGGAGCGCGTCGATTTTTGCGGCGAGGATGAAGTCGGATTCGGTTAGGCCGTTGATCTTGTGGGTCCAGGTGGTGACTTCGGCTTTGCCCCAGCTCAGGAGGATGTCGGGGTGGTGGCCTTGTTCTTCGGCGATAGCGCCAGCTTTGTTGACGAAGGCGAGGGCTTGCTTGAAGTCGGTGAAGGTGAAAGTGCGGGTGATGTGGTGATTGTTGACTACCTTCCAGAGAGGGAGTTGTTCGGCAAGCCCGGCGAGTTCAGGACCTTGGAGCGGGGGCACGCCACCTTTGCAGGGTGTGCAGGTTTTGCTGGCTAGATCGGACATGGTGGCTTGGCTCCTAATGGGTGAGTGTTGGGCGGTGGCGATTATAGCAATGGGATGACTGCGGCGGGCGAAGTGTCGCGGGGTGCTAAGGAAACGGCGACGGCGGACCCCTGGCTTCGGGATTGACCCGAAGCCACAGGTGACAGACACGCTTCATCCTGGACGGATGAAGCGGTCCCGCGCTGAGAAGCACGCGGGACAAATGTCTATCCCACGAGTAGTGGGTTACGCGCTCCCGGCGCGTAGGCATGGAAAGCGAGTGTCTATCTCACGGGGCGATGTGAGAAGGCTGGTGGGCGCGGGCGGGGGTTTGGTATTCTCGGCGGCGTTTTACGGAATTCATTTCGAGTGTGGAGAGGCGCATGGCGGACGAGCTTGGAGAATTGAAGGAGCACGCGGAGCACGGGGCGGAAGGCGGGCTCGCGGCGGTCACGTTGACGATGGCGATCATGGCCGTGCTCGTCGCGTCGGTGACACTGCTTGGGCACCGCGCTCACACGGAAGAGGTGCTCTTGCAATCGCGGGCGGCGGACCAGTGGGCATATTACCAGGCCAAGGAAATCCGCCGGCGAAGCTACGAGCTGTTCATCGATGAGCTGTCGGTGTTTTCCCTGCAGAACGGCGAGCAGGTTACCGCGATGAAGGAGAAGTACGCCAAGGAAGTGGAGCGTTACGCCGAGGAGTTGAAGGACATCGAGGCCGAGGCGAAGAAGGCTGAAGACGAGGTGAAGGTCGAGGAGGCGCGGGCGGACCGATACGACTTAGCGGAGGTGCTGCTCGAGGCGGGCTTGGTGATTTGTTCGATCACGTTGCTGACGAAGAAGAAAATGTTTTGGTACATGGGGATTGTGCTTGCGGTGGTGGGGATTGGATTTGGCGTCACAGGGTGGATGATTCATTGACCTGCTACTCTCGCCGGTGCGTTTGGTGCTCGCACAATTTAGCAAGAATCGGAGTTGGTTGCGCAGACGGAATGTCTACCCCACGTGGGGAGTTGGCGGCGTTAGTGGCGGGCGGAGAGGGATTGGCGGGATTCGATGTATTTGCGGACGTAGTCGCCGAAGGCGGCTTCCATTTTGCGGGTGATGGGGCCCGGAGCAGTCGCGATTTTATGGCCGGCGATTTCGCCAACGCCGAGCATGCTGCGATTGGTTGAAGTGATGAAGACTTCGTCGGCGGCGTAGAGGTCTTCGGGTTTCAGGACGCGTTCTTCGAATGGAACGCCAACGCCGGCGCCGATTTCGAGAAGGACGCTGCGCGTGACACCCTGAAGGCAGCCGGAGTTGAGAGGCGGCGTCGCGACGCGGCCGTCCTTCGCGCAGAAGATATTCGCAGCGGTGCATTCGGCCACTTCACCGCGCTCGTTGAGAAGCACGACCTCGTCATAGCCTGCCTGCGTGGCTTCGTAATAATTCCAGACATTGTCGAGCCAGGATGTGACCTTGACGCCGGCGAGAGGCGAGGCGGCGTGGCGCGCGTGTTCGCGGATGGTAAGGCGGGTCGGTTCGCGGTAAGACGGGAGATCAGAGCTGCAGAGGAGTAGGTCCACTTTGGGAAAGTTTTCGTCGCTGCGCCAGAAGCCGATTTGATTAAAGACGATATAGATACGAGCGGCGCCTTCGCGGACGTGATTTTCGGCGAGCACGCGGCCGAGGTGGCGCCGGACGGTTTCTTCGTCGAAGGGAAAGGGGACGTGGGTGCGCTCGGCGTCGCGCTGGAGGCGCTGCCAGTGGCGTTCGAAAGCGAAGGGGATGCCTTCGTGGACGCGCATGGTGGTGAAGAGGCCCCAACCGCTTAGGAGGCCGCCTTGACCGGGCGAAAATCGAGCCTGGTCGACGGTGAGGAAGCGGTCATTGTGGAACACAACGCGGTGCAACATTGGACCTCCGGGGCCCTCCTACAGCGGCAATATTTTAGCGCAGAACGAGCGCCAGGACAGGGCCGTTCGGCATCGAATTGGGGTAGGGAATCGGCAACGAAGATGCTGGGATTTAATTCGTGGAAAATGATTTAGCGCTATTGACAGTGCGCGGTACTACAACTACATTGAAGGCGTAATTTTGGAGGTTGCCGTGAAGTCCATCGCACGCTTGGCCCTCATTGCAGTGGTGATTTCGGGAATGGTTGGCGCGCCGGCGTTTGCCGGAACGGCAGATGAAAAGCCGCTCGGCCTGGTGACTCAGGCTACGTTCGCGCAACTGGGCGATGCAAAGGCGATGATCGGCACCACGGTATACCCTGGCGATACGGTTGCGACGGATCAGGGTGGGTTGCTTCGTTTGAAAGTCGGGGGCAGCCAAATTTACTTGCTGGCACAAAGCTCGGCAGTGCTCTCATCCGATACGAACAAGATTTCAGCGAAAGTGCTGCGTGGCACGGTGGGAATTTCGACTACAGCTTCCGAACCGGTTTCGCTCGAACTTCCGGAAGGCATCCTACGTCCCGCGGATGGCGAGCCGGTATACGGCCAGGTGATGATTCTCTCGGCGAATGAAGTGGTGATCACTTCGTATTCGGGCACGTTGGTCCTGGACGACGAAGGCGAATTGCACACGATTCCGTCCGGAAAGTCTTATAAAGTGACGATGGATTTGGAACGCAATGCGTCGGATTCCGAACCGCAGGACGCGGAAGGCGCGCAAACCAACACTCACAAAGTTCATTCCGCGCGACACCACCATCATCTACTACTAGAACTGATGATGGGCGGTGGCGCCGCGGCTGCGGGGTATGCAGCGTACGAAATCCTCACGATTAGCCCTTCGGGCGGAAACTCGAGCAGTAACTAAACTTTTTGAATCTCCGTTTTCGCCCCCCGTGCGGATGGGTGTGTGCCTTTTCGCGGGCTCCGCGCAAAAGATTTCCGCAGGGCCAAATTTCCAGACGAAGAATCCACTTTGAAGTTCGATATGCCGCGCTAAAATTATATTTGCAGAAGTTGGAGGATTGGGCGTGACGCAGACCACGGACCGCGAAATCAAAATGAAGACGTTCCGGGACAGCCCGTTCTTCGAGCCGTACAAGAAGATCGCGTTCCGGGGTGAATACGCATGGTGGTTGGTGCGCGGGAAACCGGAGCCGAAAGTGCCGCACATCGTGAAGCAGCGCACGCTCACGCAATTCGCCGAGCGGTTTAAATTGTCGGTGCTGGTGGAGACGGGCACGAACCTGGGCCACATGATAAACATCCAGAAAAACCGATTCCGCGAGATCTACTCGATCGAGTTGGATGAATGGCTGGCAGCGCGCGCGAAACGGAAATTCGCGGCATATCCGCACATCCATCTTTACCAGGGCGACAGCGGAGTGGTGCTGCCGACGATCGTGACTCAGCTGAAGGATCGCTGCCTTTTCTGGCTGGACGCGCACTGGGGCGACGAATCGGCG
Organism: Candidatus Acidiferrales bacterium; assembly: GCA_050011035.1. GTDB lineage: Bacteria > Acidobacteriota > Terriglobia > Acidiferrales > UBA7541 > Palsa-295. Next base: position 7,844 of record JBEKJW010000063.1, read on the forward strand.
CCGATCAAAAAAGAACTCGAGTGCATTTACCGGCATCCGATCCGGAATCACGTGCTGCTGATCGACGACGCGCGCTGGTTCGACGGGCGCGGCGACTACTTGTCCGTGGACGATTTACGCGAGCACGCGGCTCGCGAATATCCTGGCAGCGTGGTGGAAGTGAAGGACGACATCATCCGCATCTACAACCCTAAAGCCACAGATTAATCAATCTTCACAAGCTGAGCCGGAATTCGATCCATTCCGATTCCGCTTTCACGCCCATCAAAGCGGTATAGACTTTTATCAGAGTTGTCCGTGCCGGCGCGTTTTCGCGCCACCGAGACATTCACATGCTCAAGCGCCTGTTCATCTACTACATCGCGGAAGAAGCTCGTCCGATGCTCAAGCTGGCCATCCCGCTGGTGATGGCGGAGCTTGGGTGGATGACGATGGCGATCGTAGACACGATGATGGTAGGCCGGCAGGCGAACAGCGCGGAAGCGATCGGCGCCGTGAGCCTCGGCAGCATTCTCTATAACGCCGTGGCGATTTTTGGCACGGGGATGATGCTGGGCCTCGACACGCTGGTGTCGCACTCGTACGGCGCGGGCGACGTAGAGGATTGCCATCGATCGCTGGTGAATGGCGTCTATTTGACGCTCGGCATCACGCCGGTGTTGATGGCGCTGGTGTATTTCTTTGAGAAGTTTCTTCATTCGATGAACATCGATCCCGGGGTGCTGGGGCAGGCGCTGCCATATTTGCGGACGTTGAACTGGGGAACGTTTCCGCTGCTTTTGTTCTTCGTATTCCGGCGCTACCTACAGGGAATGAATCTGACGAGGCCGATCGTGTTTGCGCTGGTCTCCGCGAATCTGATGAATCTGCTGGGCAACTGGTCGTTGATCTACGGTCACCTGGGATTTCGCGCGATGGGAACGGTGGGTTCGGGCTGGTCGACGTGCATCTCGCGCGCATACATGATGCTGGTGCTGCTGGCCGCTGCGCTCTACTACGACCATCGCGACTCGACGGGGTTACGCAACGCGGCACGCCTGCCGAATTTTCCGCGAGTGTGGAAGCTGGTGTACCTAGGGCTGCCGGCAGCGACGCAGTTCGGCATGGAAGTGGGAGTGTTTGCGGTGGCGACGGCGCTGATCGCGAAGCTCGGCCCGGTGGCGCTGGCGAGCCACCAGGTGGCACTGAATACTGTGAGCCTCACTTACATGGTGCCGCTCGGCATCAGTGCGGCGGCGGCGGTTCGCGTGGCGCAGGCTCTGGGGAGAAAGGATCCTCATGGCGCGAGCCGTGCTGGGTGGACTGCGATGCTGATCGGGACGACGTTCATGTTCTGCATGGCACTGCTGTTTCTGACGATTCCGAAATGGATCGTGCGCGTGTACACGCCGGATGAGACCGTGATCGCGGCGGCGAGTACGTTGCTGTTTGTGGCGGCGTTTTTCCAGTTGTTCGATGGAATGCAGACCGTGGCGACGGGCGCGCTGAGAGGAGCGGGAGATACGCGGACGCCGATGTTGTGCCATCTAATCTTCTACTGGGTGATCGGGCTGCCGTTGGGCGCGTATTTGTGCTTCCGGCGCGGATTCGGCGCGGCAGGACTGTGGGCAGGCTTGAGCGTCGCGTTAATTCTGATTGGCAGCACGCTGCTATATTTCTGGCGGCGTAGGGAGCGAGCGTTCGCGAGCGGAAAGCTGGAAGTAGGAGTGGCCGTTGCGGCGACGAACTAAAAAGAAAAAAACGGCGAAGAGCCATGGACACGCGAAGAAGCACCGGAAGTTCATGGGGCGTGCGATCGAACTATCCATTCGCAACGTGAAAGAAAATCGCGGGGGACCGTTTGCGGCGGTGGTGGTGAGGGATGGCGTGATTATCGCCGAAGGCACGAACCTGGTGACGTCGACGAAAGACCCGACGGCGCATGCGGAAGTGGTGGTGATCCGTGAGGCGTGCCGCGCGCTGGGGACGCACGAGCTAGCCGGTTGCGACATCTATACGAGCTGCGAGCCGTGCCCGATGTGCATGGGCGCGATTTACTGGTCGCGACCGGCGCGCGTCTTTTTCGGGAACACGGCGGCGGATGCAGCCGAGGCGGGATTCGACGACGCGTTCATCCATCTTGAACTGAAGCGACCGCATCATAAGAAGAAGATACAAATGGTGGGGATGATGCGGGACGAAGCGTTGGAAGCGTTCCGTCACTGGCTGGAACATCCGCACAAGATTCGCTACTAAGCCCGGCGGTAAGTGGTATGCTGCCGCCGATTTGAGGGCTCGGGGAGGCCGGGTCCGGCTGCGCGGCGAATCGAGGGTTGTCGGGACATCTAAGACACGTTACATTAGAAGCAGTGCCCCTCTTTATCGTTAAGAGCCGGTAAGCAGACGCCACAGGTCGCCCCAGACGTTGCCCAATTGGACCTTGTTGGAATTCCGGAGATAGCGCGGTAGTCGTATGCAGGACCGTATTCTAATTGTCGATGACGAGTCGAGCGCGCGTGCGGCGTTAGAGCTGCTGCTCAGGCGCGAGGGATTCGAAGTGAACTGCGCGACGAACGGCGAGTCCGCTCTCGTGGAGTGCGCCGCGTTTCGCCCGGACCTGATCCTGCTCGACATCGTGATGCCGGGGATGGACGGATTCGAAGTTTGCCGGCGGATCAAGGCGACTCCGGAGGGACGGCTGACACCGGTGGTGCTCATCACCGGACTTTCCGCGACGGAAGATCGCATCAAGGGCATCAACGCGGGCGCGGACGATTTTCTTTCCAAACCGATCGACATCAACGAGCTGCTGGCGCGAACGAGATCGCTGCTGCGGCTGAAACAGTACACGGACGAACTCGAGAATGCGGAGTCGGTGCTGCTGTCACTCGCGTACAGCATTGAAGCGCGCGATCCGTACACGCGCGGACACTGCGAGCGGCTGGCGGAAATGTCGTCGGAGCTGGGCGAACGGCTCGGATTGCCCGAGGAACACATCAAGGCGCTGAGGCGCGCGGGCATCGTTCACGACATCGGAAAGGTGGTGGTTCCCGACGCGATTCTTTTGAAGCCTGGGCCGCTCTCGCCGGAAGAAGCGGAGATCATGCAGAAGCATCCGACGGTGGGCGAGAGAATATGCGCGCCGCTGAAGACATTCCGGCACGTGCTGCCGATCATCCGGCACCATCATGAAAAGTTTGACGGCTCGGGTTATCCGGACGGATTGCGCAACGATGAGATTCCGATCACAGCACGGATTCTACAGATTTCGGATGTGTACGACGCGCTGATCACGGACCGGCCATACAAGGTTTCGTTCACACCGGAAGTGGCGCTGGACTTGATGCACGAAGAGGCGGAGCGCGGCTGGTGGGATCCGCAACTGATGGATGCATTCCGCGACATGATTCTCGAAAAACATAACGGTCACAACGGCTCGAACGGAAACGGTTCGAAGCCGAAGCCTGTGCATTAGAAGTACGCTACGAGGTTTCCTGCGGTTGTTGCAGGCCTTCCACGATTCGCTCTTCCCCTGAATAAATCACAAAGCGGTTGCCGCGGAGAAATCCGACGAGCGTCTGGCGCATTTCGCGCGCGAGCTGAACGGCGAGGCTCGACGGAGCGGAGACGCACGCGACCACGGGAATTCCGGCGGCGATGGCTTTCTGCACGATTTCAAATCCGCCGCGTCCGCTGACTAAAAGCGCTACGTCGCTGAGCGGGACGCGGTTTTCTAGCAAGGCCCAGCCGATGACTTTATCGACGGCGTTGTGGCGGCCGATGTCTTCGCGGGCGACCAGGAGATGGCCCTGCACGCCGAAGAGCGCGACGCCGTGGAGGCCGCCGGTGCGATCGAAGACGTCTTGCGATTCGCGGAGAGATTCGGGCAGGCGCGTAAGCGTGTCTGTGGTGAGGCGGAAATCGGGATTGGGGGCGGCGAGCGTGCGATTGCGCACGGCGTCGATGGAAGCTTTGCCGCAGATGCCACAACTGGATGAGGCGAAGAAGTGGCGGCGGAGACGATCGAGATCGAGTGCGGTCTCGGGCTTAAGTGTGGCAACGATTACGTTGGAGCGATTGGTTGAGGTGTCTTCGGGCGCGATGGAGTCGAGAGATTCGATGTCTGATGCGCGTTGGATGAGGCCTTCGGTGAAGAGGAAGCCGGCGGCGAGTTCACGGTCGTGGCCGGGAGTGCGCATGGTGACGGAGATGGGTTGGTCGCCGATACGAATTTCCAGGGGTTCTTCGACGGCTAGGTAGTCGGACTTGGTGGTGCGTTGGCCGGCTGTCCATTCGTGGACTTGGGTGAGATTGATGTTGCGGGGAGTGTTGGGCATGGTGGCCTACGAAGGATACAACGGGCAGAGCGCGGCCGAGTAGCGAGAGGCAAAGGGCACACAGAAAATATTTCTATGCCACGAAAGGCTCCGTAACGATGGATGGCCGGAGGTGCGAGAGTTCGTGGCCTTAGTGGGATGGCTCAAACCGTACGCCACCAGAGTTTGGGTGCGCAAAGACACGAAAGCCTGTGCCACGGCGATCGGGCGGATGCCTCCGCGGACGAATACTCCGACGAGTGGGGCTCTTTAAGCGTCGCGCGGAACTGGCGACTAGGGCGTCGAGTTGTGCGGCGTTGGTGGAGGCTGGGCCGGTTTCGAGGCGGTGGAAACGGTGGGTGGGGCGGCGACGGCGGGCTCGACGCGAATGGTGCCCATCATGCCGTTGTCTTCATGCTCTAACAGGTGGCAGTGATAGGGGAAAGTGCCGACGGTGTTAGGATCGCGAAAATCCATGCGCAATCTCACAGACGGATAGTAGAGATCGCGTTTGTCGTAGTAGGGGACGTTAATCGTATCGCGGAGGTAGGGCTCGTTCACGGCGACGCCGTTCCATTCGACCATCAGGAAATGAAGCTGGTGAATGTGGAAAGCGTGAAGCTCAGTCGTGCGATTTTCGATGATCCAATCTTCCACATCACCCTGATGCGCGACGATGTCGGGAACGTTGGAGTTGGGATCGAAGGCTTTCGGCGTTTCGCCTTCGACGGTGACGAAGAACGCGGTGGGACTGTTCGGATCGTTGGGATTCTGCGGCGTCTCGGTGAAGTAAAGTTTGCGGACGCGAACCGGCGGCACGTTACCAAGCCACGGAAGCGTGGACGCGGGGAGCGGCTGCGGATTAGCAGCGAGCGTCGACTGCGGTTCGGGCGCAGCTGGATCGAGAATAATGCGCGCGAGCGCGCGGTTGGTATCGTTCTCTCCGGCGGGACCGGTGTTCACTGTGCGGCAGACGAAAAGGGCCGGCGTTCCGGCGGGCGGCGCGGTGACAATGAATTCGGCGCGGCCGCCAGGAGGAATTGCGATGTGATTCTCCGACAGGACGGCGCTTGGGCCGGAGCCGTTAGCGTTAATGGAGACACCGTCCAGTGCGACTATGCCAAGGGTCTGCGGGGTGTGGACGTTAAAGATCATGGCGAGGTTGATGTACGTGATCGCGGATGCGTTCACGACGCGCCAAAGCTGGCGCTCGCCGGGGCGCATGTGAATCGCGGCGGTGGGATAGTCGGGAAAGGGAACCGAGACGTAATTGATGGAGAGATCCTTGGCAGGCTTGCCGAAGCCGGTTCCGTTGTTGGTGATGTCGCCGTCGTTGTCGATCAAAGTTTTGGGGACGACGGGCTCGCTCTTGGACGGTTCGGCGTTGGGGTTCAGGAGATCTTCGTCGCGGATGACGAAGACGCGTTCTGGCAAGCCTGCGACGGCGGTGTTGGCGCGTTCGATGCCTTCAATGATGAGCGCGCCGGAAGCGCCCCCGAGGGCAGTGGCCTTGTTGAATCCGTGGATGTGCGGGTGATACCAGTAGAGGCCGGGCTGCTCGTTTTCCGGAATTTTGAATTTGTATTCGAAGGGCGGATCGCCGGGCTGGATGGAAGTTTTGAGAGCTTCGTCCTCGTGGCATTTGGCGGGGACCGTGAGGCCGTGGAAGTGCAAGTTGGTTGACGTGGCCGACATGATGCCACTGGTGCAGGGATCGCTCAGGCCCTCAGTTTTCGCGTGAACGAGCTTGGCGCCGGACATGTCCATGCCGGGCATAGACGCTGAAGTGCCGCCGAAGTCGGTGAGCTCGTTCTTCAGATGGAGGATCAGCGTATCGCCGGGATTGAGGCGCAGGTTCGGCGAGAGGATTCCGTTGCCGTAGACGTAGCAGTAGCGGATGCGGCCGGTCGAGTCCTTGAAATTGCGGAAGGTGAGGTCGACCTTCAGGACGCCGTCGACGCTGCGAAGATCGACGGGTTCGAGTACTTCGCTGCCAACGGCGGGACGCGGGCAGACTTCGCTTGATGCGGATTGAGCGCGCGATCGCGCCGGAGAAATTAACGTAACGAGAACAAGAAGCAGGATGGCGAAGCACAGGCGGTGCATTCGACGGTCAGATCCCTTGAGTAAGTGAGGGCGCAAAGCACGCAGCTGGGACGCGAATTGGCCCCACCAAGGGCGTCCGGCGCTGTGGCGCGTGAACCAATCTAGCGGTGGAAATCCATGACCAATGTGACTACAATGTGAATATTCATTAACATTTGGTATGGAAAGATTGGAGTTACGGGCATTTTGGTGAGTCTTTTGGGAGGTTTCGGGAGCGGCGGCAGTTAGACGGAGCTGGCTCCCGAGGTGTACCCTATAGGTTCAAAGCAGAGAGTTCGTGCTGGCAGGCTCCCTCGAAAGGCCGTAGTTTCCGTGGCGCATAAAGTAAATCTACCGACGCTCCCAACGTCTCCGAAGATCGGCTTGGACGTGTGGATGGACAGGGTCCTCGATCTCTCCGTGAAGGCTCGGGAGGAGTTCGACGCCGACGCCGTTCACGACCTGCGTGTGGCGATGCGCCGGTGCCGCACAATGGCGGAGAGCCTGAGCGAAGTGAATCCCGATCCCGGTTGGCGGAAGTTGAAGAAGGCGAGCAAGCCGCTGTTTCAGAACCTGGGACGGCTGCGCGATTGCCAAGTAGAGCGCGACTGGGTGAAAAAGATCGGCGGGTCGGGCGACGCTTTTCGCAAGCACTTGCTGAAGGCGTTGGCGGAGAAAGAGAAGCGGCTGAAGATTGATGCCGCGGTGGAGTTGGGACGGTTCGAGCGCAAAGACTGGAAGAAGCTGAACAAGAAACTGGGCGACCGGGCGCAATTTTTCCCGCCGGAGTCGGTGGTGTTTCAACGGCTGGCGCAGACGAGGGCGTCGGAAGCGGCGGAGCTTTTTGAGCGGGCTCGCAAGGGACGGAGCCGAGTGGCGTGGCACCGGCTGCGGATTGGACTGAAACAGTTCCGTTACACGGTGGAGAATTTTCTGCCGGAGCGGTACGAGGCGTGGCAGCCGGAGATGAAGTCGCTGCAGGATCTGCTCGGCGAGATTCACGATCTGGATGTGCTGCGCGCGGAGAGCCGTCGGCATAGCGATGGATGGGACGCAGCGGTGATCGAGCTGTGGCTGGAGAAGATTGAAGCGGCGCGGAAGACGCGACTCGATCAGGTGAAGCTGCGGCTCGGAGATAAGGATTCGCCGATCATGCGTTGGCGCGCGGGGCTTCAGAACGGGCGAGCGTTGCAACCCGTGCCAGCGGCGGCTGCGGCGTTGGTGGAGCGGCCGGCGTAGTTTTCTGAGGTGGCTTCAGCGGCTAAAGCCGCTTAGATATGTCTTCCTGACGTACGAGTTCAAGCTCGTACCCTCCTCGGGCTGAAGCCCGTCTCTTCCTCGAATATTAGTCGCCGATTTCCCGCAACATTTTCGGAGTGACCAGCCAGCGCAGATTCCATTTGCCGGCAGTGGGAGTGTGCTCAAAGCATGCGACGCCAGCCTTTTTCAATTCGGTGAAGACGCGCGAGCCGATGAGGTGAGCGGCGAGATTGTCCAGATGCGGCGCGTGGCCGAAGACCATCACTTCTTTCGCGCGCAGCCGTGTTACGACCTTCATGATGTCCGCGGGATTCGCGGTGGGCTTCAGCGCGTCACTGGCTTTGATTTTGTTCACGGAGTAGCCGAGCGTTTCGGCGAAAATTTCCGCGGTTTGCGCGGCGCGAACGAATGGGCTCGAAATCAGGACGTCGGGCTTGACCTTCAGCTCGGCGAGACCGAGAGCGGCGGCGCGCGTCTTCTGCACTCCTTTTGCGGTGAGCGGGCGCTCGGCTTCGGGCGGCGATTTCGGATCCGTGCGATCGACTGCAAGTCCGTGGCGAACGATATAAAGAATCATGGCTTAGGCTACCTTCTCCTTCATTTTTTCTTTCTTCTGGGCGCGGCGAAATTCCGGCTTAAGCTGAAATTCCTGCTCGAAAAGCTCTGCCTTGCGCTGCGTGCCGGCGAGGTCGAGGCGCGTACCTTCCGTGGCGCGAATCAGGAAGATCGCTTTGTGCCCACTGATCTGCACATCCACTCCTTCGATGCGCTGCGCGTGTTCGGATTCCAATTTTTCTGCGATGCGAAGCAGGCTGGTGAGCAGGCGTGCGTGGCGGCGGCGCTCGCTGTCGAGAGCGGCGTAAGACGGATGATCGAGAGCCGGCTCGGACTTTGAATTGTGGTAGCGGACGAGCGCGCCGACCATATCGCGGCGCCAACCGCGCAAGCCGAGCAAATCGCCGTTGCGAACCAGATATTCGCCGTGGCGATGGTGCGACTTGCGGTTGATGAAGTGGCCGATGTCGTGGAGCAGCGCGCCGATTTCGAGAGTGAGGCGAAGCTCAGCGCCCATTTCGTGAATCGGGCGCAATTGATCGAAGAGCGAAAGCGCGAGGCGAGCGACCTGGTCGGCGTGCTCGGAATTGTAGGCCATCTTCTGGCCGAACCAGCGTGCGCTGTTCACCAGTTCGTCGGCGCGGCCCTTTTCCTCGGGCGACTTCAGCGCGACGGAATATTGTTCGGCGACGAGATCGAGCAAGATGCCTTCCCGGACGCCGACGCCGGGAACGAGCATGGTGTGAATGTCGAGCCACTTTGCGAGCGTGAGGAACACGATCGCGGCGATGCCCATTACTTCGGCGCGATCCTGGCGGACGCGATAGGCGCGCATTCGGCCGGGAACATCGAGAGAGAGTAGGCGCCAGGTCTGATCGCGGAAGAGACGCATGTTCATGCTCGGAATGCGCTCGACAAGCGGGCCTGATGCCAAGCGCACGAGCGCTTCAGCGTTTCCTCCGCACCCGACGGCGATTCCCCGCGAGAGCTTCGGGGGCGACGGGACGGCACTGCGGCACAATGCGAGGACGTGGTGCTTGAGTCGATTTGCGTCATTCTCGTCGATGGCGCCGCGAATTCCGAAAGTTTCCATCAGGCGAATCGTGCCGAGAGGCAGGCCGATGCGGTGTTCGAGATTGTGGCCGTGGTAGAAGTTTAGCTCGAGGCTGCCGCCCCCGAGATCGAAAATGAGTCGCGGCTGAACGCGCGGGCCGAGCGCCCAAAGCACAGCGGAACAAACCAGGCGCGCTTCCTCTTCGCCGCTGATGACTTCGAGCTCGATGCCGGCCTTGCGCTGTATGCGATCCATGAGGCGGCGGTAATTCTTGGCTTCGCGCGCGGCGGCGGTGGCGACGGCGCGGTAAGCGCCGACGTTGAACTCGTCCATTTTGTAGCGGAATTCGCGAAAGGCGCGAGAAGCGCGGTCGATGGTGTTCGAACTGATTTCGCGGCGGGTGAAGGCGTTGTGGCCGAGGCGCACGGCGGCACGTTCGGCATAGAGCATCTGAATGTGCTGGGGAGATGTGGCTCGAGCGATGGCGAGGCGAATGGCGTTGGAGCCAGCGTCAATCGCTGCCAATTGGACGGGAGCGGCCACTCGATTATCGCCAGAGATGCGCGAGAGCGTGTGAAGGCTTGTAATGCGTACTGCGAATCCCGAGGTGCGAAGCGATGCGCTTGCGCAGGTGCCCGTTTACGACGGAAACGCTGGCCTCGCCATCGAGATCGATGAAGGCGTGGCGCTTCGAAAGATATTCGAATTCCTTTTTGATCAGCGACTGGTATTTGATGAACGACTGGAAGAGGTCGTTCGAGAGCGACATGTCGCGGCCGGACTCCCAGTAGCTGATGGCCTGGGACTTCTTGAATTCGCGATCGAAGGCGACCTCCGGCTTCACATCGAGCCAGAAGGTGAGATCGGGACGGAGCGCGGTCTCGTAGATGCCGTGGAGATAATCACGGCCGATGCCGCGGACGGCGGCGCGTGCGATCAGGGTGAAGATGTAGCGGTCGGCAAGGACGACGAGACCTGAGCGCAACGCAGGAAGGATGCGCCGCTCGAGCTGGTCGAAAAAGTCTGTGCCGTACATCAGCGCGAGTGTCGTGCGAGTGACGGCGTTTTCCTCGAGCAGGCCGTCGATGTCTTCGCCCACGAGGTAGGACCGGCGGAGACCCATGGTCTGCACCGCGAAGCCTTCAGATTCGAGCCATTCGGTCAGGAGCGAGATTTGTGTCGAGCGGCCCGAGCCGTCCGTACCCTCGATCACGATGAGCGTGCCGCTCAGCTCCTCCGGCTTCACGCCCGGCAGTGGAGAACCGTAGAAGCGCGAAATCGAATCGGCGGGCGCCGCGCCGTTCTTTTTTTCGTTGCGCTTGTGGGCAGTCTTCTTACCGGTCGCTTTACCGTTCGGGCTGCCGCTGGCGCTCGACTTCTCTTTCCCGTTGCGAGTCATTTGTGTTTGGGTGCGTAGCGGGCGAGGTCGACACGCTGGCCGACGATCTCCCGCATAAGTTTCTGCAGCTTATTTACGCGCACGGTGCCGTCCATCAGCACGAAATTATCGGTTTCGACCATCTCGTCGTAATTGGTCAGGATGCGTTCCTGGAAGATGCGGAAGCTTTCGGAGCGATCGAGAGAGATGCCGAGGTCCATACCGGCTTCGTAATATTTCAACTTGGGGCGGCCGGCGACGATGCGGCTTACGGCGACATCGAGCGGCGCGCGGAAATAGAAAGTGATATCCGGGACCGGTGCAAAACTGTAAAGGTTGCGCAGCCAGTGCGGTGAGCAGCCGCGGGCGCCATCGCGCGCAAAGGCGGTATAAATATAGCGGTCCGCGAGGACCAGGTAGCCCCCATGGAGAAGCGGCATGATCTGGCGCTCGCAACGATCGGCAAAATCGGCGGCGTGCAAGAGCGA
>JBEKJW010000064.1:0-20935 GCA_050011035.1 Candidatus Acidiferrales bacterium
ACCAAATGCATCGTCTGCCACTTGTCCTTCGCATCGTAGCGTGGCCAGTTTGGCAAGCCCGCGCCGTTCGGATCGCCCTTCGCGATGAAATTCGCCCAGTAGGACGTCATCAACTCGCTCACCTTAAAATCCGCCGGCGTCCACGGCAACGCTTCCCACGTCAGCGTTCCGAACACATATTCGAGCTCGCCCGCGTGCCGCGCCCCCACTTCGCTCGCCGGAATTTTGTTCGGCCCGATCGTCGAGCCCGGCTTCACCGCCGGCACCTCTTCGAAAATGTAGTGGTACACGGGCACCTTCGCGGTCGCCACCTGCGCGTTCAGCCACTTCCACGTGGAAAAAATGATGAAGTTGTCGCTCGCCAGCGCGTACGCCGACTGCAACGCTTCCGCATCCGTCGATGCCGGATACAGTCTCAGAAACTCCGCCGACGCATCGCCGTATTTCGCCTTCGCGTCATCCGCGAATGACTGCGCGGTGGGCTTCTTCGGGTTGAACAACACCGCCATCTTCACTTCGTCGCGATTCCATCCCGCCAGCAGCGGGACGTGCGCCTGCTTGCCCGCCGCGAACGTGTCGACAGGGCTTTCGGTCAGGAAGTATCCGTCGATGTTCGGACTGGGGCGATATGAGTCGGGCTTGCTCCACTGCGCTTCGATTTCCTGCAACAGCTTATCCTCGGGGATCGCTCGCAGATCGGCCAGTGAATTTGCGCCAATCGACGCGCCGAACTTCGCGCCCGCCTCTTCGCTTTTCGCGAGAGGCAGTGTGCGCAGCGGCGAGCTGCCGTTCGAGAAAAACGCGCCCGATTCGCCGATCGCCTTCTGAAATTTCCCGATCGCCAGCGGCGACGCCATTTGCGCGCTCACCGAAAAGCTGCCCGCGCTTTCGCCGCCGATCGTGACGTTCTTCGGATCGCCGCCGAACGCCGCGATATTTTTCACCACCCAGTCCAGAGCCGCCGTCTGATCCAGCAGCCCGTAATTTCCCGACGCGTGGTGCGGCGATTCCTTGGTCAGCTCGGGATGCGAGAAAAATCCAAAAATCCCGAGGCGGTAGTTGCACTCGACCACGATGATTCCCTTCTTCGCAAGCGCTTCGCCGTCGTAGCGGAATTCATCGCTCGAGCCCGACGCGAACCCGCCGCCGTAAAACCACAGCATCACGCCGAGCTTCTTGCCGCCGGCATTCTTCGGCGTCCACACGTTCAGATACAGGCAGTCTTCGCTGCCGCCTTTGTCGCGAAACACCATGTCCGCATAAATGCGCGCCTGTGTGCAACGCGAAGCGAATTCCGAGCCGTCGCGCACGCCCGTCCAGTTCGCGGGGGGCTGCGGCTCGCGCCAGCGCAGAACGCCCACCGGCGGCGCGGCAAACGGAATGCCGCGGTAGATGCGGATCGTCCCGTCCTCACCAAGCGTGCCGTTCACCACGCCGTTGGCGGTTGTCACTTCCTCCGCCACCACTTTCGGAAATTGTTTTACCGGCGCCTGAACATCTTCCTGCCCACCCTGTGCGAACGCGCTACCAGGCGCGATGCACGCCGCCGCTGCAAGAATCAGTGCCAATGCTGACGAAGTTGCGAGGGTTGCAAGTTTGAATCGACGCGCTGCATTGCGATTGCTGCCGACATTCGACATGGAATGTGCCTCCCGACTACGTGGTCGCTCGACTCCACAAGCGCCGAGATGGTACCAAACAAGCGCCGTATCCGCTCACGGAGTTCAGTCTACTCGCACCGCGCGCCATACATTTCGCACCTTAAAACATGTAGAAGTCGCCCGAACGCGCAAGTCGTCCGACAGGGCCGAAGCCCGGTCCTCCTACGAGCGCCCCTCGATATACTGGCAATCTCGCCGACGGATCACACCCACACTAAGCGAGAACACCAGTGGAATAGGCAGACCTGCCTGTGATTTTGACTTTGTGCCGCACCATTACAAAAGTCACAGACAAGTCTGTCTATTCCACTATCCCACTCACCTAATTTGATTTTCTGCCATTAGGGGTATTGCCAGCATCGCGTGTAGCGTTCGTAGGAGGACCGGGCTTAGGCCCTGTCCAACGCAATTTAGAAAACTTTCAGATGTGCGCCGCCGTCGCCCAACTCTAAATTCGCTTTCGAATCGGCGCTCGCCGCGTCTATCCTTCTAAGCCCCGCGTTTAAGGAGCCGATTGATGCACCGAGCCCGTCTTGTAGCTCTCACAAAAACGCCGAAGCCGCCCAAGCCGCTCGCGTCCACGCACGCCGAAGCGCCGGCACCCGCGCTCTACGGCCCGCACTTGTGGGACGCTCCGCTCACTCCCGACACGCTCCAAAAACGCGTCGACGAGCAGCTCGCGCTAGCGCAAAAATCTCTCGACCAGATGCTCGCCATCACCGGCCCGCGCACCATAGACAACACTCTCAGCCCATTCGACGATGCGTCACTTCAACTCGACGTTGCCCTCTTGCAAGCCAACGCCATGCAGAACGTGAGCCCCGACACTGCCGTACGCGACCGCGCGCAGCAGTTGGTTCAAAAGGTCAGCACGTTTTTGACGGCGCTTTCGCTGAATCACAAAGTGTACGAAGCCCTGGCGGCCGTCGACCCCGCGAACGCCGACGCGCCCACAAAATATTTCCTCCAGCGCACGCTGCTCGAATTCCGCCTCGCCGGCGTCGACAAAGATGACGCCACGCGCGCCCGCATCCAGTCGCTCAGCGACCAGATCACCAAAATCTCCACCGAATTCGAACGCAACGTTCAGGATTCACAGATCAAAATCGTCGTGAAGTCCGTTGCCGAACTCGACGGCCTCCCTGCCGACTACATCAAAGCGCATCCACCTGCCGCTGACGGCAGTGTCACCCTCACCAGCGACAATCCGGACTACACGCCGGTCATGAAATTCGCCCGCAACGCCGACCTGCGCCGCCGGATGCTCATTGCGTACAACGGCCGCGCCTATCCCAAGAACATGCCCCTGCTCGCAGATCTACTGGAGCGACGTGAAGAACTGGCCCAGGTGCTGGGCTACAAGCATTGGGCCGACTTGAACGCCGCCGACAAAATGGTGCTCACTTCGAACAACATTACGCAGTTCATCGATTCGGTGGACACGGCGTCGAAGCCCCTCGCGGACCGCGAATATCAGATGGTCCTCGCGACGGCGCGCAAGTCCGACCCCGCGATCACGCAAGTCTCCCTGGCCGACCGCGAGTTCTACTACGAATTGCTGCGCCGCACCGAGTTCGACTTCAATTCAGAGGAAGCGCGTCCCTACTTTCCGTACGACCGCGTGCAGCAAGGCATTCTCGACGTCGCGTCGAAGCTTTTCAGCATTCGCTTCGATCCCGTGAAGAACGCGGAGGTATGGGATCCGTCCGTCGATACGTTCGATATGTTCGACGCGAGCACCGGAAAGCAGCTCGGCCGCATTTATCTCGACATGCATCCGCGGCCAGGCAAGAACCAATGGTTCAGCAGCAATCCCATCCTCGACGGCAAGAAGGGCACGCAGCTGCCCGAGGCCTTGCTGATCTGCAACTTCCCTGGTGGCAAGCCCGGCGATCCCGGATTGATGGAGTACGACGACGTCACCACGTTCTTCCACGAGTTCGGCCATTTGATGCACTGGATTTTTCAAGGCCAGCGCGAGTGGGCCGGCTTCGGTGGCAATCTAGAGGCGGATTTCGTCGAAGCGCCGTCACAGATGCTCGAAGAGTGGATGCACGATCCGAAGGTGCTTGCGACCTTCGCGAAGGATCCTAAAACCGGCGAGCCGATACCGGCGTCGCTGGTCGCACGCGCGAATCGAGCCGAAGCGTTTGGGCGCGCGCTGTGGGTTCGCAATCAGCTCGTCTACACCAACGTTTCGTTCGAGCTGCATAACATGACGCCCGATCCCGCAAAGATCGAGTCCAGCTTCGCCGACAATCGACGCCGATTTACGCCGTTCGCGGCCGTTGAGGGTGATCATCAGATCGCCGCGTTCGACCACTTACTCGGCTACAGCTCGGGGTACTACACGTATTTGTGGGACAAAGTGATTGCCGAGGATTTGTTCAGCCAGTTCGATCGAAACAACTTGCTCGCGCCCGAAGTCGCGCTGCGCTACCGCAACACCGTGCTGGCGCAAACCGGCGGCCTGCCCGCCGGCGAGATGGTCACCAACTTCCTGGGCCGAAAACAATCCACCGACGCCTTCGTGAACTGGATGAGCCAGGAGTTCAATCCCACTCCCGCCGGGGCAAGTAGACCGATTGGCTGTCTTAGTTGCAGTGAATGCACGCCGGCAGGATTGCCCATGCTACTACCAGACTCGACGGTCGGTGGTAGCATGGGCAATCTTGCCGGTGTAGTAGTCTCGTTTGACTCTTCTCACCAAGCCGACGAACCCACATCCTTTTGACACTAAGCCACGCCTCGCGGTACAACTACTCGCCCCACTTCCGCCCCACAAAGGACGCCCGCCATGGGAAACCGCGACAAGCAAGGCCGTGAAAAGAAGAAGCCCAAAAAGTCCGTAGTTAAGCCCACCGCCGCTTCCCAGCCGCGCTGGACACCGAGCTACAAACCCACACCCACGCCTCCCCCAGACACTTCATCGTCCTAGCGCGACGCAGGCGAGTCCTGCGACAGGGCCGAAGCCCGGTCGTCCGACGAGGCCCCTCGAAATACTGCCAACATCGCAGCCGGACAACGGTCGCTATAGGCGAGCACGCTTGTGGAATAGGCAGTTCTGCCTGTGCCTGTGTGAGTGCCCTTTACCTCCTGACGCCCCGCGCATACAACACCCACAACGCGTACGCGACAGTCACAATCAGCGCCACAGGCACCACGCCGCGTATGTATTCGAAGCGCGGAATCCGCGCCACCAAAGCCGGCACCAGCGTCATCGCCGCCACGAACGCTACAATCGCGCACCACCATGCCGCGAATACCCACAGCAACACTCGCCGCGATCGCTTCGCGCTTGTCGACTCTTCGAACTCGCTGCTGGTCTGCACGGCCCGCGCAGCGTCTCCACGCACGATCTGCGGCAGGTAAACGCACACGTAGTAAGCAGCCGCTCCAAACCAAAACCCAAACAGCAGCACTGCAAACCAAAACCGCTTCGCCCATTTGCCCGATGCGTCGAGCCGCGCCCAGTACCACCACATCCCCACCCAAACGAAAAACATCCCAACAATTGCCGACACCAACAGCACCGCGAGCGGCAAACGAATCCAAAGCGGATCGTGGCTATGTCCCTCGATAGCGTTCGGAAATGCGAACAGCCATGAGGCCAGAACGATACAAATTCCAAAGAGCCACACGTACAACTTCGATGCGAGCCGCTCATCGCGGTAGATCCATCGAGCCGTTCGGAACTGAAATATCGCGCTCATTTCGCTCCCCTGCTGCGGCGCGCCCCTCCGTGCACATGCTAAATACCGTGTTTGCACCACCGTGTGCTATAGAGAAAAAGTTATTGGGTGTGTCGATTCCCCGCCCGCCCGTTCGACGCATAAGTGGAGCGGCACCGCGCAGCCTGCGCCCCGCAACATTGAGCGCCCAACGCGGCCCTAGCTCCTATATAAACGAAGCGGCCGTGATATCAGGGCCACAACGCCGCTCAAAACTTAAGGAGCACACCATGCGTTTCATGATGGTCATTTTACGTAGCGACTGGCCGGATACGAAGAAGCCCGCCGAGATCAAAGACAAAGCAGCATTCCTGGAAATGGGAAAGTACAACGACCAACTAAAGAAAGCCGGGATTCTGCTGGCGATGGACGGCCTCACTCCGCCATCGATGGGCGCGCGCCTCACATACAAAGGCGGAAAGGCGAAAATCACCGACGGCCCGTTCACCGAAGCGAAGGAAGTGATTGCCGGCTACTGGATGATCGAGGTGAAGTCGCGCGAAGAGGCGCTCGAATGGGCTTCGCGAATCCCCTGCATGGAGGAAGGAACGGTCGAAGTCCGGCGTGTGGTGGAAATCGCCGACTTCGACCCAGACATCCAGAAAAAGTTCGCCGACTCAGGCGCTAAGCTGGGCGTGCAGCGGTAGGTCCGACAGGCCCAAGGGCCGGTCGTCCTACGAGCAAGCATCGCGATACTGGCAACACCAATGCCGGACCACCATCGCACTGCGCGAGCTGGTCCGCTCGAAATTCAAGGAGACCAGAATGCACTACATGATGATTATGATTCCCCTCGACTACGCGAAAGCAAAGCCGGGCTTCGTACCCGACAATCAAGCGATCCAGAGAATGAGCAAATATAACGAGGAACTGGCCAAAGCAGGCGTGCTGGTCGCGCTCAACGGCCTGACGCCGCCCGCGACGATGAGTGCGCGTGTCACGTTTAAAGATGGAAAGTCGAAAGTCACCGACGGACCGTTCCCTGAATCGAAGGAAGTCGTCGGCGGCTTCTGGATCATTAACGTGAATTCGCCCGAAGAGGCGAAGCAATGGGCGTCGCGCATCCCGGGTTCGGAAAATGAAATGGTCGAAGTCCGCCGTTTTTTTGATGCGTCCGACTTCGACCCTGCAACCGTGAAAAAGTTCGAGAAGCTGTTCGAAGAGGACGAATATACGCCGGGGAACCAGAAATAAAAAATCTCCGCGTGCGATGTCGATTTCGCAGTGCCTCGAACGACGCTTGTGTAAGAGGACAGGAACTATGAAATACGTCTGTTTGGGATACATCGAGCCGGGAAAATTCGAAAGCATGACTGCGGACGAGCGAAACGCCGTATTCGACCTTTGCTTCGAGCACAATGACCATCTGCGCGCCACCGGGAACTTGACCGACGAATTTGCTCTTCAGCCCCCGCAAACCGCGGTGACGCTGCGCTGGAAAAACGGCAAAGTTGCGACGACAGACGGCCCCTATACGGAAAGCAAGGAACAGATCGGCGGCCTGTCCATCCTGGAAGCGCGCGACCTCAATCACGCCATTCAACTCGTGTCCGAGCTTCCCGGCTTTAAATATGGACTTGGACCGATTGAGATACGACCGGCCGCCGACTTGAACGAATTAGTTAAGGCGAGTGAGCAGCGACGACGTGCTGAGACTGCGCGCCGAAGCTCGCCCCGCGGACAATCGCGAAACAAAAAACTAAGGAGTCAAAAATGACCCGACATCGAATTCTCAGCATTTCCCTGGGGGCATTTGTAGCCGTCGCCGCGCTGATCGCAACAGGCGCCGCAGCTCGGCCCGCAGCCGCACAAGGCGCTCCAGCAGCAGCACAAGATACCAAGGACCCGTATCCAAAGATGGCACCGGTCGAACAATACCTAATGGATCGCGACGCGGAAATTGCCCTCGCCCGCAGCGCCGCTCCAGAGGCTGTCTCCAAAGACGCCACGGTGTTCGTCCTAACTCGTCACGGCTACGAAACCGCGGCCAAAGGAACCAACGGCTGGGCCTGCTGGGTCGGACGCAGCTGGGGAGCGATGTTCGATCACCCCGAATTTTGGAATCCCAAAGTTCGCGCCGCGGAATGCATTAACGCACCGGCCGTCCGCTCCGTGCTGCCGTACAACTTCAAGCGCACGGACCTGGTGCTCGCCGGCAAATCCAAGGCCGAGATCATCGCCGGACTCAAAGCCGCAATCGACAAAAAAGAATTGCCTACCCTCGAGCCGGGAACGGTGAGCTACATGATGTCCAAGGGCTCCTATCTCACCGATCAGGACGGCCACAATATGCCCCACATGATGTTCTACTCGACGGCCGACCCCGCAGCCTGGGGTGCCAACCTCACCAACTCGCCCGTCATGGCCGCGCCGTACTGGGCCATTTCACCCGACGCTTATCCGGAACTCAAATCCTTCCCACCAATCGTCGTCTTCCTGATCGGAGCAGGTAAATGGTCCGACGGCACAGCGCCACCGAGCATGTAAACGTGGCATAGCCGACCGGGCTGTCATCCGACGACCGCCGATCCCGATACTGGCAACAATCGCCGCCGGCCCACAGTCACACTAGGCGCGAACGCCAGTGGAATAGGCAGACTTGCCTGTGGTCCGACTACCCACAGGCAGGATTGCCTGTGCTACCTCAACGTGGATTGCAGCACTCCGTGAAAAATGTTGTGATGATTGCGAGCAATGTCCTCTGGCAATCATCCCAGCAGCGCGCCGCCTGACGTCCACGCCGCGATCGACGCCGTCTGGCGCATCGAATCTCCGCGCCTGATCGCCGGCCTCACGCGTATCACCCGCGACGTCGGCGCCGCCGAAGATCTCGCGCACGACGCTCTCGTCGCCGCGCTCGAACAGTGGCCCCGCGAAGGCGTCCCTTCGAATCCGGGCGCGTGGCTGATGCAAGCCGCAAAGCATCGCGCCATCGACCTGGTGCGCCGCCGCTCGCTTCTCGACCGCAAGCACAGCGAACTCGGCCGCGAGCTCGAAGAGAAGCAGGAAAAATCCGTGCCCGACTACGCTTCAGCGCTCGATGACGACATCGGTGACGACCTGCTGCGCCTGATTTTCACGTCGTGCCATCCCGTGCTCTCGACCGACGCGCAACTTGCACTCACGCTGCGGCTGATCGGCGGCCTCACCACTCCTGAAATCGCGCGCGCATTCCTCGTGCCGGAGCCGTCAATCGCGCAGCGCATCGTCCGCGCCAAACGCACGCTCGCCGACGCGCACGTTCCCTTCGAAGTCCCGCGCGGCGCCGAACTTTCCGAGCGCCTCGCAAACGTGCTGCAAGTGATCTACCTGATTTTCAACGAAGGCTACTCGGCTACGGCGGGCGACGATTGGCATCGCCCCGCGTTGTGCGAAGACGCGCTCCGCCTCGGCCGCATCCTCGCCGAGCTTGCGCCGCAGGAGCCGGAGGTCCACGGCCTCGTCGCGCTGATGGAAATTCAAGCGTCGCGCTCGCGCGCACGCGTGAACGCCAACGGCGAGCCGATCCTGATGCTCGAGCAGAATCGCACGCTGTGGGATCAGCTGCTGATTCACCGCGGCCTCGCCGCACTCGCGCGCGCCGAAGAATTGAGCCGCGTACTTGGCAGCATCGGCACCTACACGCTGCAAGCCGCGATCGCCGCATGCCACGCCCGCGCTCTCACCGCTGATGCAACCGACTGGCCGCGTATCGCCGCGCTCTACGCAACGCTCGCGTCCGTCGCGCCGTCGCCGATCGTCGAGCTGAATCGTGCCGTTGCAGTGGGCATGGCCGAAGGCCCCGCCGCCGGTCTGGCCGTCATCGACGCCATCGCCGACGCCCCCGCCTTGAAGAATTACCACTTGCTTCCCAGCGTTCGCGCCGACCTGCTTCGTAAGCTCGGCCGCCTAGCCGAAGCCCGCGCTGAATTCGAACGCGCCGCGTCGCTCACACAAAATTCCCGCGAGCGCGATCTGCTCCTCTCCCGCGCCGCCTCCTGCTCTGTCGATTCGAATTGATCCCTGCCGGTGTCGGAATGTCGCGCTAGCGCGCGAGTCGGACAGGGCCGAAGCCCGGTACTCCTGCGAGCGCCCCTCGATATCGTGGCTATCTGGTCGACGGACCACACCCGCACTAAGCGAAAACGCCAGTGGAATAGGCAGACCTGCCTGTGGTTGTGACTTTGTCCCGCACCATCACAAACGTCACAGACAAGTCTGTCTATTCCACAACCGTACTCGCCTAAATTAATTTTCATCCGTCGCCGAGGTTGCCAGTACCGTGTGGAGCGTTCGTAGGAGGACCGGGCTCCGGCCCTGTCCGACGCGCTTGCACCAGTCGCACGCACGTTGTAAATTCCACGCGGGCCCCCACCCGGAGGAAAAATGAATCGCCGTTCCCTCGCACTCGTGTGTCTCGCAGCAATCGTCGCCGTACTCGCATTCTCCGCAGCAGCTCTGGTGACCCGCGCACAACGCAGCCGCAACCACGGCGTGGTTCACAACATGTCCGCCTGGGTGGACACCAATTCCGGCGCGCATCCCGACAAGTTCACGATCACCGGTCCCGCGCTGATTACCTGCGTCCGCGCCACCTCCGAAGTTCCGCACTCGAACCCCGCGCCCGCCTGCCGCATCTCCGCCAACGGCTTCAACGGCACGATGGCGCCTCCCAATTCAAACGCCACACTGAAAGCCGGCGACATCACGCTAAGCTGCGTCGGCCAAGGCACGATGCTGCACTGCGACGCCCGCGTCGACATCCCGCCCCCCGGCCAGCAGCCCGCCGCCCCCGCAACGCCTCCGTCGCAGTAGGACAAGTGATTCCCGTCATAACCACAACTGCACACTGGCAGGATTGCCCATGCTACTACCCGCTGCTGAGTCTGGTAGTAGCATGGGCAATCCTGCCGGTGTAGTAGTCTCGCGCCAGCGCGCGAGTCGGACAGGGCCGAAGCCCGGTCCTCCTACGAGCGCCCTCGATATAATGGCAATCTCGGTGACGGATCACTCAGGCTCGCGACGGCGACATCCTGTCTGTGTGTTTTTTAAGAAACGCGAGGCCAGCCTGCGCTTCGCAAATCGGTTTGATTGCAAATGCCAGTAGGAGTACGTTCAGGAGAATGGCTCATCACTTCAGAGAGTATGAGCACGGACCGGAACCGCAGCCGTCCGGCTCCCGTCGTGGTTCACCTCCGCGCAAACGAATCGGCGTCGCCCTACTCGACCCAAGCGTCCCACCGCGCGGAGAATTTCGTCCTTCAAAGCCGATCCCGGCCGCATTAATCGTCCGCGTTGCCACGATTGCAATCCTGGTTGGAATCGCCGCAGCCACAGCCTTCACGCTGCTCGCCCCATTCCTTAAGTTCTAATCCATCGCAGGTTTCCCCTCGCTATACGTTCAGACATCTTGCCACCCAAACCGAGCATCCCCGCACTCGGTAAACAGTCCTGACCCGCGATCGATCGCACTGTCTTACCGGCCGGCGCGCGGAAACAGCGTCGTAAAATGTCCGCCGCTATCGCTCGTTTTCGTTTCCTCCGGAACTTCGAGGCCGTGATCCATTACCGCGCTGTGGAGAAGAAGCGCGCGTGCGTGTTCGATCGCGTCGTTCGCTCCGATTTTGGCCCGTGTTTCTTCAGGCAGAAGTAGCAAGAGGCGAACAAGCGACCACATCGAATTCTCAAGCTCGACCATTCGTTTCGAAACTTGTGGGGCGGACGTCTGAGCCTTCACGGCTTGATCGAGGTCGACCTCGCCCTCTATCTTTTCGACGACCTGCTCAATCACCGACGTATCTTCGTTGGCTCGTGGAGGCTCTGCCTTCGGAAACATTGGCATTCTTTCGTTCATCTCTGCCTCCCGTCCCCCGAAGGAGCTCGGCGACTCGGCTCCAGCCTACGCGAGATTATATCTGTCACTACCCACCGCTTGGGCCAGTATATCCGATTCGTAACGTAGACGGTCAGTTTACGAGCATCGTTCTCACCGCAGCACGACCAAACTCGCCGCAAGCGCCAGCGGCATCACCACCGCGCCAACCTTCAAAAACTCCCAGGCGGTGATCTCAACGCCGTCGCGTCGTATCGCAATCAGCCACAGTATCGTCGCGAGCGAGCCGGTGACCGACAGATTCGGCCCCAGGTCGACTCCGACGAGGATGGCGTGCGCCATTGGCGTCGCCTGTCCAGCGTGCTCGACAATCGCGCCGCCCATCAGCGCCACCGGCAAATTGTTCATGCCGTTCGACACGAGCGCCACAGCAAACGCCGCGACGTAACGCGCCGCCCAGCCCGCATGTTCAGCGAGCGCGTTGTACCCTGCGAGCCCCGCCGCGAGCAGTCCCGCGCGTTCGAGCGCCGCAACAATCACAAACAGCCCCGCCACCAGCGGCAGCACCGACCACGACACGCCCCGTGCCACGCGCATCACCATGTCGCGCTCGCGCAGCGTCACGATCGCCAGCGCTACAGCACCCGCGAGAAACGTCGGCAGCCCGAGCGGCACATCCATCGCCGACGCACCGATCAACACCACCGCCGCCACAATCAATCCCGCAAGCGCAAGCCGACCGCTGCTGCCAAGCGACGCAGGCGCCGAATCCTTGCGCATCGTTACGCGCAGCGAGCGCCGCGAGATCCACCACAGCGCGAGAAGCGTCACCACGATCGATACGCCCGCCGCGCCCGCATAGATCGCGAGCCACTCGCGCAGCGCCGGCAACTGCTTGCCGTACACCACGAGATTCGCCGGATTAGAAATGGGAAAAACGAAGCTCGCCGCGTTCGCCACGAGCGCGCACGCGAAAAGATACGGCTTGGGATCTTCGACGCGCACGCGCCGCACCACAGCCAGCACCGCGGGGGTGAGCACCACAGCCGTCGCGTCATTCGAAAGCAGCGCCGTCACCACCACGCCTACGCAGTACACCAGAAAAAAGAGCCGCGCC
The DNA here is from genome assembly GCA_050011035.1 of Candidatus Acidiferrales bacterium. GTDB lineage: Bacteria > Acidobacteriota > Terriglobia > Acidiferrales > UBA7541 > Palsa-295. Next base: position 12,322 of record JBEKJW010000064.1, read on the forward strand.
GGAGAATTGCGCGCGCGTGCCGCCGCGCCCGAAGCCATCCAGTCGAACACGCCCTCTTCTCGCGCCATTTCCGCCAGCACCATCATGCCCGCGAGAAAAAGGTAGACGTTCCAGCCCTGCTTGACCGCGCTCGTCGCGGCCTGCGACGGAATCAGCCGCATCACCACGAGCAGAAACGCGCCGCCGCACGCCCAATACGCCTCCGCAATTTTCAGCGGGCGCACCAGCATGCAAAGAATGCTCGCGATGGAAATAATCCAGGTGAGTGTCGCTGCGCCGTGCCCCATCAAGCTTCCGATGCTCTGTTAGAAGTGTTTACTGCGCGCGTTTTCTTTTTTGGCCTATCGGATCTCACCACTTTCAAGCCGTAGCGATAATATTTATGAGAATGAACCGGCGCCGAACTGAGCCGCTGACGCACCACACGCCTCGGAGGCCACGGATTCTGGTTGGTTTATGAGCTGTAACTATATTCTCTAGCTGTCGGCGTGACAGTTTCCAACGCCTAAGCGTCCGACCGTCGGTTTTGTACAGCCAGCGCGATAGCGCGTCGCTAGGTGAAGTCGCTCGCACTTGAGCGATGTACGTGCCACCGAGAAACTCCAACAGCACCGTATAGAGAAGCTTGTTCGGCACCACTTCTGTTCCTTTCCTTCGGTGAACAACGCTCGGATCTTATCTGACGACAGGGATGCGCGCTCCGTCTCGCAATCACAGACTGAAGTCTGTGCTACAGGCGCAGAACAGCGCGCCCCAATTCACGCGACGGCGCCGCTGAGAATCTTCGTCACCTTGGCGTCCAGCTCGCGCGCCACGCGCAGCGCCGCCTCATTTTCATACGGCGCGAGGAAGCTCTCCATCAAATCGTACGACACCGTGACGCCGCCGTCGCGTTCGTCCACCAGAATCGTCACCGGCGCGTACGACCCCGCGTCGTGCACATGCTTCACCATTTCTTTCATAATCAGCGGATTCCCCGCGATGATGCGCAGCACTTTCGGCGCGCGGTCGCCCATTTCCTTCCGCAGTATCGTGCCCAAATCCAGCCGCGCAAATTCAATCAGCCCGTCGCTTGACGCCGCCGCGCTGATCACGCGCTCCACATCGACAAGCGTCGCCGCCGAAGCCAGCGCCGTCCGAAATCCCTGCATGTCCGGATGCCCAATGTGCGCATCGATCGCCGCTACAACCTCCGCGAATGGTTTCTGTGACGTGAGCGTGAATCGCTTGATCTGAATCTCCCGGTTCCGCATGGCCTAACCTCCACTTCATCTGACTCCGCCGCGAAGGCCGCGGTTTCGCGGAATCTCAGCCCGCGCATGCCCTCCGGGTCTCGCAACGCATATCTAGCGTCTAACTCGCGCTTGGCGATGTGTTGGCGCTCGCATCGGCCGCCGCGAGTCCAGACACCACAGCCTGCGCCTTCTGCGCCACTAGGCCGAAGCCGTGCGACTTCGCCTCCTGCGCCAGCGCCTTCAGCGTGGCGCGACCATCGTTCTTGCGTCCCGCGGCGATTTGCGTTTCGCCGAGCGCGAGCCGAGCGTCGTACTCGGTGGAAATCAGGCCCGCCGCCCGAGCGTCCTTCTGCGTCGCGGAAAGTTGCGTGATGGCATCAGCGAGCTTCCCTGTTTTCGACTCGACCATAGCCGCCACTACCGCCGCGTCCAGCTTCGTCCCGCGGTCACCGGACTGCGCCGCAAGCTCGGTCGCTTTGTCGCTCAACACCTTCGCGCCAGGCACGTTACCGCTGGCGAGCATCGCGCGCGCCAGCATCAGCCGCGCTTCCGCTTCGCCCATGTTGTCTTTTTCGCTCGCAAGCTCCGTCGCTGCGTCGTTCGCATACTTCGCGGCATCGCTCAGCCGATTCTGCTCCATCGCGAGCTGCGCCAGCGAAATCCGCGTGTATGCCGCGTCGGCCTTCGCCCCGCCGGTGTCCAACGACGCCAGCGAATCGTTGAAGCTCTTCGCGGCTCCCGTGAGGTCTCCCGCGGCTAACTGCACACTGCCCAGCTGAGTGAGTGACCGCCCCACGTCGCCGGGATTGGCGATTTCACGCCGAATTGCAAGCGACGCCTCGCAGCTCTTTCGCGCGTCGACCACCACTCCGCTCGCGAGCAACGCCATGCACTGATTGTTTAGTACCCGCGCTTCGAGATCTTTGTCATTCAAGTCGCGGGCGCCCTTCAGCGCGGAGGCAAACATCTCCGCGCCGCGAGTTGAGTCGCCCATCGCGTAGAGATCGGTCGCCATGTTCTGTTCCGCACGCGCCACATCGCCGAGTTCGTTTCGCTCGCGCGCTACGCGAATCGCTTGCTCGTAGTTCTTCACCGCCGCTGCATGATCGCCGCGAAGCGATTCGATGTTGGCGAGATTGTTCAGCGCGCCGGCCTCATCGAAAGCATCGCCGATCGATTGAGAAATACTCAACGCGTCCTGATACAGAGGTTCGGCCGAAGCAAGATTGCCCGCTGCAAAGTACGCCGTCGCGATGTCGTTCGATGCGCGCGCCGCTCCGAGCTGATCTCCCGCGGCTACGTTGATTCTCTTCGCTTCTTCGCAGAGGGGTTTGCCTTGGTCGATTTCTCCCAGGAAGACGTGCGCCTTGCACTGCAAAATCCGCGCACGAGCGAGCAGCAGATTCGCGCCCATCGACTGCGCCGACTGCGCTGCGTTCGTCGCAACGGCCAGCTCCTGCCTGAAATCTCCAAGCGCATCGTGCGCCGAGGCTTCGACGAGGTCCACCTGAGCTTTCACACCGGGTGGCATGGCCTGTGTGCGAAGCTGACCGATCGTCGTCAGCGCGTCCTTTGATTTGCCCGCGCGATTCTGCGTATTCGCGAGCGCCAGGCCGTACTCCGGTTCGTCTCGATACTGCGCCCACAACTGCGAATATTCCTGAATGGCCTTCGGCCAATCGCGCGTCGCGGAATACAGTTGCGCGTTCGCTCGACTCTTAGCCTCGGCGGAAAGCCCCTTTGCGGCATCGAGTGCCTTCCGCGCCTCCTCGGCGGCTTTCGACTCAAATCCGAGCGCGTCCCACGCCTGCGCCAGCGCCGAGTGAGCTTGAGCGAATTGCGGGTCGGCGCCGACCGACTGCTGCAACAGCTTCGTCGCCGCGAGTACGTCGAACTGCCGAAGCTTTTCGCGCGCTTCGGCGTAATAGCGCATCGCATCGGCGTTACTCGAAAGTGACGCATCCATCCGCGCCTCTTCCGCCGCGGACAGTGTCACCCCGAGGCTCTGCCGCACCAGGCGCCCCGAATGCACGACGAGCCCGTTCAGCTCGGACCCGTTGCCCGACTGAGCCACCGAGCCCGCGCTCTCGCCGGTCACTCCGTTCACCAAATGAATATTCCACTGCACCTCCCCGTGTTGCATCGGACCGCTAACGTTGTAAGACCCAAGCACCAGCACATCGGCGCCCAGGAATTTTCGAATCGCTGCGATTTGATCCTTCGTAAGCGATTTCGCACCGTCGCCGATATTCAGGTTCTGCTTCATTTCGTCCACGCGCGCCGGCGGTATCACGCGCAAAGCGTCCGTATCGAGCTGCGACCACAGGCTGTCCGACAAGATATTTCCGAGCGCATCGGCGTCCTTGCGCCCACTGAGATTCTGGAATCCGAGAATCGCGACAGACTTGCGCGCGCCCACCGCTTGCTCGGCGGCTTGCGCATGTTCCGCTTCGCGCTCGGCTGCGCGATGGCGGAACCACCACAACGTCCCTTCCACCGCGCCCGAGATAAACACCGCGGCAAGCACGAGCGCCGCCACCAGACGCAGCCATATTGGCTTCGGCTTTGGCTCCGGTACCACGATGTCGACGGACTCACCGCGCAGCGCCTTTGCTACGTCCTCCGTCGAAGCGAACCGCTTCTCGGGCTCACGTTCGAGGCATCGCCGTATCGCCGCGTCCCAGTGCGGATCGAGATCCGGTACCAGCGCGCACGGCGGCGGCGCAGCCTCTTTCAATCGCTTCATCGCGACTGCGAATGGCGTGTCCGCCGAAAACGGCAACTGCCCCGTCACCATTTCGTACAGTACGATCCCCAGCGCGTAAATATCCGTCGCTGCCGTGATCGGACCGCCTTCGAGTTGCTCCGGCGCCATGTACGACGGCGTACCCACAATGTCGCCCGGCTGCGTGAGCGTGTGCTCGGCGCGCTCCTCCGCATGCGCGAGGCCGAAGTCCGTGACCACCGCGCGCATCGCCGTGCTGGATTCTCTCGAGCGCACCAGCATCACGTTCGCGCTTTTGAAATCGCGATGAATTACGCCCACGTGGTGCGCAGCGGCAAGACCCGCGCACATTTGCTCTGCGATCGGGAGCGCTTCGCTGGCGGTCATCCGGCCGCCGCCGCGAATCCGGTGGTCGAGTGTTTCGCCGGAGAGAAACTCCATGCTGACGATCAGAATTTGCGAAGGCGCCGCGCCCAGCGGCGTCGTACCGTGGCGGAAAACGTCAAACGTCCGGCACACGTTCGGGTGCGTCACCTTACGGGCCAGTTGAATCTCGCGCCGGAATCGTTCCACTTCGTGTGCGGACTTCGACGTTTCGAAGCGCGCCGTCTTCACCGCCACGCGCTCGTTCAATTCCTCGTCTTCGGCTTCGTAGACTTCGCCCATCCCGCCGCGTGCGATGAAACGAATTACGCGAAATCGGCCGGCGAGCATCTGGTTGGGTTGGAAAACAGCGTGGATCGGTGTGCCGGGCGTGAGTGCAAAATCGCCCATGCCGGAGCCGGTGCCTGTGTTGGAATCAGACGTGGTCGCGCCGCCCGAGGCGAAACTCTTGTCGGCGGTCAGATCCGCGCTGGGTGGATTGCGTTTGGACTCTTCCATCGTGAGCGACCCAGGCTAATCGCGGGATTATGACACAACGCGCGCTACAACCACGCGCCGCGATACTTTTGGTGACGTACCGTCCCGGGATGCCGAGTTTGGGTCGCTATATAAGCGTTAGACGCTTTGTCGCGAAGGATGAGTCCTAGTACTCCCGAAATTTATTTCGCGCGCGGGCAGTAATGTTTTCCGCCCTTTCAGCTTGACATTGTGCAGGGGCGCGCATAAAAAGTTTGGACCAGTCCCTCCAGGAGATTCACTCATGTTCAACCGCATTGCTCTTTGTGTCATCGCCCTCACACTTTTTTCCGCCGCTCCTGCCTTTGCAACCAGCACCGCTCGTCCGGATAAAGCTGCATCCGGGCAGGGGCTAATCGCCGATGCCTTTTTCTCGTCGTCGACTGTAGCTGGACCCGACGGAGTCACCGAATCGGTATTCAACAATAGCAATGATCCGTTTGATCCTGTCATAGACGTCTTTGCGCTTCCGATGAACTTCGAATCCGGCACGTCATACACTATGAGCTTTAAAAGCCTTACGCCGAACATGGGCGGTGGACTGTACGGAATTTTCGACTGCGACAACGGCACTTCCCAATCCGCCTATTCGGAAGACATGACCCCTGTACTCGTTGGTACCACCTGCACACCAGAACCGCTTGGCGCTGGTGATGCGTTGCTTTCGTTCACCGAGAACGATTCGAACGATACGGTTACGGTCTCTTTCATCGGGAATAAGGCAACCGCTCCGTCGCAATTCTTCCTCTGGACAACGGACGGCAACCTGACGGGCTTCGCGCCCGCCGGGAGCACTGGCACCGTGCCTGAACCCGGCACGTTCGGGCTGCTCGCCTCGGGATTGCTGGCCATCGCGCTCTTCCGCCGCCGCACCGCGAACGCTTAATCGCGTCGCAATCTCCAGCACGCTAAAATGTCAAAACGCCTCCGCTCATCACGGAGGCGTCTTTGTTTTCAACGTTGAGCGATCGCGATGCTGGCAACATTGCAGGCCCGCCACCAATCACGTTAGGCGCGAACGATTGTGGAATAGGCACGTTCTGCCTGTGTTCGTGGTAGGCCTTGCTTGCAAAATCCATCACAGGCACAACGTGCCTATTCCACTGGCATGCTCACCAATTTTGACCGTAGACCGCCGTCGAATTTGCCAGCATTTCGATCTCGCGTCGTGACTGCACGCCAAAGCAGTTGCCCCATTCGCCCCTGCAAAATCGTTTTCACGAATCGCCGCGCGCGCACCGCGTGTTAATCTAAAAATAGATGCGCCTCTCAGCAGCTCTTGGGCCCCTAGTCGCAGTCTGCGCCGCCGCATGCGCATTCGCCCTACCCGCAAAACTACCGGCCGCCCCCGACTACAAGCACCTCTACGAAACGCACGAATGGTTCGCCCTGCGCGACGCAGTCAACTCGGCCGCCGAACACGCCCCCATCTTCTACCGCGGCGCCGTCGAATCCGCTTTCAACGAAGCCGAAGCCGCCGACCGCGACCTGAAAATGGACATGCGCGGCGAACCGCACTCAAGCCGCGCCCCCGAGGCGCGCGAACTCCTGATTGCCCTTTACTACCGCCAGGGAAAATATAAATCCGCGCTCGGCGCCGACGACCTCTATCGCCACCAGCCCGCAAACGACGACGACAAAAAAGAACGCTCGATGCTCGCCGCTCTCGCGCAAGCCGGCGATCTCGCAGTCGCGATTCCGAAGTCTCCCGCGAGCGTCACCATCGACATCGTCGACGGCAACCTCTTCCTCCCCGTGACGATCAACAATTCAGCTGCGAGCTACGCCTTCGACAACGGCTCCAGCATGTCCATGATGAGCGAGTCCGAAGCCAAGCGCCTCGGCCTCACCGTGCAATCGACCGGTTCGACGATGTACACCATGAGCGGCGCCAGTATCGCTATGCGCATCGCCGTCGTGAACGATCTCGCCATCGGCGGCATGCATTTCTCGCACGCGGTTTTCGGCGTCACGCCCGACGCGAACCCGCCGTTCAACGATCTTCCCGCCGGCAAGCGCGGCATCATCGGTATGCCCGTGCTGATGGCGATGAAAAACCAGCGCTGGAGCGCCACGAAGCGCACTTTTGAATTCAATTATCCTGTTCCGCTCCTGACGAAGCCCGCTCCGAATCTCGCGCTCGAGCAGACGTCGACGTTCGTCCAGGTCCGCTCTAAACAAACGCCGCTGCAGATGAGCCTCGACACCGGCGCACAGGTCACGTATCTCTATCCCGCATTCACCGCGGCATTCCCCACCGCGGTCGCAGCCGGCAAAAAGGAAACGAAGACCGTCACCGGCGTCGGCGGCAGCTCGAATTTCGACTCGGTCGTACTCGACTCCATCACGCTCACGATCGGCGGCCACGACCTCACGCTCAAGCCCGCCCACGTCCTCACCAAAGACAACACGCCCGTAAGCGCCTGGTTCGCCGGCAATGTTGGCATGGACCTGCTCAACCAATCCTCCACCACCTCCATCGACTGGTCCCTGATGACTCTCTCCCTCGAGTAACGCTCACGCTTTCGTAACGTAGACTTCAGTCTGCGCATCGCCGCGTCAGCGGCGACAGCCTTTGCCTTTTCCCAGCGCGCAGCGCTTTAGACTGCGGTGGCTTGCCACCGCCTTTCGCACCGAAGCACCACCTTCCATCGATCCCGCGCCTGGCGGACAACCAACAAAGACCGAAACCCGTACAAGACTCCGCGCCAATCCCGCGCGCTCCGCCTCGCGTGCACCGGCTGAAGTCTACGCCACGCACCTCCGCTGGAATTTCCCCTCGCGCCGTTGTATCGTTTCCGCGTTTCCACCGCACTTGGAGCCGCCGACAATGTTCAGCCTTCGCCGCACCACCGCCATCGCCATCATCCTCACTCTCGCCATCCTGTGCCCGCTCGCCACGGCGCAGCAAGGCACCATGAATTGCGCGAGCAACGACGGCCGCTACAAATACTGCCGCGTGGACACGCAAAATTACGTCCGCCTCGTCCGCCAAAATTCCGGCAGCCCGTGCACCTACGGCCGCACTTGGGGCTACGACTATCGCGGCATCTGGGTCGACCGCGGCTGCCGCGCCACGTTCGATTACGGCCGCTATCAAAATAACAATGGCGGCAGCAACACGGGCGCCGCCGTCGCCGCGGGAATTCTCGGCGCGATCATCGTCGGCTCGGCCATCGCCGCCTCCAACAACGACAAAAGCAGCAACCACGACGACACCGCCGAGCTTCGCCGCCAGTATTACCGCGACGGCTACCGCCACGGCCAGCGCGACTGGGACAACGATCGCACTTCCGACTACCACTTTTATAACGACCGCTACCCGGCAGCCTTCGAGCGCGATTTCGCCGAAGGCTACAACGACGGCTACAACGACCGCACCAGCCGCTACTAACCGCGCACGACCGGAGAATCGATCTACATGAACGGGAAACTCGTACGAACTGTCTGCGCTGTCTCAGCGCTCATTTTCTCCGCAAGCATCACGACATTCGCGCAGGACCAAACGCCCGCGTCAAGTTCTGTGCCCGCTGCTCAATCCGCGACCTCGGCGAAGTCCCCAACCGCGAACGCGCCAAAATCTGCCGGCGTCGAACAACCCGGCGCGCGCCCCGGCCACCGTACCGTCACGCCCCGCGTCACCGCCGACACCCTCGTCGAGATCGAAAAAGCCGGCGTGCTGCGCGTCGGCGTCGCGCTAATCATCCCCTGGGCGATGCACGATAAAAACGGCGAGCTGATCGGCTTCGAGATC
>JBEKJW010000065.1:0-19138 GCA_050011035.1 Candidatus Acidiferrales bacterium
CAGCGGCTGGCGAAAGAGGGCATCGTGGTGGCGCGGCACGGCTCGTCCGGCGGATACACGTTGGCGAGGCCCGCGACCGAAATCAGCGCGCTCGACGTGATTCGCGCGATCGAAGGACCGCTGTTTATCACGTCCTGCATGACGTCGCGCGGCGCGTGCGATGTGGCGACGACATGCTCGATTCGCGAGCCGCTTCGGCGCGTGAACGACAGCATTCTTGATGTGCTGGCCAAGGTGACGATCTCGCAGATGTCGGACGAGACGCCGGCTTCGGAAATGGTCGAGCTGAGAGTTTGACGATCAAGTTTGGGGGCGCGCCGGCGCACGCCGCGCGTGACAGTTCCAAGAAAGCAAACCAGAGCGAGGGTTGAGGAGAATAGAATGGCAATCAAGCTGCCGATTTACTTCGATAATCACGCAACCACGAGAGTGGATCCGCGCGTCGTTGAGGCGATGACTCCATATTTCACGAGCATCTACGGCAACGCCGCGAGCCGCAACCACGAATACGGCTGGAAGGCCGAAGAAGCGGTGGAGAACGGGCGCGCGCAAGTGGCGAAGCTGATCAACGCGACGCCGAAAGAAATTGTCTTCACGAGCGGCGCGACCGAATCGACAAACCTGGCAATCAAAGGCGTCGCGCAGATGTACCGCGAGAAGGGCAATCACATCATCACGCAGGTCACCGAGCACAAGGCGACTCTCGACACCTGCAAGAGTCTCGAGAAGTTCGGCTACGAGGTGACGTACCTTCCGGTCGAAAAAGATGGCCGGATCAATCTCGACGACCTGCGCAAGGCGATTACGCCGAAGACGATTCTGATTTCGATCATGTACGCGAACAACGAAATCGGCGTGGTGCAGCCCATTGCTGAAATCGGCAAGATGGCGAAGGAAAAGGGTGTCTTCTTCCACGTGGACGGCGTGCAGGCAATCGGCAAGATCCCCGTCGACGTGCAGAAGGACGGCATCGACCTGATGTCTATCTCGGCGCACAAGCTCTACGGCCCGAAGGGTGTTGGCGCGCTCTACGTTCGCCGCAAGAATCCGCGCGTGCAGCTGGCCGCGCAGATCGACGGCGGCGGCCACGAACGCGGCATGCGTTCGGGCACGCTGAACGTGCCGGGGATCGTTGGTTTGGGCAAGGCTTGCGAATTGTGCGGAGAAGAGATGGCAACCGAATCGGCGCACCTTTCGAAGATGCGCGACCGTCTGCGCGATTCGATCATGTCGCGCCTTGACGAGACCTTCATCAACGGCTCGGAGACACACCGCCTGCCGCACAACATCAACATCAGCTTTGCGTATGTAGAAGGCGAATCGCTGCTAATGGGCATCAATGATATAGCGGTGTCTAGCGGCTCGGCCTGCACTTCGGCGACGCTCGAACCGAGCTACGTGCTGAAGGCGCTGGGAGTCGGCGAGGATCTGGCGCACACGTCGATCCGGTTCGGCTTGGGCCGATTCAACACGGAAGAAGAAGTCGATTACGTAGCGGATCGCGTGGTGGAAACTGTTTCGCGGCTGCGCGAACTTTCACCGCTGTATGAAATGGCTAAAGAAGGAGTGGACGTCAGCAAGATGAAGTGGCAGGTGGCCGGAGAGTAAAGAACGCCAAAACCCAGGAGGAGTGATGACCTACGAAGGAACGTTAGGTGTACATCGCACGACCTGTGGAAAAGCAACGGTGTTTGACGTGTTCTTCGCTCCAAACGCAATAGGCGACGCTTGCAATTCACGGCGGTTCCGGGAAATCGGCGAGTTGGGGGACTTTCTGGAATCGCTCGAACTGAACGGTGAAATCGTAGTCAAGGCTTTGGAAGAGGTATGCAAGGGACGTTCGGCGGCAATTTCGCACGTGAAGCTGTCGGACGAAGTGATTCAGATTGAAGGTTTGGACAGTTCAGCGACTTTGAACAGGAGAATGAACTAATGGCTTACAGCGATAAGGTAATCGAACACTACAACAACCCACGCAACGTCGGATCGCTCGATAAGGCTGATCCGAACGTTGGGACGGGGCTGGTGGGTGCACCGGAATGCGGCGACGTCATGAAGCTGCAGATGAAGGTGAACCCGCAAACACGCGTGATCGAAGAGGCGAAGTTCAAGACGTTTGGCTGCGGCTCGGCCATTGCCAGCTCGTCGCTTGCGACAGAGTGGGTGAAGGGTAAGACGGTCGAAGAGGCCCTCTCGATCAAGAACACGGACATCGTGCGGGAGCTCGCGCTACCGCCGGTGAAGATTCACTGCTCGGTGCTCGCGGAAGATGCGATCAAGGCGGCGCTGGGCGACTGGAAGAAGAAGCAGGGCGAGCCGGCCGAGAAGTCTGAAGCGACAGCCGTTTCGCACTAAGCGTTTCTTCGCAAGAGATGCAGTGGCCCTGCGTTTCGCGGCGCGAAGCGCGCACGTCGCGCCAAGGATAACGGCGGCGAAACGCAGGCGAGGGACGAGAGGGAAATGATTCACGTATCGGAACGAGCGGCGGAAAAAATTCGTGAACTTCTGAAGAAAGAGGGCGTACCTGAGGAAGTCGGCGGCCTCCGCGTAGGCGTCCAGGGTGGCGGTTGCTCGGGATTGAGCTACGCGATGCGCCTCGACACAGAAGCGCGGAACCGCGACAAGGTGTTCGAAGAAAACGGTGCGCGCATCTTCGTCGACCCGAAGAGCTACCTCTACTTGAACGACACGACGCTCGATTACAAAGAGGATTTGATGAAGCAGGGCTTCGTCTTCCAGAATCCTCAGGCAACGCGCAGTTGCGGTTGCGGCAGTTCGTTTACGGCTTAGCGTTTCATTCGGGTAGGGAATCGCCTCAGCGGACCGAAGCGCAATTTTTCAACCCAGCCTTCGAAGCGGGCCCTGGCGGCAACGGGGTCATTTTCGCCGATGTGTTTGGGAGGCGCGCATGAACGACGATTCGCTCGCGCGGTTTGAGAGCATTTTCCGGATCGATCTGGACCGTAGCTTTGATCAGGTTTCCGACCGCGTTTGGGAAGCGATCACCGATTCGAATCAGGTTTCGGATTGGATGAAGTATCCGGCGCGGATCGATGCTCACTTGGGCGGCGCGGTTTTTGTGGACTTCACCCCGGATGAGCCGCTCTCGGGCGTGGTCTGCAAATGGGAACCCGGCAAGGCGTTTGCATACACGTGGGGCGAGTCGATCGTCGAGTGGCGCATCGCCGGCGATCTGGCTGGATCGAAGCTGCATTTTTCGCACATCGGCGTGCGGCCGAAATTTTTGGCGGGGCTGGCGGCGGGTTGGCACGCGTTTCTCGACCAGCTTGAAGGGTATTTAAAAGGCGAGACGCGGCCCGACCGGTTTAAAGAACTTGAGACGAAGTACAAAGAAGCATTCGACCCCGCGTTGAACGCGACAAAAGACTCGGCATAGCGGCAAGAGTTCGATGGCCATCACACAGCGGCAACAAAAAACAGTGGAAGGCGTTCCGGCGGCGGCTTGCTGGAATTGCAAGGCGTCTGTTGCCGGCGGCGCGCACTTTTGCGGGACGTGCGCGAAGATTCAACCCGTCACGCCGGGCGCGGATTATTTTTCGTTCTTTGAGTTGCCGCGGAAGTTGACCATCGACCCGGGCATGCTCGAAGGGAAGTTCCACATGCTGAGTTGGAAGCTGCATCCGGACAATTTCGTACGCGCAACGGAGTTTGAGCGCAATTTGTCGCTGCAGCGCTCATCGGAATTGAACGACGCGTTCCGTACCCTGCGCGAGCCTGTTGGCCGGGTGGAGTATCTGCTCGATTTTCTCGGCGTCCGGAAAGAAGGCACCACCAAGCAGCAAGCGCCACCGGAGCTGCTCGAGGAAGTGTTCGAGCTGAACGAATCGCTCGATGACTTGCGCGACGCCCGCGCTTCCGGCGGCGACACAGCCGCGTTGCGCACGAAGCTCGAAGCGGCGCAAAAGAATTTTCAGGGCCTGCTCGCCGAGGTGGACGCGGATCTTGCGTCCACAGCGCGCGATTGGGATGCCGCGCTCGATGCGAACGCGGATGAAGCAACGCGCAGCGCGTTGCTGGCGAAGATGGGCGACCTTTTGAACCGCCGAGCGTACATTCGCAACCTCGTCGCGGGCGTGAACGCCGAAATGGCGGCCTAATTAACTTTCTTTTTTCAAAGGTGAATGGATGGGACGTGTGGTTGGAATTGATCTCGGCACAACGTTCAGCCTGATCGCTTATACCGATGCGCAAACGGGCGCGCCGAAGTGTATCGCGGGCCCGAACGGCTCAGTGCAGTGCCCGTCGATCGTAAGCGTCGATGAGAACGGCAAAATTCTCGTCGGCGATCCGGCGCGCGCGCGGCTGACGACAAATCCCGACCGCACAATTTATTCCGTGAAGCGCCTGATGGGCCGTGGCGTCGCGGACATCCAGGACGAGCTGAAGATTTTCCCGTTCCGTATCGAGCCCGACGGCAGCAACGTGATTCACGTCCGGCTCGGCGAAAAGACTTTCACGCCACCGGAGATTTCGTCGTTCATTTTGCGCGAATTGAAATCGTGGGCCGAGGCGCACTTTGGCGAACCGGTCGATCGAGCCGTAATCACCGTGCCCGCGTATTTCAACGACGCGCAGCGCCAGGCCACAAAAGACGCCGGCCGCCTCGCCGGCCTCGAAGTCCTGCGTCTCGTCAACGAGCCGACGGCTGCTGCTCTCGCTTACGGCCTGCACAAACAGAAGCGCGGCTACGTCGCCGTCTACGATTTCGGCGGCGGCACTTTCGACATTTCGATTTTGAAGCTGATCAGCACAAGCGAAGGCGACATTTACCAGGTCCTCGCGACGAACGGCGACACGCACCTCGGCGGCGATGACATCGACAACGCGTTGATGGACTTGGCGCGTAAGGAAATTGAGCAGAAATTCGACGTCGCGCTCGATCCGCAAAGCGAGCAAGTTCAAAGGCTGCGCAAGGCTCTCATTCACGCTAAGCACGAACTTTCGTCGAAAGACTCGGCAACTATCAAGTATTCGCTCGGAGCGAAAGGTTCGTATGACCGCAGCTTCACGCGAGCGGAATTCGACGCTCTGATCGCGCCGATCGTAGCGCGCACCATGGCACCCGTGAAATTGGCCCTAGCCGACGCGAAGCTCGCCCCGAACGAAATCGAAGAAGTCGTTCTGGTCGGTGGTTCCACGCGAATTCCTCTGGTGCGCAAAACCGTCGCCGACTATTTCGGCCGCGCTCCGCACACCGAACTCGATCCCGATCAGGTCGTCGCGCTCGGCGCGGCCGTTCAAGCAGACATTCTCGAAAGCGGCGTGAAAACGATGCTGCTGCTCGACGTGACGCCGCTCTCGCTCGGCATCGAAACCATGGGCGGCGTGATCGCAAAAATCATCCCGCGCAATTCCACGATTCCCGCGAGCGCCGAGGAACTTTTCACAACCGGCGTCGACAATCAGACGGCCATCGATGTTCACGTCCTGCAAGGCGAAAGGGAACTGGCCAAGGATTGCCGCTCCCTCGCGCGCTTCCAGTTGAAGACGCCGCCGGGACCCGCAGGCCTTGCTCGCATCGAAGTGAAATTCCTGATCGACGCGAACGGCATCCTGCAAGTCGGCGCCAAAGATCTGCGCACGCAGGAGCAACACGTCGTCGAAGTGCAGCCGAGCTATGGCCTCGGCGACGCGGACATCGAAAAGATGCTCGAGGAGTCGATCGAGTTCGCCGAGCAGGATTTCGCGGACCGTCAGGTGATCGAAGCGCGTACCGAAGCGGAAGCGATCCTCGTTGCAACAGAAAAGGCGCTCCGCGACACCGGCGCCGCTGGAATAGACGCCGACGAGCGCACGTCCATCCAGAAGTCCGCCGCGGATTTGCGCGCCGCGATTGCCGGAACGGACTACAAGCTGATGCGCACGCGCATCGACGAATTGAACGCGGCGACGAATCATCTCGCCGAAACACTGATGAACGGAGCCTTGCAGACGGCGTTCGAAGGCAAACGGCTCGACGACGTCGGCGACTAGCGAGCCGCAAAGCGCGCAAACGCGAGTGAAACGATTTTGGGTTTAGGAGGCGTTGAGAAGATGGGTGGAAAGAATCCCTATATCGATGAAGCGAAGTACACGCCCGCCAAGAACAAGTACAAGGTGACCTTCGTCAAGGAAGGCAAGACGGTCGAAGTCGATCCGGCGAAAATTCCGTACAGCCACGACGGGCTGCCCGGCAGCATTCTGGACATCTCGCAAGGTGCGCACATGGGCCTCGATCACGCGTGCGGTGGCGTGGTTGCTTGCTCCACATGCCATGTAATCGTTCACGAGGGCCTCGACACCTGCAACGAAGCGACCGACGCGGAACTCGATCAACTAGACGAGGCGCCCGGCGTCACGCCCAAGTCGCGGCTCGGTTGCCAGTGTGTGCCCGACGGCACCAAAGATGTGGTCGTTGAGATTCCCGAATGGAATAAGAATTACGCGAAGGAAGCGGACCACTAATAGTTAAGCGCTCCCACGCACGAGCGTAGCCGTGAAGAATTCTGACTGAAAGGATAGCGATGCCGAACACGTTTGATTGGGACAATCCGGAAGAGATCGGCATTCAACTCGCCGAGGCGCATCCCGGCGTCGATCCGCTCACGATCCGCTTCACCGACCTGCACAAGTGGGTCACGCAGCTCCCCGGCTTCACCGGCGACCCGAAGCTCTCCAACGAAGGAAAACTCGAAGCCATTCAGATGGCCTGGCACGAAGAGTTTCAAGACAGCCAGGGCTAACCCGCGTTTCCTCCCTGAACCGATCGTTTAGCCAAAATGGCTGTGGCGAGCCGTCTATGAAGGCGCTTCCAATTTGTGCGATGCGCCGTGCACGATGGTAAATTGCTTCTCACAAAATACGAAATCGAGGAGCGCACGCCCATGGAAGCAGACCTGCGATATCCCGTCGGAAAATTTCATAGAGTCGACACGCTCTCGAACGCAGATCGCGCGCGGCTGATCGGCGAAGTCGCCGACGCCCCGGCAAATTTGCGCACTGCCGTGAAAGGTCTCAGCGAATCGCAACTCGATACGCCGTACCGCCCGGGCGGCTGGACGGTCCGCCAGGTCGCTCATCACGTTCCCGACAGCCACATGAACGCGTTCGTCCGATTTAAACTGGCCCTCACCGAAGACGAACCGACCATCAAAACCTACGAAGAATCGCTGTGGGCGCACCTCGCCGACGCCAAGTTGCCCGTCGAGCCTTCGCTCGCGTTGCTCGAAAATCTGCACACACGCTGGGTCGTCTTGCTGAAATCGCTCGGGGAAGCGGAATGGAAGCGGCGCTTCGTGCACCCCGCGCTCGGACCGATGTCGCTCGACCAAACTCTGGCGCTCTACGCATGGCACGGCCGCCATCACGTCGCACACGTCACATCGTTGCGCGAACGCGAAGGCTGGAAATCCTAGCGCGGCACGCCGCGTTCGCGCGTTTCGCCGCTTGTGAAAACCCGCGCTATCCCCGATAATTGAGTCTTCCCCGCAGCACAAAGTTTGGCGCTATGGTGCAACGGTTAGCACGCGGCCCTTTCAAGGCTGAAATACGGGTTCGATTCCCGTTAGCGCTACCAACCTTCCTTTAATTGAGTCCCAGCACCCTCCGAATTCTCGATCCCTGCTAAATGACCGAAAACTCGCAACTCTGACGCCGCCTCTTTTTTCTGTAAATATGCCTTGACACGTATATGCCATAACGCGTATATATGGGCCATGGAAACCGTATTCGAAGTCATTGCGGAGCCGAACCGCCGCGCGATTCTCAGCTTGCTGGGCTCCTCTGAGCAGTCGGTAGGGGAGATCGAGCGGCGCCTTCGCATGCCGCAACCAACGGTCTCAAAGCACCTCCGAGTTCTGCGAGAGGCCGGCTTCGTGGAGTCTACCGTGGACGCACAACGCCGTCTTTACCGCCTGAAACCGGGGCCGCTTCGGGAGATCGACGAGTGGCTCGCTCAATTCCGCCGGTTCTGGTCCGCTCACGTCGACGCTCTCGAACGCCACCTCGACCGGATGGACAAACCAATCCCAACCAAGAAGAAGAGGCAGTAACGCGGCATCTGCCGCGAATTTTAAAATGTGAGGAATACCATGAAGATTAAAGTGACCACCCTGTATGTTGACGACCAGGAAAAGGCTCTGCGCTTTTACACCGATGTCCTTGGTTTCACCAAGAAGAACGACTTCAGCCAGGGCCCGTACCGTTGGCTGACTGTCGCTTCGCCCGAGGATCCGAACGGTGTGGAATTGCAGCTTGCGTCAAACAGCAGCCCCGCGACGAAAGCGTTTCAGCAGGCGACGTTCCAGCAAAACCAGCCGGCCATGATGTTTTTCACCGATGACATCAAGGCCGACCACGAGCGCATCAAGTCGCGCGGCGCCGAATTCACGATGCCGCCAACCGACGTGACCGGCTCGACCATCGCCATGCTGAAAGACACCTGCGGCAACCTCATTCAAATCACTCAACTCGCGAAGTGGTAGCGAGCGCGATCGTCCCGGCGAGTCGCGACATTGGCGCGATACTCGCCGGCGCCAGCGCGGTGTCGTGATCGAACCGCGCGAACAACGAAAAAAGGAACCAGTCATGACCCAATACCAACACTACTCACCGGGTCCCGCGAGCGGTGCGAGCGTTCGCAAAGACGGAGATATGTGGACGCTCATTCTGGTCCGGCAATTGCACCACCCCCCAGAAAAAATCTGGCGCGCGCTCACCGATCCCGTGCATCTGCGCGAGTGGGCGCCGTTCGAAGTCGATGGCAGCCTCGACAAGGTTGGCAACACCGTGAGGCTCACCTGGGCCGGTAACCCTGTTCCCATCGAAACCATAGTTACGCGCGCCGACTATCCCGAGCTGCTCGAATTCGGCGAAATTCGATGGGAACTCGCAGCCGTTGAGAACGGAACGCGTCTCACGCTCTGGCATGCCATCGATCGCCGGTTCATCTCCTGGGGCGCGGCAGGTTGGCATATCGCTTTCGACTCGCTCCATTGGCTGCTCGCCGGCCATCCCATTGGGCGCATCGCGGGTGCTGACGCCATGAAGTTCGAAGGCTGGCAGCGATTGAAACAGGAATACGCCAGGCAATTCGGCACTGAGGCTCCGAACCAGGCCCCGAAGGACGAGAAAAAATCTTGAGTGGAGTTGAGTCATGAGCCAAAGCACAGTACGTACCATCTTCCGTTGGATTCATATCGTTCTAGCGTTTCCAATCGTTGGCTACATCTACAGCCCGTTCGACAAGCTACCGGCCTACGCGCCCGTCACTCGATTTGTCTACGTTCCCGTTCTTGTGCTTTCGGGATTGTGGCTGTGGAAAGGCCACGTCGTTCGCAGGCTGATTTCGCGGACTTCGGCGCAGAGACTTCCTAGCGCTGCTATCGGAAGATGAAGCATTCCACCTCGCGCAGCTCAAGCACTCTGCCCTTCTTGTCTCGCTTCAGAAAAACGCGGAGACGGCCTTTCCCCGGCGTCCCACGGCACGTCCGCGAGTTTTCACGGATTTTGTTGTAAGCTTGGGCGGCGTACGCAAACGGCTCCTGCGAGTCGACCGAGGAGAAGTAAAGTGGCGAATTTGTTGCGGACTTCCAATCCCGCACTGAGCGACAAAGCTTTTCAAACAGTTGGCGTTGGCACCGGCGAAGCGATGACGCTGAATGGCACGGTCAATAAGACCGGCTTCCTTCTGCTTCTTGTGGTCGCGACCTCTGCCTGGACCTGGCATCTCTATCTAAATTCCGGCACTCCTCAGATGGCGATGGGGCTGGCCGTGGTGGGATTGATCGGCGGCTTCATCGCCGCCATGGTCACAATCTTCAAGAAAACTTGGGCGGGCGTGACGGCGCCCATCTACGCGCTGCTCGAAGGTCTCGCGCTCGGCGGAATCTCGGCGGCGTTCGAATCGAAATACCACGGCATCGCAATTCAGGCGGTAGGCCTCACATTCGGCACGATGTTCGTGCTTCTGCTCGCGTACCGCTCCGGCTTGATCCCGGTGACCCAGAATTTCCGTCTCGGCGTAGTCGCGGCGACCGGCGGCATCGCCGTGTTTTATCTCATCAGCATGGTCCTCGGATTTTTCGGCGTTCACTTCACCAGCATTTTCGGCGGCGGCCCGGTGGGAATCGCGTTCAGCGTAATTGTGGTGATTGTCGCGGCGCTGAATCTGGTGCTCGATTTCGATTTTGTCGAGACCGGCGTGCGCATGGGCGCGCCGAAATACATGGAGTGGTACGCAGCGTTCGGACTGATGGTCACGCTGATCTGGCTGTATCTGGAAATCCTTCGCCTGCTGTCGAAGATACGCGATCGGAATTAATGTCGACCGAGCGGCCTCTTGGGGAGCGATTCCGGCGCGCGCTGGCCTACGCGTCTCGCGTGCACTCGTCTCAATTTCGAAAAGGGACATCGCGCCCGTACGTCTCGCACCTCCTCGGCGTCACCTCCATCGTGCTCGTTCACGGCGGCGACGAGGATGAAGCCATTGCCGCGCTTCTTCACGACGCCGTGGAAGACCAGGGAGGCAAGCGTCGGCTACACGACATCCGCGCAAAATTCGGAAAGCGCGTCGCGCGCATTGTCGAAGGCTGCACGGATTCCGATGTCACTCCCAAGCCGCCGTGGCTCGAACGAAAAAAAGAATATCTGAAGCACCTTCGCGAAGCGGATTCCTCCGTCCGCCTCGTCTCCGCCGCCGACAAGCTCTACAACGCGACGGAAACGCTCGCCGATTTCCGCAGCCATCGCGAGTCGATTTGGAAGCGCTTCAAAGGCGGCAAGCAGGGCACCCTTTGGTATTACCGCGAAGTGGCACGGATCCTTCGAAAGAACGGCCCAAAGGAACTGGCCAAGGATCTCGATCGCACCGTTAAAGAGCTGTCCAGAGCCTCGCGGACACGCTAGCGCCCTACCGGATTCTCTGTATTTCCTCACCAGTTTGGTAACATTTCTATCCCATCGAATTGAAGCCGACCTCCACCACGCCTCTACCCTCTAGTAAGTCTCACTAAATAAGCCATTTATGCTGCTCGCCTCGTGGCGCTTGAAATGCACTTCTCTGCCCGATTCCGAGAGACATCCGCCGTTTGAGCGGCGGTGCGAGGGTGACAGCGTGAAAGAGCAACCCAAAATCTCCAGACCCGCCCCGGTGGCGGCCCGCCGCGAAGCCGGGTTCTCGCTCATTGAGATGGTCGTCGTCGTTGCCCTAATCATGATCATCGCGGCCATGGCCGTGGTCCAGATGAGGCCGATCATGGCGGACGCGGATATGGACGCCGCAATGCGCCAGGTTATCGACCAGATCCGCCAGGCGCGCGAATATTCCATCACGAACCGCCGCTACGTGAAGATTCAGTTCCCCACGGCGCTAGTGGGCGCCGCCACCCGGTACGAAGTTGTCCTCACTCAGATGGACTCGCTGACCGCCGGTGCGGGCGCAGCGAACCCAGTGTTGAGCACGGTGATCATCGAAGCGCCGGCGCAATACGTCACGTTCGGCGGTGTCGATACCCCGGATGCTTATGGAAACACGTCGGCGATTGAGTTTGAAGGCACCTCGGGCGGTCCCGTCGGCGGCATGCTTTTCCAGAGCGACGGCGAACTGGTCGACGGAAGCACGTACCAACCGATCAACGGAACTGTGTTCCTCGGGGTTCCGGGAACCGCCACCTCTGCGCGCGCCGTCACCGTCCTCGGTTCCACAGGCCGCGTTCGCGGATGGAAGGGAACGGGCGCGGCGTGGGTGCAGTTCTAATGAAGGAGATTGCGACGATGCAGTTACCGGAAAAGTTGACAGTCGCGAACGGCTCGCGCGCAGAAAACGGCTTCACGCTCCTCGAGACGATGATCGCCCTGGTGATTCTCGCGATCGGAGTGCTGGGTCTCGCGGCAATGCTCGGGAACTCGCTGTCCTACATGCAAGGCTCCGAACAGGATTTCATCGCGCAGCAGAAAGCGCAGGAAGCGGCCGAAGCCATCTTCACCGCGAAGTACACCAACAACGCTTCGTTCGCTCAGATTCAGAATAATGGAACGTCCACACCGGCCGGCCTCTTTCTTACCGGTCCGCAGCCCTTGCTCCAAGTTGGGCCAGACGGGCTGGTTGGTTCGGTCAACGATACGGGCGCTTCGCCAGCCTACATCGTATATCCGGGCCCGGACATGATGCTGGGCACCAGTGACGACATCCAGGTTCCGCTCGCCAACTACACGAGAACCATCGCCATCTCGAACATCGCGGGCGAACCCTACCTGCGCCAAGTAATCATCACGATTAATTACATCAGCGGCGGTTTGCCGCGCACTTACACCCTGACGACGTTCGTCTCGAACTACTAGGTTCCTGAGGAGCTGAGCATGAAGCGGCAACGCGGATTTTCGTTAATCGAAGTTCTGGTCGCGATCTCCATCCTGGTCACCGTGGTTGGGCTTTCCATCGGAGCGCTGCTGCAAGCGCAGAGCACGGCGAAGATGGTCAGTTCCGAGGCCAACACGCAGGAAAACCTTCGCGCCGGGATGCACTTCCTCGTGCGCGACCTCGCTCAAGCGGGTGAAGGGATTCCGCAGGGCGGGATTTCGATTCCGAATACGGGAACAACGTCGACCATCAACCGCCCGGGCACTTCAACGACTTTCGCCTACGCGGGAAGCGTCTTCACGGCGCTGCCGCCGATTCTGCCCGGATCGGGACTCGGTCCAAAAGTCAAATCGGTGAACCCGACGACCGGTGCGGTCATGATCGGCACGGCGAACACCGACATCATCAACATTCTCTATGCTGACAACACGCTCGTAGATACCCACGGATATAACACCTACACCGATCCGGTCGCTTCCGCTTCCAATCCGGTCTGCAATGGCGTGATCAGCCCCACCGGCGCCTTCGTCACACTCGATGCGAACTGCTTCACCATGCCCGGCGTCACCAACCCGATCGCCGTCGGCAATCTGATTATGTTCCACAATCAGAATGGCACTGCGATCGAGTACGTCACCGGGGTCGCCGGGCAGACGATCACTTTCGGCAGCGGCGATCCAGCCGGGCTGAATCAAACGGGATTGACCACCGGCTCGGTCTACGCGCTTCAGACCTTCGGCACCGGCGGCGTTGCCACGGGCTTCCCTTCGACTTCGATTACGCGCGTTTGGATGGTCACCTACTACCTGGATTCGACCACCAATCCCCAAAAGCCCATGCTTGTGCGCCAGGTCAACTATCCGAACTATCCCGCTGCCGCTCCGGCCAACCCGCCGCAGCAAATCGCCGATTCGATCGAGGATTTGACTTTCAGCTACGACATCACCGCGAGCGTCGACCCCGCCGGAACGTATCCGGCCGGTGCTGGCAACGCTTCCACCCCGCTCTATCCCGATCTGCCCACTCAAATTCGAGCTGTGAACGTGTTCCTCGCGGGCCGTTCTGAATACGCCACGCAGGCGCAGGATTCTTACACCTACTTGCACAACAACCTGACCACCCAGGTTTGCCCGCGTAGCTTGTCGTTCCAGAACCTGTATCAGACCAGCGCCACGCAAACGTCGAACTGATTCGTTACGGGCCGCTCCAGAGATTCAGCCGTTGATTGATTTCCAAGGAGAACCGCTGTGAGAGTCGAACGTGAAAAGGGAATTGCACTGATTACCGCGCTGCTCGTTTTGTTCCTGGTGTCGGCGATGGTTATCGGCATGTGCTGGATGGTCATGACCGACCAGCGCCTCGGCGGCAACAACAAAGACCGCGAGACCGCGTTCTATGGCGCCGAAGCCGGCATGGAGAAGCTCACTGCCGACATGGGCTCCGCCTTCACCACGAATGGCAAGCTCACCGCGCCTCAGGTAGCGGCCATCGTGGCGAATCCTCCGACCACGGCGACGCTTCCGAACATTCAGTTCCTGAACGCTTCGGGCGGTTCCACCTATCAGGTCGCGTTCACGCCGAATGGCACCAATGGCGACCCGCTGGCCACCAACGCGACAATTCTTCCGCCGAGCCCGTACGCCGGCATGCAAGGTTTGATCACCCAGTTCACCCTCAACGTTGCGGCGCAGACCATCAGCACCGGCGCGGAAGTTAAGCTCCAGCGCCAGATGCAAGTGGTCTCCATTCCCGTGTTTCAGTTCGGCGTCTATTCGGATTCCGATCTGGCTTTCTTCAACGGTCCCAACATGACCTTTGGCGGCCGAACGCACACCAACGGAAACCTGTGGCTCACGCCGTCCGGGCAATTGAACATGGGCAACAAGGTGACCGTGGTCGGCCAGGTCCTTCGCCAGTACCTTGAAAACGGCGACTACTACACCACCGGCTCATATTCCGGCGCTACTTACATCGCGACCACTCCGAATCCGACCACCACTCCTCCCGCCGCGGGTTGGCGCGCCCTCGCGCAAACCGAAGGCAGCGTTACCGGCTTCAGCGAATATGGCGACGTCAGCACCACCCCGAACAGCCCGACCTGGGCCAATGCCGAACAGGCCTACAACGGGATGCTCCAAAACAACGTCTCGCAGCTTTCGCTCACCGCCGCCGCCTTGGGCGGTATCACCACTCCGATCTCGCTGATCCGCCGCGCGGTTCCGGGCGAACTGGCATCCAATCCGGCCGAGTTCAACGAACAGTACTTCTCGGAAGCCTCGATCCGGATTCTCCTCGACGACTATAAGACCGTGGGACAGCCTTCGAGCGGCTGCGCCCAGTCGGACATGATGAGCCTCGACACCGTCACCTCTACGACGCCAGTCGACCTCACTCAGCTTGCCGTCGCCTCGAACTCGCCTTATCAGACGTCAGTCCCGTCTTCTCTTTCCGGTGCCGCGTTTCCCTCAGGCGGCACTTGGAACGCTATCAATGCTAACAATCAATTTATTCCGCTGCCCGTTTCCGGTGCGTCCGCTGCATACATAACGCCGGGGACAACTGGCTACAACGGCTATTGGGAAAAGGCAGGCTATCCAATCATCACCGGTTGCCTGAAAATCGAAGTTCAGAACAACACCGGCGGTTGGACCGACGTCACAGCGAAAATCCTGAGCCAGGGTTACATCGGCCGCAATATCAACCCGACCTACAACGCGACCTATGTTTCGCCGGAGCTCGCTCCGCTTCCCGGTTCACAAATTGGAGCGGAGGGACCGACGACCAATACGTACGTCACTGGCGCGATCACCTGCCATGATCCCAGTCCGAACGCGATTATTCGCCTCGCGCGTCTGCGGGATAACCCCGTGTACAACACATCCGCTAACCCGTGCGGAAACTTGAGCAGCGGTCAGGCGGTACAGGCAACCGATGTTTGGCCCAACGTGCTGTTCGATCCTCGCGAGGGTATTCTCCGCCCTTCGAATCCGGCCAACAACTACGTCACCGCTTCCGGCGTGATGGACTACGTCGAGTTGGACATGAAGAATCTCGCGGCGTGGGTCGTCTTGAACCAGTCGACCTACAATCTGAACAACAACACCACCGGATTCACGGTCTACTTCTCCGATCGTCGCGGCGAACAGCTCGACAATCAGGGCGGCGGAAATGTGAGGACCGGCTCATACGGCTACAACGACATTGTCAACCCCAGCAGCCAGGCGAGTGGCTGCCCCAACACCACGATTGACCAAGGAGAAGATCTCGAAGGCGACGGCAATCTCCGCACCTATGGAGGCGTCGAAACTCCGCCCGCACCCATCTCGCCGACGAACTACATGTTGGCTAACCTGTGGAACACGACGGGAACCGGGTATATGAGCGTGGCGGGCACCGTGATCATGCACGGCGACTCGAACTGCAGCTCGAACCCGAACCGGCCCGACGTCGGCTACAATGATCCGCGGGAAGCGCGCGTCAATCCACCGCTTTTCTTCCGCCGCGCTTTGAAGATCGTCGACGGCCAGTCGCTGAATTTTGGTACCTCGTGCGGCACCGTCGCTTGCGGCATTACGATCGCTACCGAAAACCCCGTCTACGTGCAAGGCGACTTCAACGCTCCTCCAGACGGTTCGTGGAGCGGTACGAGCGTCGCAGCGGCGATTGCAGGCGACGCCTTCACGATTCTTTCCGACAACTGGAACGACGTGAACTCGTTCGCGTTCCCTTGGAGCACTTCGAACCCGGGTCGCGTCGGCGTACAAACCGCCATTCGTGCAGCCGTCATTTCCGGAAAGGGCATCCCGTTCCCGGAAATCAACAATGTGCAGGACTTCGGCACAGACGGCGGCGTGCACAATTTCCTACGCTACCTGGAAGGCTGGGGCTCCACGCTGCATTACATGGGGTCGCTCGTCAGCTTCTATTACAACCGGCAGGGCGTAGGCACGTACAAGTCGAGCGTCGTGTACGGCGCTCCGACTCGTGACTATAACTTCGACACCAACTTCACGCTTGGGCCGCAGTACCTGCCACCCAACACTCCAACGCTGCGCTCGGTGAACACTACCGGCTTCTCGCAGCAGTTGTTGCCGTCCCAGTAGACGCGCCCACAACAACCGGCGTCACCGCACTCTCAACGGCTCCCGGGTCTCCCAGGGAGCCGTTTTTTCTTGCCCCGACTCACTCTCAGCTTTCACCAGTCTGTATTAGGCGCCCGCGCAGCGCGGCGCTGTAACATGGACTCTCAGTCTGTGGGTCGGACAGGCCCACAGGCCGTCCTTCCACATTCCCATTTTGAAACTCGCACTATTCTCTTTACAACTAGTTATCGTTGTGGTAACATCACTCGGGGCTAAGTAGAGACCCACAACGAACTCGTATGCGACACGGCAGTCTCACTCAAGCCGCCGGACGCACCACTCCCGGCATCCCGCCGGACCTCGCCCAGAATTTTCATTCGCACTCTTACGTACGCATCTCCCACAAATTTGCGATCGGAGGCATTTCTAATCGACATCTCGGGCGATTAGAAAGCAATGTAACTTCTAGAAAACAAAAAAAGGAGGTGCGTTCTAATCGGCACTAGATGACGCAATTGCACAAACCCGATCACACCTCGTGGGGTAGCCAGTTCTGGCTGCGCAACTTCAATCTTTCCTCGACGAATTGTGCACGCACGATCGCCCCGCGATCATCAATAGCCATTCGTAGCATAGACGTCAGTCTGCGCAGGCGATCCCATTCAACCGTTCGTCGCCACTAATCGATTTCTAATCGCAACTTTTCACAATTAGAAACCGCTGTAACTTCAACAAAACAAGCACCGACCCCAGTTCTAATCGCAACTTTCGCAGCACAACTTTTCATCGGATCGGCGAACATCACCCAGGCGCGATTCGCAAAAACTTGCAGCGAACGCGAGTCCGGCAAACATTGGCGAGCTGGTGATCGATGCCACGCTTATTGATTCGAGCCGAACATCGTCACATTGAAGTTCGTGTAGGCAGCGGGCGGCGAACACGCGGGGCTCGAATTCGTGCAAGGTTCGGCCAGAATGTCGCCGAAGTCGGCAGGTTGCGCGATACCAATCAGAGGTTCGACGTAAAGGTTGTAGCTGGTTCCGACGGGCAACCGCTGGATGGAAAAGGTGCCATCCCATCGGGGGCCTGCCGTTGGACTCGGGCAACTCCAGCCGGAAAGCGCGCCGGCGATCACCGAGCCTGAGTTCGCGTCGATGGCTACAACGTGCGCGCCGACGATCCCCGTCACGAACGAGCCGGTTGCAACAGGCGGCTGCGTGGCTAGCGCAAATGGGTTGGCAGGCTGAACTTGGCCGGAAAGTGAGCCAACGTTCACGTCGTCGTTGGGATCGGGATACAAACTCCGAATTCCCGCGCGGTCGTCGTCGCTGAGTGGGGCATCGGGAGCGCCGGGAGTGGGCCGCGTGCCGAGATATTGCCCGGGCGGCGGGGCGTACGGAAACATCATCGCGCGAATCACAGCGGAATGGCCAAGCCCCATCCAGTGCCCCAGCTCGTGAGTGAGCAGCGACTCCAGGTCGTAAGCGCCCTGTCCTGCAGGCGTCGCAAGCGCGGCTGGCGTCGCGTAAGTGGCTTCGCCATCGTTGCGAAAAAGCGTGTCCGAATCGAGGATTTGTCCGGCGTACAAAGCCGGCGGCGACGACCCAACCACGGCGCCTGGTACGTTCGCGGTGAATGTTCGGGTAAAGGCGAGCACGCCGGTCGCGAACGCCGCGCTCGACTGGTTGAAACAAATTGTGTTCAGGCCGTCGACGTTGGTCTCGCCGTCATTGGTGCAGGAATTCGCGGCGGTGACGCGCGTGATGGGCGCGACCAAGCCAGGGTACGAATTGGAATTGAAGAGCGTGCCGGTCACGCCGCTCCAAGCGGAGAAGGACGCAGTGATGGTTTGCTCGATCTCATTGAGTTGCTCTGCGGTGCCCTGCGCCGCGGCTGTGATGATTGCGGGACTCGCGAGCGCAGGCAGCGAGGTGCTCCACCGCCGATTCAGCGGCAAGCTGGTAGACAGAGCAAATCGATTCAACTGTGGGCAGCCGCCAGCCGACAGAGCCGTCGTCGCCGTAGTGTACGCGATGGAAGGGAAGGAGAATGCCAACTGCAATATCAAACCTATCGCGACCGCGGGCGCGCTTCGTTTCGTCATCTCGCACCCCCGTTAGCCTCCGCACTCAACACCGCGACCACCTGCGCTCGAAACGCGTCGAGCGTCACTCCGCGAACACCACTCGACTCGAATGTCCGCGTCTTCGGATCGAACGTCGCACTGATAGCGGTGTCTTGTGTAACAAGCTCATGTCCCGAGCGCACGTCGCGGCGAATCCGAAACGTACCTTGCTCCCAGCTCTCGACCGAGTAGTCGCCCAGCCTGGTCGGTTCGAGGAACAGCACCAGGTAATGTTGCCGACAGATCCTCCGAGGAGGCGTATCGACAACCGCGAAGACGCTGCACCTTTCCAAACATCCTCGGTTTCAAGCTGGGTGATCGTCCAGATTTCGCCGCCCTCCCAGCGCGCCGCGTTGCCAGTGCAGCGGGCGCGGACGATCAACGTCGCCGTTTGCGCCATTCGGGGAATCGACATACGTTCAATCGTGCTAGCTACGGCGATGCGACTGCCCACAACACCAAGAATCAGGACGAACGCGAGAATCGCTACGATATTTGCTGTTTTCACTATTCAACCTCCAACATTCCCGTCGAGGCGGCGCGGTCTCCGTTGAGTGTCGTGATGAAAAGCGT
>JBEKJW010000066.1:0-19299 GCA_050011035.1 Candidatus Acidiferrales bacterium
TACGGTCGCAAGGCTGAAACTCAAAGGAATTGACGGGGGCCCGCACAAGCGGTGGAACATGTGGTTCAATTCGACGCAACGCGAAGAACCTTACCTGGGCTTGAACCGCACAGGACCAGCTTTGGAAACAGAGCCTTCCCGCAAGGGACCTGTGTAGAGGTGCTGCATGGCTGTCGTCAGCTCGTGCCGTGAGGTGTTGGGTTAAGTCCCGCAACGAGCGCAACCCTTACTCCTAGTTGCTACCCGCAAGGGAGAACTCTAGGAGGACTGCTCCGGATAACGGAGAGGAAGGTGGGGATGAGGTCAAGTCAGCATGGCCTTTATGTCCAGGGCTACACACGTGTTACAATGCGCGCTACAGAGCGTTGCAAACCCGCGAGGGGGAGCTAATCGCACAAAATCGCGCTCAGTTCGGATTGCAGTCTGCAACTCGACTGCATGAAGCTGGAATCGCTAGTAATGGCGCATCAGAACGGCGCCGTGAATACGTTCCCGGGCCTTGTACACACCGCCCGTCACATCACGAAAGTGGGCTGTACTAGAAATCGCCGAGCCAACCGCAAGGAGGCGTTCCCGGGCCTTGTACACACCGCCCGTCACATCACGAAAGTGGGCTGTACTAGAAATCGTCGAGCTAACCGCAAGGAAGCAGACGCTCAAGGTATGACTCATGATTGGGGTGAAGTCGTAACAAGGTAGCCGTAGGAGAACCTGCGGCTGGATCACCTCCTTTCTAAAAGAAAAGGGAGTACGACTCGCTTCGGCGAGTACGGCTCTCCACCAGATGCTCTGTCATCTGGGCTCGGCTCTCAAAGCCGGACGGGTTCTTGCTTGTACTTATCGGATTTGTCACCGCAGGTTTGCACTACACAAACGCAAGCCCCGGTTCGAGGAAACTCGAGCCGGGGCTTTTTTATTTGGCGAACGCGTTTTCGCGGGATACGGCTCTTGCCACGTCCCTCGCGTGATACTCTCTGGGGTCGCTGTGCCTGCCGATCGCGAGGAGGGAGACGAATGCCTGTTTTCTTTGGCGTCGATCGGACGCTCAGGGTGCTCCGGATCATCCACGGCACCTTCATCGTCACGGTGTTCCTGTATCTCTATGTGCTGTCGATAGTCCCTCATCAACCTGCGGACATCGCGCCCAGCACGTATTGGGGTCTTGTGGCGATCGCTTTTTTCGCGTTGCTGGCGGCGCTATTCGTGCGAAAGCGCATGGTCGGAGTTGCGCTCGAGCGACTCCGCGTTGCACCCGATGACGCTGCAGCGCTTGGGAACTGGCGGAAGTTCGGGATTTTGGCCTGCGCACTACTGGAGACGATCGCGCTGTTCGGATTTTCGCTGCGAATTCTCGGTGCGGATTGGGCGCACGTCGCGCCGTTTTTCGTGGTGGCGGTGGGCACGCTGCTGCTGACGTTTCCGCAGCGGCCGTGAGGCGCGCTGAGATCAGTCGATGGTGATGTGGTAGGCGGCGCTCTTCGCGGGAGGGACGTTTTTCTCCCACGGGCGCACGTAGTTGAACGTCAGCGTGGTCGAACCCTTCGCTTTGCAGTGGAATATGAAGAGGTTGTTCTCTCCTGCTCCCGGCACTCCTGGATTTTTCGACGTGAACGTTTCGCTAATCTTCTTGAGCAGCTTTGAGTCCGGCTTTGCAGCAAGCTGCCACGAGTAACCGGTGGAGCGATTCCCGTCTAGTGTGATCGTGATGTCCTGGCCGGCGCCCGCGTGGATCTCTTGCGGCGGAAGAGTTTCGGTCGCGTTCGCGTTTTGCGGGGGAGCTGCGCTGACGCTCGGATGATACGACGCGTTCACAATATGCGCGGAAACTGAGACGACGGGCACGTTTTGAGTCGTGCTGGTGCCGGCGGGAGTTTGCTCGGTGGGCTGGTCGCTCGAGGGCGGCGTGCCGGGGATGACGTTCATCAGACGCGCGCCCGCGAATTTTCCGCTCGCGCTGAAATTGAAGGCAACGCGCGCGGAGCCGACGTTCGCGCAGGCGTGGCAGCCGTCTTTGAGCAAGTAGCGAACGAGAACCTGCTCTCCGCCCGAATTGCGCGCGCGCACTTCGG
Organism: Candidatus Acidiferrales bacterium; assembly: GCA_050011035.1. Taxonomy (GTDB): domain Bacteria; phylum Acidobacteriota; class Terriglobia; order Acidiferrales; family UBA7541; genus Palsa-295. The sequence continues at coordinate 2,070 of JBEKJW010000066.1, forward strand.
GCAGGCCCGGACTGGTGCGATCGCCGGGCCACGACGAGATATTGGGATATTTTCCGGCGAGTTGCTGGTAGACCGTGTTCGCGGCGAGCATATCGTGCGTGAGGTATTGCGGATCGTCCACGTCGATCGGCGACGGATCGCCGTTAACGATAGCGACGCCCTCGGTTTCGTTCGCGCGGAAAACATACTCGAAGTAGCCGATGGAGACGGCGCCGGTCTTACGGAAAGCTTTCAGATAAATCTGGCCGCGGCCGGCCATCGATTGCGCGAACGCGATCGCCGTATTCGGAGCCCCCTGCTGCTTCATCGCCGCGATGAAGCAGGACTGAATGTCGGTGGCGTTGCCGGCGCCACACTGCTTGCGGATCGCGTCAAGCGCACCCTTCGGCGCGTGCCAGACGGAGAGGTCGGAGACTTTATCCGGCGCAGTTTGCGCGAAGAGCGGCGCGCATGCAGAAAGCGCGAGCGCGGACACGACGAGAGCGAAACGATTCAACGGCGTCATATGGATTTTCTTATCACGAATCCAGCGCAGCGGGGATAAAGAAGTTGGGCCGGGCCTCCGCTCCCCGCGAGTGCGAGAAAGCGGAAGCCCGGCCCGATGAAACGTTCGCTCTACCGCGGTGTGGTTACGAACCGGGTTACTTCACCCAGACTCGTTCCGGCGCCGCGACATCCAAATCCTTTTCAATGCTGCGGACGTGAACGTTGCGCAGCTCACCCTTGCCGTTCTTTGAAGGCGCGACTCCGAACGACAAGTAATACTGGTTCTTGAGCACCGTATCGAGCTGCTGCAAGTACGGCGCGAACGCAAGCGGCGTCTGCAAGCCCTGGAAGAAGGACTCGCCGCCCGTGCCGTCCGAGAGCTGCGCGAGGTTGCTCTGGCCGAGGTTCACACGCCACATATTGCGCGAGTAGAAGCCGGTGCCGGAGTTATACAACGTGTGAATCATGATTCCGGCTTTCTGCGCGGTGTCCACGGTGGACTGAACGTCCGGGCTGAACGGGTCGCCGCGGAAACGATCGATGCCATCCGCGATCAGCAAAATCTCGCGGCGGCCTCCGTTATCCGGCCAGCGCTTGATGAGATCCATCGTCGAAAGATAGATGCTCGAGTAAGCGCCCATGCGGCCGAGCGTGAGACGAATCGTGTTCGCCGCCGACGAGTGGTCGGTGGTGAACTGCGAAAGCGCCTGCACAGTTCCGTTGTTGGCGTAGAAAACGCCGACGGCCGTGGTCGGGGGCAGACCGTTGATGAAATTCTTCAGGTCGCCCATCTGGTTGCCAAACGTGCTGTTGTTGGCTTCGTCGACAACGATCGCCAGTTCAAGCTTGGCTTTATCGCCTTGAGCGGCGACGAGATTCGACACCACGTCCTTGTTCTTGCCTTCGGTGACGGCGATGTCGTCTTTGGTGAATTGCGGCGGCGGGGTAAATTTCGGCCCCAAAACCGTAACGACGGTTGTCACCGAGGATCCTTGCTCCTGCGCGCTCGTAACAAACGGTGCAAACAGTAACGCACCCAACACGGCGAGCAGGGTGACCCTGGTAAATGCGTTGCGCATACACTCCTCCGTTGCGGATTGCTCCTACACTTATTTAGATGAGACTGGTCGCCGCGACGTTAGCTGGGCACCACTGTGATGAGCGTCTGTAAATCTGTAAAGGCGCGCCGTTTAGCGAGGGAATTCACAGCGACGTTCGATTTTACGATTCGCGGCGCGGATGGTGGAAGGCAATCTTGCCCTTTTTGGGACATTGCGGCACGGAGAAAAACTCGCAGCTATATAGCTGTGAGTGCGAAAGATACGCGAATTTGGTCTGCGGCATAATTGGCGGCTGACGCGCTTGCCCGAAAGTCCGCGATGCGAAATAAAAGGGAAAGTCGCTCGGCTTCAGAGGGTTGCTGTCGTATGATTGTCGCGCCCAGTTGTCCGCACTTCTTCCGTGCTGACCTGCATTACATTTCCGACAGGAGATACCGCTTTGAAGAACGGAAAGCTTCTTACAATTCTCTTCGTGTTTCTGGCGTCTGCCGCAGCCGCCGCGGCTGACACCGTGACGCTGAAGAACGGGGATCGCCTCACGGGCCTAATTCTAGATTCTGACGGCAAAGACATAACGCTGAAGACCGATTTCGCGGGTGAGCTGAAGGTGCATTGGGGCGCCGTGGCCTCGGTAACGACCGACAAGCCGATTTACGTGGTGACTCCCGCGAAGACGACGGTGAGCGGGAACATGACGAGTGACGGAACGAACATCGTGATTCACACGGCGTCGAATGGCGACGTGACCGTGCCGCTCGCGCAAGTGACCGTGATTCGCGGACAGGATGCGGAAATCGCGTACGAGAAGAGCCTGCACCCGAGCTGGCTGGAAGGTTGGAAGGGCGGCGCGAACCTCGGCTTTGCCATTGCGCGCGGCAACACCGAGACGACGAACCTGAACACGGGTTTCAACGCCGACCGCAAGACGCTGCACGACGAGACGACGGGTTACTTCTCGTCTCTCTACAGCACGGACGACAAGACGGGCGGCGGCACGATCGCGAACTCAATCGTCGGCGGCATTCGATACGACCGGAATTTCGGCGAACACTGGTTCGGATTCGGCAGCGGGGATTTCACGCACGATGAGCTACAAGGCTTGAACATCCGCGCGATCTACACGGGCGGCATTGGCTATCACCTGATCAACACGCCGAACACGACGCTGGACCTTCTGGGCGGCATCAACTACACCCACGAAAATTACAGCGCCACGGTGCTTACGCCGACGGGACCGGTGATTGAAAAGTTCAGCCGTAATCTGGCTGGAGTCACGCTGGGCGAGGCGGGGATGCACAAGTTCGGAAAATCCACCACGGTGACGGAAGTTTTCTACTTCTATCCGGACTTGACGAATACGGGACAGTACCGGTTCTCGTTTGACGCGGGATCGGTAACGCAGATCAAGAAGTGGTTCGGGTGGAACGTAACGTTCAGCGACCGGTACGTCAGCGATCCGCCGATCACGGGCACGAAACCGAATGATGCGATTCTCACGACAGGCGTGACGTTTAGTTTCGTACACTAAAACACGGCTACGGGTTTTGAGAGCCGGTGAGTGCTTCGCGGGTGCGAGGTGCTTGCCGGCTTTTTGTTTTTTTGGCGAAGGACGTACACGTCGAGGTCATGAGCCTATAAAAAAGTGCGAGCTACGCTCGCACACAGGCACGATTGCCTGTGCTACTTACCACAGGCTATTCCACGGGGTGGGCTAGAGTTTTTGGTAGTCGTTGTTGACGGTCGCTACTACGAGTTGCTTGGACTGGCCGTCGACGGTGATGCTGGAGATGTGGCTGGTGCCGTCGGGCAGCGAATCGAAAGTGACGTTGAGAGCGAGGCCGTCGGACGGACTGTCCATATACGTTTTGATCGCGATGCTGGCGATCTGCTTTTTCGCTTTATCGAACTCGATGATCATCGAGTCGCCCTGCTTCACGTAGTTGGTGATGGTGATTTTCAGGTTGCCGCCGTTCGGCGAGAGCGCGACATTGCCCTTCTGATAGGCGGCCTGGATCAGATCTTTGTCGGGCGGCAGATACTGCCCGGCAGTGGTTTTCATTTGTTCGGCGTAGTCTTCGTATTCTTCTTTTTTCTTGGCGACGACGCGCTGCTTCAAGCGGCCGCCCTGCGGCTGTTGCGGCTGCGCGGCCGGGTCGAGCGAAGTCTTCTGCGGCTTGCCGTCGGAGCCTTCGCGAACCTGATAGTGCTGCACCTTTTTAACTTCGCCCTTCAGGCTGATCGTGACGGTCTCTTTCCAGGTGTAGGTGGCGAGAGCGGCTTTATTCTTCGCCATCGACTCTTTGAGTTCCATCATGCGGGCCTGCATGTCCGGATTGCCGCCGGCTTGTGGGCGAGCGTGCAAGGCGGACGCAGCGATGGCGATCGTTGCGACGGCTGCGAAACAGAGCGTGCGATTGAGCAAAATCCGAACCGGAACAAGGTTCATGGGTCTCCTGTGCTGCAGGGTGTGACCGCGCGGCGAGTTACTTCGCCTTCGGCGGGAAATCCTTCAAAAGCTTTTTCATCGCGTTATCGAGGTTCTTCTGAATTTTTTCCTGGCTGTTGCCGGGATTGACGGTCTTGGTCGCGATTCCCTGCCAGACGAGCTGCTTCACGGCGGGGTTGTACATGTCGAGAATCAACGTGCCGGTGTTGATCGTGCTCGGCGTCGCGACGGCCATGCCGCCGCCCCAACCCCAGCGGTAGCCGCCGGTGCTGTAGGCACTCCACTGCGTCTGCTGATTGACGGAGGCCTGATAGGCGAGGTCGAGGTCGGCATTTTCGGAGTCGGTCTTCGTGAATCCCTTCGCGGACATCTGCGTGTCGATGGCTTGCCTGATCTGCGCATCGAGAATCTGGTTCGGATACTTCGCGCCTTCGATGTTGACCCAGCGATAGGTCTTGAACTTCGAGAAATCGGTGCCGGGCATCGAGTTGGTGCGGATGTCCTGCGCGGAAACGGCGGGCATTACCGCCGCGGAAATCGGGACGATGATTATTGCGGCGAACAAACAGGCGCGGACCTGACGAAACAAATGCGGCATGGTGAGCCTCCTGAAATTCTAAGAGCTGCGATTTAAGCGTGCTTGGTGCGATGGGCAGACCAGGTGCCGCTTTTGCCGTCCTGGCCACCAATGACGGTGCCGCCCATGGTGTCGCCAGCGACGGTACCCTTGTATCGCAACGGGTAGGGGCCGCTGAGCAGTATTTTTATGGCGTTGCCGTCGAGAGTGCCTTCGAGCTTGCCCGACTGGAAAGGGCCTTTGAAGGTGCCGGAGATTCCGTCATCCTGCTGCGCGATCTCAAAAGTCTGGTTGCCGGTGCCGACATCTCCGGAGAGGTGGACTGCCCAAGTGCCAGCCACGTTGGCGGGAGTCTTTTCGGGAGCCGGCGTTGGAGATGCGCTGGTAGCGAACGCAGCGAGAAACGCAATCACGGCGAGGGCGCTGAGAATTTTGACGGAGCGATACCCCATCTGCATCACTTCCTCCGAGAGCGGTTTGGCGAAATCGAACATCGCGAACGCGCGCAATCGGCCCAGGAAGTAACGATTGACCGGCGAACGCATTCAGAACTGCAGTGGCGCGAAGCATAACTCCCGACACGGCGATGGGCAACGACATTCTGCGAATTGACGCGGGATTTGACGAATTCGCGGTTGACGCCAGCGCGAAGAGCAAGATAAATTCCGCGCACCGTTTCGGTGTGAAGTTTCCACCGCGCTTCGCTGGATTTTTCCTGGCGGCGAACGCCTCGGTCAAAAGGCAACCGGCAGAGTTCCCAGCCTCAACGTGGCGCATTTTCGTGGCGGGACTCACGTGGGGCGCGGTGGAGCACACGCATGCGGCGCCGACTCCGCTCAATCCGCGACCCAAAGGTGAAGTCTCGTGAAACTCGATCGGTGGTTTGGCGTGGTGAACAATTTCGCGGTGGGTTGCGCTGCCGCGGCGCTTTTATTTGCGGGTATGGCTCCGCGCGCCGCGGCTCAAGCGCCTCCAGTTACAAACTCTGCGCCGCAAGCGCCGGACACGACGGAAGTGCCGGGCTCGCACGCGGTGCACGAGCTGAGCCGCAACTTCGAAGGGCTGGTGAAGAAAGTTTCGCCGGCTGTAGTGGAGGTGCTGGTCACCGGGTACGGCACGGCGGACGAGGATGACACCCAGGATTCAAGTCCCGTGGGACGCGAGCGCAGCCTCGGGGCGGGAATCATCGTCGATCCCGACGGCTACATCATCACGAACTATCACGTGGTGAAGGGCTCGGACCGCGTGCGCGTGCAATTCACGCCGGAGAACACGGATGAATCGCAACCGTTCGCGCAATTGCGGCGGCGCGGGCGCGTGCTTCCGGCCAAGGTGATCGGCTTCAGCAAGCAGATTGATTTAGCGGTGCTGAAAGTGGATGCGACCGGCCTACCGACAATTCCTATCGGCAGCTACCAAAATTTGCAGAAAGGACAAATCGTTCTCGCGTTTGGAAGCCCGGAGGGATTGGAAAATTCGGTTTCGTTTGGATTGGTCAGCTCTGTGCTGCGGCAGCCCGATCCGAATAATCCGATGGTCTACATTCAGACTGATGCGGCCATCAATCCCGGCAATAGCGGCGGACCGCTGATGGACCTCGACGGAACCATGGTGGGCATCAACACGTTCATCTACACGAAGTCGGGCGGAAACGAAGGCATCGGTTTCGCGATTCCCAGCGGCATTGCGCGCTTCGCGTACCAGCAAATCCGAAAGTACGGGCGCGTGAAGCGGCGCACGATCGGCGCGGACCTGCAGACTCTGACGCCAGAGATGGCGCAGGGATTGAATCTGAAAATTGACGAGGGCGTGATCGTTTCGGACGTGCCGCCGGACAGCACGGCCGAGCGCGCGGGATTGAAAATCGGCGACGTGATCACGGCGATGGATGGGATTCCGGTGAACAACGTGCCGCTCTTCGCGCTGAGCCTGTATCTGCACGAGAACGCAAATTTCACGAAGCTCGCGATTACGCGCGGCGACAAGAAACTCGATCTGAACTTGCCGATATACGAGCCGGCGAATGACGCCGATCATCTTTCCGAGCTGGCCGATGCTTCGAAGGACATGATTCCGCGGCTGGGCATTGTGGGAATCACGGTGAGCGAGAATATGGAGCCGCTGATCGGCCCGCTGCGGATTCCGGGCGGAGTGGCGGTGGCGTCCATGGTGAACGATCAGCTGGCGGTGGATTCCGGCTTGCAGGTGGGTGACGTGATTCACTCGCTGAAGGGCGTACCGATCCGAAGCGTGTCGCAGTTGCGCGATGCGTTCAACGCGTTGAAGCCGGGAGAATCGGCGACGATGCAGGTGGAGCGGATGGGGCGGCTCACGTACTTGACGTTCGATATGGAGTGACGCTGCGTGCAACGGGCAATCGCTCGCTGTACGAACGCATGCATAACGGCGGCACGCTAATCGAGCGGCGCGCAGGGAGCAAGGCGCAAAAGGCGGAAGCGGCGGGCGCCGGAGTTAGTAGGGCTTTTGTGACATCGTGGAACGGCAAATGCGATAACATTGCCGCCGATTCTGTCCTCCTGCGATTCGAAAAACCAGAAGAGGTGTGCGCGATGCGAATACTCAAGGCGAGTGTGGTCGTGCTGGTGGCGGTGTGCATGGCGTTGGCAGGAGTGCCGATCGAGCCTGCGGCCGCCGCGCCTGTAGCAACGCGCGTGGCGTACGCAGTTCCTGCGGCTGCGACGGCGGCGAACGCGTCAGGCTGGCCGCGCGTTGTCGATCGCGACGGCTATCACGTGATCGTGTACCAGCCGCAGCTGAAATCGTGGATGCAATATCGCACGCTCGTGGCGGACACGGCGATGTCGATCACCGGTACCGATGGCAAACAGGTGGTCGGCGTTGTTTCGTGGGAAGCGAACACGATTGCAAACGTGGCGACGCGCATGGTTTTCATCGACCGATTTAAAGTAATCAGCTCGCGATTCCCTTCCCTGCCTCCGGATCAGGAGGCGGCAATGCAGGCGAAGATGGCGCAGGTGTATCCGACGCTGACGCTGAACATCAGCCTGGACCGCATGATCGCGATGTTGTCGCCTTCGCACGAACCGGAGCACACGATTCCGGTGAACAACGACGTGCCGACGATTTTTGTGAGCACGGTGCCGGCGATCGCGCTGATGGTGAACGGCAAGCCGGTGCTCGCGCCGATCGAAGGGACGAAGCTGCAATACGTGGTGAACACCACGTGGAATCTTTTTTACGACGGCAAGAGGTACTACCTGCTCGATGGAAAGTTGTGGCTGAAGGCCGCAGACATTCCCGGACCGTGGAGCGTGGCGACAACCCTGCCTGTAGACATGGCGAAGCTGCCGAAGGGGCAGAACTGGGACGACGTGTTGAAGGTAGTGCCGCCGCCGGCGGGAGCGGGAGCGCCGCCGAAAGTATTTGTGACGGAGAAGCCGAGCGAGCTGATTATTTTCCGCGGCGCTCCGGTGTGGGTGCCGATTGCGGGTACGTCGCTTTCCTACGGCGCGAACTCAGACAACCAGATTTTCATGAGCTCGCAAACGAAGCAGCTCTACGTTCTGTTTTCAGGACGCTGGTTCCGTGCGGGATCGCTGGAAGCACCGTGGGTGTACGCGACGGAATTGCCGCCGGACTTCGCGAAAATTCCGGCCGGCAAAGCATATTCGGCGGCGCTGGTTTCCGTACCGGGTACACAGATGGCGAACGACGCGGTGCTGCTGGCGCAGGTGCCGACGACGGCGGTGGTGAATCGTGCGGCGGCGGAAGCGTCCGTGAAGATTGTGTACGCGGGAGATCCGCAGTTCGTCGAAATCACGGGCACAACGATGTATTACGCGGCGAACACGACGGCGCGCGTGATTCGCGTTAACAACGTCTACTACCTCTGCTTCAACGGCATCTGGTTCATCGGTGCTACGGCGACAGGGCCGTGGAAGACGGCGGATTCGATTCCGGCCGTGATCTATACGATTCCGCCAAGCTGCCCTGTGTACAACGTGACGTACGTGATTGTGTCGAACCCGACGCCGACGACGGTGGAAACGAGCTACTCGAGCGGATATCTCGGCGTGTTTGTGCTGGGCATGGCGGTGGGCGCGACGGTGGTGTACGGCACGGGCTGGTATTATCCACCGTACATTTATTACGGGCCGCGCTACCCGATCTACTATCCGTATCCGTACACGTACGGCGTCGCGGCGGTCTATAACCCGTACACCGGATTTTATGCGGTGGGGCGCGCGGTGTATGGACCGTACGCGTCGGCGGGATCGGCGGCGTGGTACAACCCGACGACCGGATTTTACGGGCACGCGGTGACGTATCAGAACGCGTATGGCGGTCACACGTATGCTTCGGCGTACAACCCGTGGACGGGAACGTACGCGGCGACTTCGCAGGGACACAATGCTTATGCGCAGTGGGGCTCGAGCGTGGTGACGAACGGCGACAACTGGGCGAAGGCCGGACACTACTCGAACGCGAACGGCACGGTGGCGGGATTCGACACGTCGAAAGGCAGCGCCGGCGCGGGCGTGACGACGAAGAACGGGAACAGCGCGTTCGTGGCGAAGGACGCGAACAATAACAACGTGTATGCGGGCGCGGATGGGAACGTCTACAAGAAGGACTCGGACGGAAATTGGAGCAAGTGGGACGACGGCGGGTGGCAGCCGGTGGATCCTTCGACGGGCAACGCGCAGACGAAGAAATCGCAGGAGCAGTCGAAGACGCAAAACAATTTGAGCGGGGCTACGAATCCGAATGGATCGTCTTCTGGAAATTTAGGAGCGAAAAACAGCGGCGCAGGCGGTGCGAACGCGAATGGTTCCGGCAACCCGAGCGGGCGGCGTGGGCAGAATGGCGGGACGACTGGATCGAGCGGCGGCGAGGGTTCTGGAGCTGGCTCCGGTACAGCTGGCTCGGGTCAAAATCGGCCCGCGAATCCGCAGCCGCCGGGTGGCGCGAACTCCGACCTTGGATCGCAGTTGAACAATGATGCGAACGGGCGCTCTCGTGGGGACCAACTCGAGCAACAGAATCGCGGCGGTGGTGGCCGATTCGGTGGTGGTTCGACTGGAGGCGGCTCGCGGCGAAGTGGTGGTGGCGGAGGTAGGCCGCCGCGCTAACGCCGAGGCATATTTTGAATGCTCGCCGCCCACCCTTTTGAAGCAGGAAGGGGTGGGGCGCCCGGAGGCACCCTCATGCGAGGTGTCAGGGTACGTGGGCTTGAGCGCGTGGCGAAAGCGGCGACGCGCCGCCGCACTCTAAATGGATGGCCGATGCGCGCTGGAAAATCGTGCGCGGAAATTTGTGCGCGGACGCTAGGCGAGTGCGGCGACCTTTGTTAAACTTGATGCCTGCTTGTACGTTGGGCCTGTAGCTCAGGTGGCTAGAGCGCACCCCTGATAAGGGTGAGGTCGGTAGTTCAAGTCTACCCAGGCCCACCAATCCTTTCTTTCGGTCAGGAGCCGAGGAAACCTTTCCGGCTGCTGACTTCCCTCGTTCGACGAATTGCACCCTGACGGCAGAAATACCTGCGCGAGCGAACGACACGGCGCCCGTAGTCAGCCGCGAGTGTATCGAACCAAAAATATTCGAATCAGAAGTTTAGCTAGTTCCGCGGGGCTCGTTGCGGGTGCGTCGTGTTTTAGCCAGTCGCATCCTTCGGATTGCTAAGTTCGAAAACGATGACGCGGGAACTGACGCCGAAGGTGGCAACGCCGAGGCCCAGCCAGAGCCAGATTGAGGCTTGCAGGAGCTGGTTGTAGAAGGTGGATTCGCCTACGTTCATGAGGAGCGACGTAACGCCCACGATGAAAGCGAATCGCGCGGTGAGCTGGTGAAACGGCTGCGTGGATGGCGAGAGTCCCGCGCGAGCTCCAGTGCCTGCGTTGCGGTGATTGCGCAGGCCTTTCCAGAGACGCGCGAGCGGATAGAAGTAGTAAGCGAGGTAAGCCAGCATTCCGACGAGGCCGAATTCCTTGAGCACGTCGAGATATTCGGAGTCGGTGAACACATTCGTGTAGAAGACCTTCGCAGGGCCGAAGCCCAGAATCGGCGAGCGTAAGAAATCGTCGGCGGCATCGAGCCAGAGCGAATCGAGACGGGCGCGCAGGGAGTCCGATTGAAGGGGGTGCTGGAGCGAGGCGATGCGCTGCGTGTTGCCTTGATTGGTGCGGACCGTGGCGGCGAAAGCCCACACGAAAACAGGCAGGATCAACGCAAGGAGCGCCATTTGCGCCGTGCGACGGCGATTCGAGGTCGCGGGAAGCAGAACGACGATAATCAAGGCGACGGCGGTGGTGATGAGGCCGTAGCGCGAACCGGTCATGCCGAGTGTAATGACACAGGCTGAGGCTAGCGCGAAATTGAAAGCGCGATTGCCGATGCGGAAGAGGAACGCCATCGTGAAGCCAGCGATGGCCCAGGTCATTAATTGGCCGAGAACGTTGGCATTGCCCATCGTGGAGTAGACGCGGCCGTGAACGAGAAGGCCGGTGTCAATGTGTTCGCCGGCGGAGTAGAGGGAATTCAGCGCGTAGGTGAAGGGCAGACGCAGAAATTGCGCCCATGCGTAGAGACAGATGAGCGCGATGGTTGCCGCGAAACAGCGCCAGAGCCAGCGCAGAGAATTTTCGTCGAGGTCCGACTCGAGGCCGATGGTGAAGAACACCACGGGGAGCCACGCTTTCGGGATTTCGTAATAGTCGCGGATGAGAATCGGGTGGCGAAGAACCTCCGCGCCGTACCAGATTGAGACGGCGATCGCGAACGAGAACGCCGCGCCGATCGCCATCATTCCATTCCAACGAATCAAGCGGGCTGAGCCGGTGAGAAGAAGCCATAGATAGATGATGGCGAGGACGGGCAGTAACGCCTGCTCAACTTTGAGCCACGGGAGATCGCTACTGATATTGATAACCGGCAGGATCAGAGAAAAGCAAAGCAGCGATGCCATCATTGCAAGTGCAGCGGACCGTGCTACGCCGCGTCGAGGGGCGGAGAGGAGAAACGGGGCGGCGATGGCGTTCGAAGTCATGTCGATTAGTTCCCTCCTGCCGCGCCGGAAGCGGGCGCGAATTGGAGATGGTGCTTGTAACGCGCCCAGAACCGGCGATAGAGCGCGAGGTCCGATCGCTTGACGATGAGCAGGTCGCTCCAGCGGACGGCGAGGAGTTGGCGCAGCTTCGCGATGAGCAAGAGCGAATCGACGAAGTACGCGACGGATGAAGCCAGGGCCGCGCCGCGAATGCCCATCCTTGGAATCAGCAGGAAATCCAGTAAGACAGTGACGGCGAGAGCGGCGAGTGCGAAAACTGAGCTGTATTCCGGTTTTCCGCGGGCGGCGAGGTCGGCGCTCATGAGTTTGCCGAGAGAAAGCGCGACGGTACCGGGAAGAATCCACCAGACGACGGCGACGGCCGGACTGAAGCGTCTACCAAAGATGAGAGGGATCAAGATAGGTGCTGCGATCGCGAGTACGAGTCCGATGAGCGAGGCAATAAAGAGGACGTGGCGCGAGACGGCGCAGGTGAACTCCGCCGAGCCGGCGGCTTCGGTGCGCGCGGTACGCGGGAAGAGCGCGACAGCAGCGGCTTGCGGGACCTGCCAGAGCGCCTCGGCGACGACAACACCCAGGGCGTAAATGCCGACGTCCGCGGGGCCGAGGAAGAAGTTCACGATAAAGACGTCGAGGCGGTAGGTGAAGAACGTCGCGAGGTTGCCGAGCTGACCGCGCACTCCGAGGCTTAGTGCGGGGAGCAGCTTCTCCGACGCGCGGGCCAGGTTCCACCGCTGGGCAATCGTGCTACTCAAGGCGACGAGTGCGATCGCGCCGCCAGCGAGAAGGCCGACGAGCATACCGGCGACGGCGGCGACCGCTGAGCGGCTTACGAAGGCCATGAAAGCGACGATCGAGATCAATTCGGCGATTTGCGTAGAGAAAGCGATCGCGGCGCGCAGACGGAAGCGCTCGAATCCGGTGAGCACGGCAATCAGATCATTGAAGAAGATGTTGGCGGGAATGGCGATGGCGACGATTGTGGCGAGGGTGGGCGTGACGCCGCGAAGAAATGCCGGGTGCCAGAGGCGGTAACCGAGCATCCAGAGCCCGGAAGCAACGGCGGCGCCGACGAATCCCCAGAGGAAGACGGCGGGAAGCCAGTGCGACACTCGATCGCGAGCTTTGGCCGACCAAAGAATGATAGGAATTTCGCCGCCGAGCCCTCCAAGCATCGTGCCAAACGCGGTGACCATGGCGCAGAGCGCGATTTGGCCGCGGCCTTCGGGCCCGAGGACGCGAGAGCAAAGCACTTCGATCATCAATGCGACGAGCGCGGAGGCAATCTGACCGCCGAAGATGGTGGCAACGCTCGCGAGGAAGGCCGGAGGACGAGCCGGTGTGGCATCGACGGGAGCCGACGCTGCGTGAAGAGGCGCTTGTTCCGCCAAATGGCTCATCGATTGATTCACCGGCGTGGGCTGTGCTGCGATTCTTCGCGAATTTGTTTCGGAAGGTGAGTACAGCGATAGCTGGCGGATGTTATGGACGCATGACAGCTGAGTGAAACCTGGCGGTCAATCGCGATTTTGATTGTGAAAATTGAAACGCGGCGTCAACTTTCGCTTTTGCGTTGATTTGGATTGCGCTCCACGACAACACTGAACAAAATCGCAAGAAATAAAAGCATCCGAGAATATTGCGTGATGAAAATCACCGGCGTGCTACACGTCGCACTCATTCGAAAGCGCGAAATATAAAATTCCGCTCTCACGTTCCAGTTTTTACGACTCTTTCACACCACACTAACAACGCACGCGTATCCACATCGTGCGCGTTCGGAGAAAAGTTAATTCCCTCCGGCCGCGAGGGAATCTTTGGATTCCCAATCGCAGTGGCTGGGACGCTCTTCGTTTTTGGTCCATGCGCTATCGGTGGATAGCGACGGCGTTCCTGAATACTTTCTCCTTTCCGAAGAGAAACTGAGCAGGGCTTGACCGATCCGCACGCTGCGGGTGTCGTGCGGGTTGGAATGAGTTACGCGAAGGACGGCGTAACCCACAGGGCGGAGCTGCATGCAGGACGGGCCAGAAGATCCGCAGACAATCGAAACGGGCACGGGGGAACAGTGGTACGCGGCATACACGAAGCATCAGCACGAAAAATCGGCGGCCAGCCTGCTGGAGAAGAAGGGCTTCGAGATTTTGTTGCCGCTGTACCGCACGACGCATCGGTGGAAAGACCGGGTGCAGCCGGTCGCGTTACCCGTATTTCCCTGCTACGTCTTCATCCGCGCGAATCTCGCGCGAAAGCTCGCAATTTTGCAGACGCCGGGAATTTTTTGGCTCCTGGGAAATAGTGGCAACGCAGCGGTAGTGCCCGACGCGGACATCGAGGCGATTCGGAAGATTATGACGAGCGCTGCGGCGTATGAACCGCATCCCTACTTGAAGTCGGGCGACCGGGTGCGAGTGATAGACGGAGCGATCGTGGGCGTCGAGGGAATTCTGACGCGAGTGAAAAATCGATACCGCGTGGTGCTTTCGGTGGATCTGTTACGGCAGGCGCTGGCGGTTGAGGTCGACATTTCGGCGGTTGAGCGGATCGGACCGGGTAAACCGGAAAGTCCGGCGGCACCGCGAAGCCGAAGCATGAAGGCCTAGTTGAGACTGAGCGGGCAGTTTGCGAGCTCATTGAAATGGCAGAAGCAGAAAACATCATCCGCACGCCGCGATTCGAAATCGCGCAGATCATCCCCACGGGAACGGCAATCACCCAACCTGCGATGGACCGGCTGTTCACGTGGGATAACGCGCGCCGGGTGCTGCAGAAGAACCTGCGGCCGACGCTGCTTGTGCTGGCAATTGTAGTGGCCGCCGTGGCGGCCCTCGCGTTTCTGATGCGGGATAGCTACCAGCCGACCGCACGCGTGGAGGTTGATCCCCCGGGGAGCGGGATCAAGCCGCTTCACGAAATCGAATACTCGAGCGATGCGGATAGCCAAGAATATCTGGAGACGCAGGCGCAGATCCTGAAAAGCGACGCGCTGGCGATTTCGGTGATTCGCACGCTGCATCTGGATCGCAATCCAGAGTTGGTTTCGCAGAGCGACATTTCGAAGTATGGCGATCCTGCCGCGGACGCGAAGGCAGGAGCGTCTAAGAAGGACTCGAACGAGGATCCTTACATGCAGGAGCAGTTCGCGCTGGCGAATCGGACTCCGCTCGAATCTATCGCGGTTGAAAAGTTTCAGCGGCGGCTGGCGGTCAGTCCGATCCGCAACAGCCGACTGATCGAAGTGAGCTATACGAGCCACGATCCAGCCGTTGCGCAGAGCGTAACGAACGCGCTGGTGACCCAATTCATCGATCAGAACTACCGGAACCGCTACACGACGACGATGGAAGCGTCGGAGTGGCTGTCGCGCCAGCTGAACGATCTGCGGGAGAAGGTGCAGGAATCGAATCAGGCGGTGGCGGACTACCAACAGAAATTCGGCTTCGTTGAAGCGAACGAACAGGACGTGCCGCTCGCGCAATTGATGGACGACGTCAACCGGCAGTACAGCGAGGCGGCGGCGAACCGGATCGAAGCGGAAGCGTATGTGCGGATGATCGACCTTGGTGAATCAAACGCGATTCCGGCCGTGCGCGACGATCAGCTCTACCAGAATTTGATGACGCGTTTCGCCGATGCGCGCGCGCAGCTGGCGCAGGCGCGGACGGTCTACGGCGACGAAAACTCGAACGTGAAGAAGCTGGAGAACGAGGCGAACGAGCTGGCGTCCGAAGTGGAAGCGGAACGCACACGGATGGTGAATCAGGTGCGAACAGCGTACGCAGCAGCTCTTGAGCGCGAGCAGATGATGCAGAAGTCGCGCGAGAAGCTGCGGGCGCAAATGGGCGATGCGAGTTCGCACATGGTGGGCTACAAAGTTCTGAAGAACGAGGCGCTTGCGACCGGAGAGCTATACAACACGCTGCAGGCGCGGCTGAAGGAAGCGGGGATTTACGCGGGGCTGAAATCGAGCAACATACGGATCGTCGACCTCGCGCCGAAATTGCAGAAACCCACGGCGCCGAATCGGGCGCTGATCATCGGAGCCGGGACGTTGTTGGGTTGTTTCCTCGCGCTCGCGTTCTGTTTCGGGCGAGAGAGCCTGGACGCGACGCTGCGCTCACCGGACGACATCAGGGAATCGACCGGGCTGGCGTCCCTCGCGATGATTCCGAAGGTGACGAGGGGCTTGTCGGGTGCGACTGCGGTGTCAAACGCGATCACGTCGATTTCGCAAGGCGGACAGACACTGAATGGCGCGTCGGCGCCGAAGATTTTCTCCGACGAGCCGCACTCGGCCGAGTGCGAGGCGATGCGCGACCTGCGGGCCGGCTTGATGCTGATGCGGTCGGACGCGCCGCCGCGGGTGGTGCTCGTATCTTCGCCCTCTTCGAGTGAAGGCAAGACGACGGTGGCGATTAATCTGGCGATCGCGTTGGCCCGACGAGCGCCGACATGTCTGGTGGACGCGGACATGCGGCGGCCGATGGTGGCGAAAGCGTTTGGCGTGCGGCCAGCGATCGGGTTGAGCGAGGTGCTCGCGGGACAGAGCGCTGTGGATCAGGCGCTGACGCCGGCACCGCGCGTGACCGGTCTATCGCTGCTTTGCAGCGGACAATTGCCACCCAATCCGGGCGACTTAGTGACTTCCGACCGGATGAAAAGCGCCTTGGGAGTGCTGCGTGAGAAGTTCGAGTTTGTGGTGATCGATTCTCCACCGGTGATTCCGGTTTCCGATGCGCGTGTGATTTCGCCGCTTTCGGACGTGGTCGTGCTCGTGGGGCGGTACGAGTCAACGAGCCGGAGGGCGCTGGCGCGATCGGCGCAGCTTTTGGCGGACGCGCGCGCTTCCGTCGTGGGTGTGGTGCTCAACGATATCGACTACGCGTCGGCCGACTACCGCTACTTCAACTATGGTTCGGGTCGCAACTCCTCGGAGCACTTGTACGAACCCGCGAAGGTCGCGACCATAGCGACCGATCGCAAATCGGATGACGATGCTCCGAAGCGGAAAGGAGCGCACGCATGAAGACGCGACTCTTGTTGGTGGTGATGACGCTTCTAATCGCGGCGATGAGCCCCGAACTGGTACAGGCGCAGACGAGTGGAGTCGCGCCGGCGCAGCTTGCTCCATCCGAAGCTGGCAATGACTACACGATTGGCGCGGGTGATGTGATTTCAGTTTCGATACCCGAAGCGCAGGAATTCGGCGGGAAGTTTCGAGTGAGCGATTCGGGCACCGTGGACATTCCGGGACTCGCTTCCTCTGTGAACGCGGTAGGCGAGACGCCCGCGGAACTCGCGCGATCGATCCGGCAGGCGCTGATCGAAGCGAAACAGTTGCGCGATCCCAAAGTGACCGTGTTTGTCGACGAGTTTCACGGTCGGCGCATCACGGTGCTCGGCGCGGTGACGAAGCCGGCGGTTTACCCGCTCGACCATCGCACTACCGTGCTCGAAGCCGTATCGATGGCAGGTGGCGCGCTGCCGGGCGCGGGAAGTGCCGTCACGATTGTGCGGGGCAAGGCGAGCGCGGAGGCTACGGGGACTGCGGTCGGTTCGGTGCAAATCATCGATCTCGCGCGGCTATCGCGAGGAGAGGATCCGGCGGCGAA
>JBEKJW010000067.1:0-29073 GCA_050011035.1 Candidatus Acidiferrales bacterium
CAGAGGAATTGGTGGTTGCCGGCGGTGACGCCTGCATTGCCGACCTGGTAGGCCGTGTAGAGCGTGAACTTCGAGGTGAGTTTCCACATCGCGCCGGCGTTGACGTAGCCCGCGGCGTGATTGCCGGTGTACCACTCTGCGGCGAGCGTCACGCGGCTCGCGACGGGCTGCTCGAAAGTGAACTGGCCGCCCGCGCGATTCGCGGCGGCGACCACGTTTCGCGTGAAGTCGTACGCACCCGCGCCAATGCGCGTTCCCTTCTTCCACTGCTTCGCGAACATCACGTACGCGTAATTCCCGGCGTCGTAAGTGCGGTTGTAGACGGGAAACAGCACGTCGTCGCCGCAATAGAAGGTCCAGCCGGACTCTGTGTGCCACGGGCGCCATTTGATCGTCGGCGAAATGGAAATCTCGCCGAGGTCGGGCGCGGAGAGTCCGTCGAAATTCACGCCGACTTCGATATCATGCCCAATTCCGATCACGACGCGCGGCGTGAATGTCGCCATGGTATCGACGGGGCGCACCGTGCCATCCAGCTCGCCATATACTTTGCCGCGATCGAGAACGTCAGCGCTGGGAACGTCGAACACCGTCTCCTGCGCGAACACGCGCCCCGCACACGCCAGCGCAAACAATACGCACACAGCGAGCGCACGCACCACCGGGGTTTGCAGCAGGCGAAACAAGGTGCAACAGCATAGCGCACGCCCGCTCAATCAAAATGAATATCCCGTTGCAGCGTGCGCCCCCACGAGTCAGCTACGAAAATCAGGGAGCGCTGTGCCGGTTCGATGCAACGTCGAAGGAGCTTTACACGCCGTGGCAAAGCGGTGGTTCGGCAGCGGGCCGCCGAGCCACCGCATTCCATAAAATGCGATCAGTCCAGAATGGGCTCGACGTCGAAATCGTCGCGTACGTTGAGGCGATCGATCGGATACGAGTCGATCGTCTTGCGAAAGCTTGGCTCCGCCATTCGCGCAAACCAACCCGCGGAACACCACGGGTAGTTTTCCGCGATCTTCGCGACGCCGTGGCGCACCGGGTTGCGATGGACGTAGTTCAATCGCGCGTAGTACGAACGCGAGTACGTAAGGTGCGTGTCCCAGTATTGAAACCAGACTCTTCTGTTCGCCGCCGAGTCCCACCGGTTCACGGTGCGGGCGGTTAACGCGTGAAACTCGCGAACCAACGCCGTGAGGCGTGGCGGCCCGCCAAAATGCGCGATGAAATGGTAGTGATTCGGAAAAATCGCCCACGCGTGAAGTTCAGCACCGTACTTTTCGCTGGCGTTGAATAGCTGGCCGGCAATCAGGTCCAGCTTCGCGCGATTGTTGAATACCGGAACCTTTCGATAGGTGCAGGCAGTTAGCATGTATGCTCCTGCTGCGTGCATGCGGTGAACCGGGCTATGTGGCCAATCCGGCATTTTGCGGGAGTGTAGTACCCACCGCCCGCAACCGCCACACAATTGACCGGCGCCTTTTATGGAATGCGGTGGCACGTCCGGTCGCGGACGTACCACCGCTTTGCCGCAAACCTAAAACTACCCAATTGCAATGCCTCGGAAGACGCTACCGTTCCCCGTGCGCTTCCGGTTCGATCCACCGTTTACTTGCCTTCGGCGTGGCCGAAGCTTCTTTTCGGTGTCGCTGACAAAAAAGACAAGGCCGCGGAGGAATCACGCGGCCTTGTCGCGTTGCCTTCAGGAATGCGCCGAGCTAGCGAAGTCTAGTGATGCGTAATGTTGGCGTCGGTGGCGGCGGCGCGAATTTCGGCGTCGGCCTCCGTCAGCAATTGCTTGGCGCGTTCGCCGTGGCCGCCGAGCGATTCATGCGGATCGTGCTGCGCCGCGTCGATTTTGCCGTAGGCCGCCACGATGTGCTGCTGGGCATCGCGAAGATTCGGGTGCTTGCCGCCGATGTTCACCACCGGTCCCTGCGCAACGGCAACGCCCGCGGCCGTCAGAACCAGCACCACGCCCAAAGCTTTGAATGACGAAACCTTCATCGTTTCTCTCCTGAATAGAGTCCACTACATCCCGCGCATCGTATCGAACCAACGGGTGCGCCGTGATGATTTTCCGCTATTTCGAGTCGCATCAATCAATAGGGTTTTCACTGGATAGACAGCGCTCGCCGGCCCCGCTTCGGGAATTGTGCGGATGTGGCGGCGAACGAGTGAGTATAATCGGCGCGGCATTTGTGGTGACGGGAGAGCGGATGAAACGGACAAGAGCGATTCGAGCGGGAGCGCTGGCGATTTCGTGCATCACTGCAGGACTCGCGCTCGGCGCTGCGGTGCAGACGAACGCGCAGGCGCCCGGCGGCTCCGCTCCGCCTCCGCCCCCTGCTCAACAGAACGGTGCGCCACCGCATAGCGGACCCGGCGGCCCAGGCGGCCCGCCGAATCCGAATCAAACCGCCGAGCAGCGATTCAAGAACATTCAAGTGCTGAAGACGATTCCCGCCGACCAGTTGATCCCTTCGATGCAATTCATTGCGGCATCCCTGGGCGTCGATTGCGAGTTCTGCCACGTAGAACACGCCTTCGACAAGGACGACAAAAAGCCCAAACTCGCGGCGCGCAAAATGATCACCATGATGTTGGCGATCAACGCCGACAATTTCAAAGGCGAGCGCGAGGTGACCTGCTATTCGTGCCATCGCGGCGCGATTGATCCGGTTGGCACGCCGCAGCTTTCGGCGAACGCTCCCGCGCGGCCCGGCACAGCGGCGGCGGGTGGCCCACCGAACGGCAAAGGCAACGGTGGCGAAGCGGTGGTGAGCGCGACTTCTGCGTTGCCGAGCGCGCAGTCGATTCTGCAGAAATATCTCGCGGCGGCGGGCGGTGCGGACGCGATTCAGGCGGTGAAGACGCGCAAACAGTCGGGCTACATGCACGTCGACGACGAGATCGAACCGGAGGGCCACAAATTTCCGATCACCATTTATTCCGCAGGGCCGGACAAGCGCGTCTCGAGCGCCCATATGGGTACGAATGACAGCATCACCGCATACAACGGCACGGTGGGGTGGCTCACCACGCCCGGCGGCGTCCGCCCGATGAACGCGCAGGAAACCAAGGCAGCGTCGATCGACGCGCAGCTTTATTTCCCCGTGCGGTTGCCGCAGCTCTACCAGGATTTCAAAGTGCAGGCGGGTGAATCGATCGACGGCAAGGCGACGTGGCTGGTTCTCGCGACCGGCAATGACGAGCCGCCGTTGAAACTATATTTCGATCAGGACAGCGGATTGTTGCTGCGCCAGGTTCGTTACACGGAAACGGCGCTGGGCCGCCTTCCGACGCAGATCGATTACGCTGACTACCGGAAGGATGGCGACGTCACAATTCCCTATCGCTGGACGCTCGCGCGCGTGAATGGCCGCTTCACGATCGACATTGAGACCGTGAAGGACAATCTAGATCTCGATGAAAAGCTTTTCGTCATGCCTCCGCCGGGTCCGCCAGGCGGCCCGGGACGCCCTGCTTCAGCGGGCGCGCCTCCGCCGCACTGAACTACAACACAGGCAGGATTGCCTATGCTACTGCCCGCCGCTTCCTCCGGTAGTAGCATGGGCAATCTTGCCGCCGTGCCTTCGTAGCTCGTTTTTTGTTTGGCGCTCGCCACCAGGAATTCTCAAGGTCTGCAACTCTGGTCTTCATAGTCATTCCCCGCTATTTTATGAAGTGGTACTCTAGCGTCATGCAAACAGCTGACAAATCTCGATTTGTGTGGGTACGTCGCAGTGTTGCGGCTGCCGCGTGTGCGTTGAGTCTTTTCGTCTGCGCTGCGCCTGCGCAGGCGGTGGATCCTGGCGGCGAGATCACGCCGATGCAGGTGCTGCGGATGACGGCTGCGCAATACAAACAGTGCTCCAGCTACGAATTGCAGGTCACTGTGCAGAACATCCGCGGAGCGCAGGTTTCGGAAAAGACGCGAACCGAGTCGGGCGTTCGGGGCGAAGGCTTTCGCGTCGAGGATACCGGGGATGCGGCTCCGAACGGCGAGCTTCGCGTGGCAAACAAGACGGACGAATGGGTACTGAATCGCGCCACCGGCGAGTACACGAGGACGCCTCTCACCGCTGCGTCGCCGACGCCGCTGACCGATTTCGAAAACATCGACCAGAATGTGACCGGCGCCGAGTTCGCGCGCGAAGACATGTACGGCGTGAACGGCGAACTGGTGCGAGTGGTCGTGGTTCACGTCACGCGAAGCCAGTGGCCGAAGGGAGTGCCGGACGCCATCGAAATGGCCTCCTACCAGATCGACGAGCGAAATCTTCACGTCTTGCATGCCAGCTATATAGGGCGGAAGGAAACCAAGATGTTGATGTATTCGATCGCGAAGTGGAACGCTCCGGTGGACGCTTCGCAGTTCGCATTCACGCCGCCGGCTTCGTCGCACGAGGTCGCTTCGTTGACGCAACCGACAGCGGCGTTCCGGCCGATCGTCGGCGCAGCCGCGCCGGACTTCACGCTGAAAGACCCCGCAGGAAGCGAAGTGAATCTACACGCGCTCCTCGGGAAGGTGGTGGTCGTGGATTTCTGGGCGAGCTGGTGCGGGCCCTGCAGGGAGTCGATGCCGGAGCTTCAGTCGATCCATCAGCAGATGGAGAAAGATGGCGTCGCGGTGCTGGGTTTGAACGGCGGCGAAACGGCTGAAACTGTTGCGGCGTTCGCGAAGGAGACCGGCTACACGTTTCCGTTGCTGCTGGGAACTGAGCCGGAGGTCGCGGCGAAGTATTTCGTCGAAGCGTATCCGACGACGATTGTGATCGGGCGCGACGGGCGCATTGCATACCAGAGCAGCGGCTTTGCCGGGCCGGGGCGCGTGCGGGCAGCCGTCGAAGCCGCTTTGAAGAAGTGAACGTTGCGACGCAATACCGCCGGTGAGCGAGCCGGCGGCGCGCCACCAAGTTCAAAGTCTCGCAATACACACCGGCAAGATTGCCCATGCTACTTCTAGGTCGCTGAGTCTGGTAGTAGCATGGGCAATCTTGCCGGTGTGCCGTTTTCGACGCCCGCGAGGTCCAGATTCGTGAACGACGCCACGAAATCCGCTGTTGCTGCCGATGTGCAAGTCGGCGTGTCGCTCTACATGGTGACGAACATGACGCGGTCGCTCGCGTTCTGGATCGATGGCCTCGGTTTCACGGTCAAGAACAAGTGGGTCGTCGACGACAAAATCCGTTGGTGCTGGCTCGAACGCGGGACCGCCGCGATCATGCTGCAGGAATACGGAGAGGCGCAGGCCGCGAAGCTTACCGGACAAACGCTCGGCCTCGGCGTGCAGATTTATTTTCAGTCCACCGACGCCGTCGCGCTCTACCGCGAATTTAAGTCGCGCGAGATCGACGTGAGCGAGCCGCAAGTCGGCAACGGCAACTGGGAAATCTTCCTGCGCGATCCCGACGGCTACAAAGTCGCCTTCTGCAGTCCGACCGGCGTCCCCGAAGAGACAAAACTCAGCGAACTCAAGAAGCCAAGCTGAGAGATGCTCCGATGACGCCACCATTCCTCGGCCTCGAAATCGCCGTGCTTTCATCCGATCTAGACGTCGTCGAGCTACGGGTCGCAGCGTGGAATGGCGCATTCGCCGGACTGCTGCGCTTATACGTTGGGCACGGCTATCTCGACGAGCTCGCTGACCAAATCGCGGGCTTCCCGACCGGCCTCGGCGATGAACGTAGCTTTGCCCTGACATGCGATCCAACTCCGCTTTCGCTGCGTGGACGCCGTCGGCCATGCCGTCGTTGACGTCGCGATGCGCGACGAACCACAAAGCTCGCCGCCCGCTGGAACTCAGGCGCCGCCTATCACACAGACCGTTTTCCTGACGCTTCGGACGGAAGCTGCCGCGATCGACGAATTTGTGCGCGAGCTTCGCATTGCGGAGCGGCGTCGAGACGGCGCGGCCCGGTTGCGTGGCCGGGAGAGCGAGCGGTGAGTTAAGTCAACTCAAGCCCCTGATCCACGCGCTTCCCCTGTTTACGCCTCTGATATTCGCGTCGCCGTTTGTGGTGTATCCCACCACCCGATAGTACAATCTGCGTGGCGGGCCGCTCCCATGCATGCGTCTGAGACTGCCCGCCTCTTCAAGCGTCTAACCCTTCGGGTAGGCCCTCGGATTTGTCGCCAAGAAGAAAAGCCGCCATCGCCTTCGCCACGGCGCTCACGCTGCTGACGATTGGCGCCGTCGCGACCGCCATTACGATCTGGAATCTCACGGACTCTCTGCGGTGGCTGGCGCACAGCTATCAAGTCGAAGTCGCGCTCGGCGACATCGACTCGACGCTTACCCGCGCCGCGCGCGCCCGCGCGATTTACGTCGACAAGGGCGACGAGGACTACTACCGGCAGTTTGTTCAGATGCTCAACGCGATTTCGCCCGAGATGGGCCGCGTCGAAACGCTTCTCGGCGATAACCCCATCCAGACGGATTTGCTCCAGCGGCTCAGGGCAGTCACCGCAAAACGCGCCGGCCTGTTGCAGGACTCGGTTGTTCTGCGCCACGCCGGAACGATCGATCCCAACCGCCAGGCGTCACTGGGCCGCGATAGCATCGCTCTCGGCCTCGACCAGAGCGACCTCGTCCATCAGATGCAGATGAACGAGCAGTCGCTGATCGGGCAGCGGCGGCGAATATCCGACCGGCTCTTTGTGTTCTTTCTCCTGCTGCTCGCCGCGACGATTCTCGCATCGGCGCTCCTTTTCTGGTGGCACTTCGCGCTGCTTCGCGACGAGCTGCGCAACCGCGAACAGATGGAAGAATCCACGCGGCGGCTCAGTTCGCACGTGCTGGAGATGCAGGACGAAGAGCGGCGGCGGTTTTCGCGCGAACTGCACGACAGCCTGGGACAAATCCTCACCGCGGCGAAACTGAATATGTCTGCGCTGATGAAGCGCTATCCCGAGGACCTGACGCTGTTTGAAACCGAGCAGTTTCTGGATCAGGCGGTCCAGGAGACCCGCACGATTTCCTATCTGCTGCACCCGCCGCTGCTGGACGAGCTGGGCTTCGCGTCTGCGGCCCAGTGGTACGTGGAGGGATTTTCGAAACGCAGCAACATCACCGTGGATTTGAAAATTCCCAAGGATCTTGGCCGGTTGCCGCGCAGCGTGGAGCTGGTGCTGTTTCGCGTGCTGCAGGAGGCGCTGGGCAATGTGGTGCGCCACGCGAAAACGCTGCGCGCCGCCGTGAGCGTCACGCCGGCGCGGAACCGCGTGGTACTCGAAGTGCGCGATTTCGGCGTGGGTATTTCGGAGGAGATGCTGGAGACGTTCAACCGCACGGGCGGGCAGGTCGGCGTGGGTCTCGCCGGCATGCGCGAACGTGTGCGCGAGCAAGGCGGAACGTTCGAAGTGCAATCCAGCGGACGAGGGACGGCGATCATCGTGACTATGCCCAAGGAAACGCCTGCGGCCACGCGCGCTGAGGCGAGTGAAGTGGTTGCGCCGCGAGCCGCGGTGGATCCCGCGGGCGCGAACGGAAATTGAGCGCCGTTCTCTAGAGGAAATCGCGCGAGCCGCGCGTTCCGGCGAAGAACCTCAAATCGAAGTGACCATCCAGAAGATCAGTACGCCACCCGAGCACACCAGGCACGGCCAGCGCAGTGGGCTGCGACGCCACAATCCCGCGAAAGCCAGAAGCAAACCGAGAACTGCGAACACCAGGCCAATCGAGTAGAGCCGAAGCAGAAGTCCGTTTGAAAGTGGCGAACCGGCGGAGCTGTGCAGAAAAAACGTGGCAGAAAGCGCGAGTAGCACTGACACATTCGCGAGGATGAAGCCGCCCAGCGAAAGCTTCGAGCTGAGCGTGCCGGGGCTCGCGGCTTTGTACCAGCGCGTCCAGCCCCAGATCATCACCGCGGGCAGAACCAGCGCAACCCAGACCACGGCGCCCAGAAAGATCGCGCTCGATGTGGCTTCGTTCATTCGCGCCCTCCAGGATTGGCGCACTCCCAGTCAAAACCTGACCAAAGTATCTCCCAAAGTCCCGCCGCTCGACCGCCGCCTTGGCGGGCCGTTGCTACAAACGCACCGTTTACGGCGCGCATGCCACTACCGGTTTGACGCGCTGAAGCCGGCGCAGGATACACAAACTCGTACCCTCGTAAACCCAAGTTTGGCAAAAGAGTTGCGTCGGTTCTTCGCGAGTGTTTACCTGCAAACGCGAGCTTAGTTCCAAATGGCGGCAGGGCGGGAATAGGCGTAAATTGGTATCAGGGTCGCACAGGAGAAGGCATGGCAAAGAGACAACGCAAGCGCGAGGTTCTGGTCGTACGTCTCGGATTCTCCGAAGACTTGGCCAAGGTCGCGCAAGTCAGTGGCGAAACAAAAGCGCAAGTGATCGAACGCGCGCTTGACCACTATGTCCGCTTCCATTGCACTTCGCACGACCAGGTGCGTCCTGAGAAGATGGCGCTCGCGCGGCAATCCATCGAACGAAACCGCAAGCTACTCGAACTCCTCGCGAAGTAAATGCCGGAGCATTACTACCCGACCGTCGCCGAAGCGGTCGCGATTCAGCGCGATCTGATCGACCGTTTCGGCGGGTCGCACGGAATTCGCGATCGCAAACTCCTCGAGTTCGCGATCTTTCGCCCGTAGAGCGGCTACTACCAAAACCTGTTTGAAGAGGCTGCGGCGTTGATGGAGTCGCTCGCGAACAATCATCCATTCATCGACGGCAATAAGCGGATCGCCTTCACCTTGACCGACACGTTCCTTACAGCGAACGGATACGTTCTGCTTGTCGAATCGATGGCAGCCAACTCCTTCATCCGGGATGCAATGGCCCGCCACGAATTTCGATTTCCGTTCATACTGAACTGGATTCGGGACCACGTGCGCGCCATCGACCTCCTTTAGCCGCTTCCCACACTCCAGAAGCACGCCGCGATTTCTCTTCGCTCTGCCCTTTCGATGTACTCAATCTGTCCGCCCGGACAGTTGCCGCTTTTGCGCGCCGCGTCGCATGATGGCCCCAGATGGAATGAAGTGGACTGAAGTCGAGTGAAGTGGAGCGAGTGTGGGAATGCTCGCCGCGCGCTTTGCCCAGCGTTGCGCGGCCGGTGCTGCAGGTTTTTCTTCATCCGGGGGATTTGAGAAATGAACAATCGAAAAATGCTGTGGGTCGAAGTGTGTCTCAGCGGGGCGATTCTGGCGGCGACGTTCGGAGCGCCGGTCGCTGACGCGCAAAATTGCACGTCGGCGCCGGACGCGGCGGTCGATTGCTTTGTCGGCGATGCCGTCCGGGCGAAGCTCCTCACCGTGCAATCCGGCATGACGCTCGCGCAGTTCAAGGCCTACGGCGTTTCCGTGTCGAAGATCGTGCAGTCGCCGCAGGCTTCGCTTGCCGCCGTGGCGCTCGCAAGCGCCGTAGCCGACGCTATGCCCGCGACCAACGCCAGCGGCTCGGCCAACGCTGCCGCGCAAACCGCCGCCGTGAATTCCATCGTCGTCGCGGCGATTCAGGACGGCTTCATCGTGCTTCCCGCCGAAACCAGCCAGCAGGACGTGGAATGGTTCGTCGCGGACCTGGTAAATGCGATGAATTCGCCGACCGGCATCGTGATGTCGCCGGGAACGATGCTCCGCGTGATCGATTCCTACGTAGTGAGCTCGACCAGCGGCGGCACGGTGAACTGGACCGAAGCCAACACCGCCATCGCATCGATGATGCAAAATCTTTCCACCAGCGGCCTGCTGAAACTTCCGACAAGCGTAACCGCAGCGAATGCAACCGCCTTCGCGCAATCGCTCGCGCAGATCATCTCCACCTATAAAACCGCCACCGGCCGAGCCTCTTTATGAATAGCCTCACCGGCACTGTGTAACGCGCCGCTATCACGTTACTGCGGAAAATTCATTTCGTGCAGGATCGTGGCGAAGCGCGGATCGGAGCGCAACGGATCGTAGATGGGATCGACTTTGAGCGACGTGAGCGAAACCGAGTGCGCGGCTTCGGCCTTTTCGAGCCACGTGATTGCGCGATCGTTCTCGCCAAGACCGACGTAAGCGTTAGCCAGATAGAGCGGGTCGATCTGCTGGCGTTCGTTCATGCGAATTAAACTGTTCAGCGCCGCGTGTGCGGCGTCCATTTTTCCCGCGTGCGCGTCGACGTACGCAGCCGTCGCCCAGTACCACGGCGCAGTGTCCGCCCACTGTTTTGTCTTAATCCATGCGAAAGCCTCGTCGGTCATTCCCTTCTGCACATAAGCGAGCGGCATTTGTCCCGTGCGCGGAAACCCGGGATCGAGATCGAGCACCTTACGAAATTGCCGGATCGAGCCGTCGTAATCGTGAGCGTAATAGAGTGCAACCGCCGTGTCCGCCTGAATGATCAGCGAAAGCGGATCCAGCTGGCGGGCACGCTCGAATTCGGCGCGCGATTCATCGAAACGGCCCATCAAGCCGAGATATTCGCCATACCAGTGGTGCGCCGTCGCGTAGTTGGCATCGAGTTCGATGGCGCGGCGATACTCCTGTTCCGCCGTCGTCCAATCCCAATCGCAATCCTGAGCCACGACCGCGCGGGCAACGTGCGCTTCGGCGAGATTGCCGTCGAGTTCCACGGCGCGGCGCGCGGCATCGTCCGCTTTTTTCAGCAGATCCTTTGGCGGAACGCCCGCGTAGCCGCTAACGAGCGCGTAGGAATTCGCAAGCCCGGCGTAGGCGCGTGCCGAGTGCGGATCTTTCGCAGCGGCCTGCTGAAAATAATCCGTGGCGCGTTCGATATTTTCCACGCCGCGCTTATTCCAGAAATAAAGGCCGCGCAAATACAGGTCATACGCGTCGCGCTCCGCAGCCGTTTGCGGATGCGATCCCACGGTAGCGGCAGGAGCGCTTGCATTGAGCGTCAGGTGAATCTCTCCAGCAATTTCGCGCGCGATTTCCGATTGCAGCGTAAGCACGTCCTGCACTTGCCGGTCGTACTCGCGAGACCAGATGCTTGCCAGGCTGCCCACCTGAACCAGCTCGGCCGAGACGCGCACTTTATCCGCGTCGCGCCGCACGCTGCCTTCCAGCAAATACTTCACGCCGAGTTCACGGCCGATTTCGTCGGTCGGTTCGTGATTGGTTTTGTAGCGCATCACCGAGTTGCGCCCGATCACGCCAAGATGCTGCGGATCGAGCTGGCCCAGCTGGCCGATCATTTCTTCGGTGAGGCCGTCGCTGAAATATTCCTGCGTCGGATCGCCGGTGAGATTTTCAAAAGGAAGTACGGCGAGCATCTGTTTCGTCGGCGCGGCAGGTGCGGAAGAAACTTCGCGAGCGCTCGAGGATTTGTGCCACGCGACATACACAGACGCGGCGATGATTGCAGCCGCGACGGCTCCGGCGATCCACCACAATGTGAGATTTAGTTTTGGCGCGGCGGCGGCCGGCGTTTCACTCGGTGCCGTAGCAGCGGTGTGAGATTCGGCTCGCGGCACACTCGACGCCACGACCGTCGCAGCGGGTGCGGTCGCCGCCCCAATGCCGCTTGACGACGCAGCCGCCCCTGCAGCTGGCGTGGCAATCGCGACGCGCCCCGAATCCGAAAGCGCCGAATGGCGGCCCGATCCCTCTTCCAGCGTCGCAGGAACGATCAGCCGGTATCCTATGCGCGGCAGCGTCTCGATGAACCGCGGCTCCGCAGCCGAGTCATTCAGCACTCCGCGGAGCTCTTTCACCGCCGTATTCAGCCCGTGCTCGAAATCGACGTACGGCTGCTCGGGCCACAACCGCTGCCGGAGTTGGTCGCGGGAAACGACTTCCCCGGAATTCTCCGCCAGCATCTCCAGCACCTGGAACGCCTGCGGACGCAACCTCATCCGGATCACGCCTTTATAGAGTTCCTGCGTGGCGGGGCGCAGTTCGAAGACACCAAAGCGCAGCGATCGATTCGAGGTAGGCATCAGGCCCAAGAACTACTAGAAATGTAGAATACTCTTACCACGAATCCTTCGAAATTTCAGTAAAAGTCATGTTTCTAGCGCGTTAGACCTTCACCTCGATTTCACGCGTTCCTCACCTCGCCTGCATTGACCCTGCGGTCGCACTTTGAGATACACGCGCTCAACACGGCCCGCGCTCCGTGTGTGCGCCTTGGATTGTAATCGAGACACAGTCCCAGGCTCACCCACTCGAGTGCCGGGCCGTGGTCTGCTGCCAACCTGGGTGGTCCAGATCGCGAGGAATTCCGGCCGTTGAGGCCTGGTGCGTACGGCGTGTCGGTGTTGAGGTCGAAGGGCCGGATGGCGGCGACGCGCCGAGAGCTGGTTTCAAACGTGATTTTCGTTTTGTTCGGCGCGGGGCCGGACAGGCCATCGGAGCCGGCGCTGCGTATCAAGCGCAGCCGCCGGCTTGAATGGCGTCAGGGCTCCCAGTGGAAGTTCGATTTCCACGCGGTATCAATCGGCCACGAAGTGTTCGCACTCACTCGCAAATTCAAAGCGCTGCCTGGCGCAATGGGCGACACCCCACGCGGATGCGCCCCGAGAGGGAAAACGTCGATGAATATCCGGAGCGTTCGAGGTCTCGTATTCGGTGCGGCTGTCGCGGTTGCACTTGCGGCGTCAGCGGTAGCGCCAGTCAACGCGCAGTCGACAGACGCGCGCGTGGCTGAAGCGGCACCGAGTGTTGGCGAAAGCGTGCCGCGGCTCGTGCAGTTCAACGGCACGTTGAAAGACGCTTCTGCGCGGCCAGTGAGTGGAGTCGCCAGCGTCACGTTCGCAATCTACGCCGAGCAAGACGGCGGCGCGGCGTTATGGGCTGAAACGCAAAACGTCCTCGCTGATGCAAACGGCCACTACACCGCGCTTCTCGGCACATCAACGAGCGGCGGCTTTCCTGCTGAGTTGATCGGTACGGGTCAGTCGCGCTGGCTCGGCGTCTCCCTTGCACGACAGGAAGAAGCTCCACGCGTGCTGCTCGCGAGCGTCCCGTATGCGTTGAAGGCTGGTGACGCCGACACGCTCGGTGGTCTCCCTGCTTCGTCTTACGTCACCACACAGCAGCTCGCCGCGCGCAGCACAGTGCCCGTCTTCAGCGGTGGCTCAACGATTATCGCGACGCCTGGAGTCGCAATGGCACAAGCCTCGCAAGCCGCCACGCCAAACTCCGCGCAGTCCTCGGTAATAGACGCCACGCCCACCGGCAGCGGCACCACGGATTACATCCCGCTGTGGACGTCCGGCTCGAACCTCGGCAACTCGCTGCTCTTTCAAACCGGCGGCAAGCTCGGTGTGGGCACCACAACGCCCGCGTCGACTCTGGACATCAACGGCGGCCAAATCCTCCGCGGCGGTTTCTACGAATACCCGCAAGGAACCGCCACCGCTTCCGCAGGGCAGCCTTCGCACTCCTTTCAGTGGGACGCTTCCGTTTTTAACAGCTCGACGAAAGCCCCCGTCTTCGAAGGGTTCGGCTTCCGCGCCGTTCCCGATCAAAATAATGTCGCGAGCCCCACGGCCAAGCTCGACCTCTTCTACGGCAGCGGCGGCCCGGACGGATCGCTTAACGATCTCGGCCTTTCCATCGATCACACCGGATACATCACTTTCGTCTCCGACCAGAATTTCAACGGCGGCGCGGTGAATGTGAGCTCGCTGAATCTTCCGCCCACGACCAGCGCCTTCAGCGGCGTGCTGCGAATGGGCGGCGTGCCGGTGCTGAGCAGCTACGGCGATTCCTCGAACATTTTTCTTGGCAGCCTATCCGGAGGTGGCGGAACAGCCACTTCAGCGGGAAACGAAAACGCGGCGGTCGGTCAGTATTCGCTTTACAACCTCACGTCGGGCACTCAGAACGTCGCGTTCGGTTATAGCTCGCTGTGGACGAACACCTCCGGTTCGTACAACGTCGCGCTGGGCGCACTGAGTAGTGAATACAACTCGACAGCGTGGGAAACAACTGCCGTCGGCTACGGCGCGCTCTCCAATGGCACTGCGAACGGGAACACGGCCGTTGGCGCGCTCGCGGGTTCGGCCATCACTTCGGGTTCGTACAACACAATGCTCGGTACCGGCACGTCGACAAGTTCCGGCACCCTCACCTACGCCACCGCGATCGGTGCAAGCGCGGTCGCCGGCGAAAGCAATTCGATGATTCTCGGCGGCTCGGGTGCGGCGGCCGTCAGCGTCGGCATTGGCACGTCCACGCCGGGGCATACGCTCGACGTTGCGTCGCGCGGAATTGGAGGCGCGAACATTTACGCCAGCTCTGCCGTCGCAGGAGAGAGCGAAGTCTACGGCATCAACAATGCAGCGACGGGCCTTTCGAACGGAGCCTACTTCACTTCCAACAGTCCGAACGGCTCCGGCGTGGTCGGCCAAAACGAAGCTGGCGGCTACGCGGCGTACTTCATCGGCAACGTGACTGTCAGCGGAACACTGAGCAAGTCCGCAGGCTCGTTCAAGATTGACGATCCGATCGATCCGGCGAACAAATACTTGTCGCACTCGTTCGTCGAATCGCCGGACATGATGAACATCTATAACGGCAACGTCACGACGAACGCGAAGGGCTACGCAACGATCACGCTGCCGGAATGGTTCTCGGCGCTCAACCGCGACTTCCGCTACCAACTCACCGTGGTCGGACAATTCGCGCAAGCCATCGTCGCCAACGAAATCAACGAGAACCGTTTCACGATTCGCACCAACAAGCCGCGCGTGAAAGTTTCGTGGATGGTCACCGGCGTCCGGCAGGATGCGTGGGCCAACGCGCATCGCATTCCCACCGAACAGGAAAAACCCGCGGACGAACAGGGCAAGTACTTGCATCCCGAACTTTTTGGCGCGGGGCCGGATAAGGCCATCGGCGTCGGCGGCGCGGTTAATGCTCAGTCGCAAGTTCCCGCAGCAATGCCTGACCCGACACCAGCGGCTTCAGCAACGAGTTCGATCCCGGGCGGCCACTGAGAAATTCGTAAGCGGCGCGAGCAGGCGCTGGAGAAGGAGAACGTTGATGAGAATTCGATTCGCGCTCGGCCCACTCGCAATGTTGGTCGCCGTTTTTTCAGTTCCCTGTTCGTATGCGCAGAACACCGACGCGCGCGTTGCGGAACCAGCGCCTGCGACCGAAGGCGTGCCACGGCTCGTGCAGTTCAACGGCACATTGAAAGACGCTTCTGCGCGGCCCGTGAGCGGAGTCGCGAGCGTCACGTTTGCGATCTACGCCGAGCAAGACGGCGGCGCCGCGCTATGGACCGAAACGCAGAACGTCCTAGCCGATGCGAACGGCCACTACACCGCGCTGCTCGGCACATCAACGAGCGGCGGCTTTCCTTCTGAATTAATCGGCACGGGGCAATCGCGCTGGCTCGGAGTCACCATCGCACGCCAGCCGGAAATGCCGCGCGTACTCCTCGCCAGCGTTCCCTACGCGCTGAAAGCCGGCGATGCGGATACGCTCGGCGGCTTGCCCGCGTCGTCTTACGTCACCACGCAACAGCTCGCCGCCTCAAACGCGCGGCCTGCAACCACATTGCTGAGCGGCGGTGGCACCACGATCGTTGCGACCTCAGGAGTCGCAACTTCCGGTGTCGCCGCCGGACCACCTTCCGCCAACGCCGCGCAAGCAAACATTACCGACGCCACGCCCACCGGCAGCGGCACCACCGACTACATTCCGCTGTGGACTTCCGGCTCGAACCTCGGCAACTCGATCCTGTTCCAGACCGGCGGAAAGATCGGCCTCGGCACCACCACTCCCGCCGCCACGTTCGATCTGAACGGCGGCGAAATTCTCCGTGGCGCGTTCTACGAATACCCACAAGCCACCGCCACCGCATCGAGCGGGCAGCCTTCGCACTCCTTCCAGTGGCTCGCGTCCGTTTACAACAGCGCGCAGAAGCAGGCGGTCAACTACGCGTATGGTTTCCGCGCCGTCCCTATAGACAATAACTCCGGCTACCCCACAGCGAATCTCGATCTCTTCTTCGGCACCGGCGGCCCGGACGGCTCGCTCACCGATACGGGGCTTTCTATCAACAATGTGGGCGCAATCACGTTCGTGCCCGGCCAGCAGTTCAACGGCGATTCGGAGTCAGTGAGCTACATCAATCTTCCGAATACATCGGGCCCATACACCGGCGTGATCAACCTCGGCGGCGTATCGTTCGTCAGCAATGGAGGCGACACCACCAGCGCATTCATCGGCGCATCCGCGGGACGGTCCATCACGACAACGGGGGAAGACAACTCCGGTTTCGGCGCCGACGCCCTCAACGCGAATACCTCGGGTTACTCCAACACCGCCATAGGTTACTCGGCTCTCTACGTAAACACAGTGGGCGCTTACAACACAGCCGTGGGCGTAGACGCTCTCGGAAACAATATACAAGGGCTCGAAAACACAGCCGTCGGATCCGACGCTCTGTACGAAACAAAGGGCTCGGCCAATACCGCGATCGGTACTTCCGCGGGCCAGTTCAATTCTTCCGGAAGCGATAACACTTTCATTGGCGCGAATGCGAACGCATCTGTAGCAAATCTGACGAACGCGACTGCCATTGGTGCGGTGGCGGTCGTCGGCGAAAGCAACGCTCTGATCCTGGGCGGGACGGGATCGCAATCCGTGAACGTGGGGATCGGCACCACCACTCCGGCTTACACGCTCGACGTAAAGGACAGCGGCCTCGGAGGTGGAGGAATCGCCGCGTCGACCACCGTCGCCGCGCATCCGGCCATCTCCGGCGTCAACTACGCGACGTCGGGCCTGGCGAACGGCGGTTACTTCCTTTCCGAAAGTTCGGGTGGCGCGGGCATCGTCGCGGCGAACACGGCCGGCGGCTCTGCGGCTCAATTTCAGGGCAACGTTTCGATCACGGGTACGCTCACGAAAGGCGGCGGCTCGTTCAAGATCGACGACCCGATCGATCCTGCGAACAAATACCTCTCGCACTCCTTCGTCGAGTCGCCGGACATGATGAACATCTACAACGGCATCGTCACGCTCGACGCGCACGGCTCGGCCGTCGTCACCATGCCGGACTGGTTTAGCGCGCTGAATCGCGATTTCCGCTACCAGCTCACCGCGATCGGCTCGGGCGCTCCGAAGCTGCATATCGCGGAAGAAATGCATGGCAACCAGTTCCGCA
The DNA here is from genome assembly GCA_050011035.1 of Candidatus Acidiferrales bacterium. Lineage (GTDB taxonomy): Bacteria > Acidobacteriota > Terriglobia > Acidiferrales > UBA7541 > Palsa-295. The sequence continues at coordinate 17,093 of JBEKJW010000067.1, forward strand.
TCGGCGGCGGCAAACAAGGAATGCGCGTGTCGTGGGAAGTCACCGGCATTCGCCAGGACGCGTGGGCCAACGCGCATCGCATCCCCAACGAAGAAACAAAGCCCACGAACGAGCAGGGCAAATATTTGCATCCCGAACTTTTCGGCGCGGGGCCGGACAAAGCGATAGGCGCAGGTCCTGCGATCAATGCGCAGTCGCCTGCACAGACAGCACCTGCGCCAGCCGACGCCACAACGTCAGCGAACGCAAACGCGATTCCTGGCGGCCACTAAAGTTTTTCGAGGGGTGCGCTCGATCAAGCGACGCCCACGCCGCACCGAGCACCGAGAGGAGCAATTTCATGAAGACATGGCTGGCAATGATTAGCGCAGCGATTCTGATCGTCGTGATGTTGAAGCCTTCGCTGTACGTGCAGGCGGCGGGCGCGCAACAAGCATCCGCAGTAGCGGCGCAAGAAACGGTGCCGCGCCTCGTGCAATTCAACGGCACGTTGAAAGACGCGGCGGCGCGGCCGGTCAGCGGAGTCGCGAGCGTCACGTTTGCCATCTACGCCGAGCAAGACGGCGGCGGCGCGCTATGGAGCGAAACGCAAAACGTTCTCGCGGACACGAACGGCCATTTCAACGTGCTGCTCGGCGCCGCAACGAGCGGCGGCTTCCCTGCCGAACTTTTTGGCACCGGCCAATCGCGCTGGATCGGCGTCACCATCGCGCGCCAGCAGGAAATGCCGCGCGTGCTGCTCGCCAGCGTTCCCTACGCGTTGAAAGCCGGCGATGCCGACACTCTTGGCGGCTTGCCCGCGTCTTCCTACGTCACCACACAGCAACTCGCGGCTTCGAACGCGAAGCCGGCGGGCAGCTTCCTGAACGGCGGCGGCACAACGGTAGTTGCGACCTCAGGAGTCGCAACAGCCAGTGCCGCTGCCGGACCAATTTCAACCGGAGCCGCGCAATCTTCTGTGGTCGACGCAACGCCCACCGGCAGCGGCACCACGGATTACATCCCGTTGTGGACTTCCGGCTCGAATCTCGGCAACTCGCTGCTCTTTCAAACCGGCGGCAAAGTGGGCATTGGCACCACAACTCCTGCTTCGACACTCGACATCAACGGCGGCGAAATTCTGCGCGGCGGCTTCTATGAATACCCGCAAGGCACCGCGACCGCGTCCACCGGCCAGCCGTCGCATTCGTTCCAGTGGCTCGCCTCCGTCTACAACAGCTCGACGAAAGTACCCGACTTCGAAGCCTTCGGATTCCGCGCGCTGCCGGTGAATAACAACACTTCCACTCCCGCCGCGAAGCTCGACCTTTTCTCCGGCAGCGGCGGCCCCGACGGCACACTCACCGACACCGGCCTTTCGATCAACAGCGCCGGCGTTATCACGTTCGTGCCTTCCCAAACTTTCAACGGCAGCGGCATCGTGATGCCCGCCACCGGAAGCATCATCCTCGGCGGCGATACGGTGCTGGCCAGCTACGGCGACGTCTCCAACACGTTCGTCGGGGGTGAATCCGGAATTGACAGAGCCACGACCGGAGAACGTAACACGGCGTTGGGCTACTACTCTTTGGACTACAACACGAGTGGCGCGAGTAACGTCGCGCTCGGCACAACATAGCAATCGGAACCGGCAGCGGACAGACGCCGGCAACGGACTCGTCTATGACACTCGTCGGGGCGTTTGCCGACGCCGCGGACGGCATCTCGAATTCCACCGCGATAGGTACCAGCGCCAGTGTAACGGTGAGCAATGCGATCGTGCTCGGCACCACGTCCGCCGGAGGCGCAACGGCGCCGGCAGTGGGCATCGGCACCACCGCGCCATCGCACACGCTGGACGTGGTGGATCGTGGAACGGCGGGCGCCGCGATTTATGCCAGCTCCACCGTGGTGGGCGATGCAGCGATTTCCGGAGTCAATTCCGCCACGTCCGGCAAGGGCACGAACGGCGGCTTATTTCAGTCGTTCAGCCCGAATGGTTCCGGCGTTGCGGCGATCGACGATGTGGGCGGCTACGCCGGATATTTCGAGGCTCTCGACGGCGGCTATGCGGGCTACTTTGCCGGAAATGTAACCGTCACGGGGAGCGAAAACGTCCTCGGCACGCTCACCAAAGGCGGCGGCTCTTTCAAGATCGACGACCCCATCGATCCGGCGAACAAATATTTGTCGCACTCATTCGTCGAATCTCCCGACATGAAAAACATTTACGACGGAATCGTGACGCTCGACGCGCACGGTTCCGCGGTAATCACCATGCCGGACTGGTTCAGCGCGCTGAACCGCGATTTTCGCTACCAGCTCACGGCCATCGGCGCGCCGGGGCCGAAGCTCTACATCGCCGACGAAATGCACGATAACCGCTTCCGGATCGCGGGCGGCAAAAAAGGAATGCGCGTGTCGTGGGAAGTCACCGGCATCCGCCAGGATGCCTGGGCCAACGCGCATCGCATCCCGAACGAAGAAGAAAAACCCGCGAACGAGCAGGGCAAGTATTTGCATCCCGAGTTGTTCGGTGCGGGGCCGGACAAAGCCATCAACAGCCGCGGCGCGATCAACGCCCAGGTGCCCGTTCCGGCGCCGCCAGATTCCCAGTCCACACCTCCGTCGCCGTCGAACGCGATTCCCGGCGGCCGCTAATCGCAACTGTTCAAACTCATTCACACGATTGCTCCGCCGGGAGCGGGGCCCGCAAGTAATCATTCAAGGAGAAGCTCGATGAAAATCCGGATTTCCCTCTACCGTGAGGCGCTGTTCTGATACGAACTCGTTCCTCGATCGCAAAATTCTTGATTTCGCCTGGCAGGTTGTGACCCTCCTTTTCGATTAATGGAGTAGAAGGCCCGGACCCGACGGTCCCGGCCTGAGGGTCAGGACGTCGCCACACACCGGGGGTCGTCGTGCCTGAAATGTTTTCTCCGCTTCATCTCATATACGTAAGAGCGAACTATCCGCTTCCTTCCGCGTTCACAATCCTGGGGGATGTCCCGCTCATCGTGTCTATGCTCAGGAGGGCATCGTGATGAAATTCCAGATCACAGCTATTTCCGTCGGGGCTTTGTTGAGTTTTTCGTCTCTGGTTCTTACGGCCGCCGGTTTATCCGCGCAACCCCAACAATCCGCTGAAGCTGCGGTCGTGACTGCTCCGACCATTTCCGAACCGGCGCAGGCAGGTGTGCCGCGCTTGATTCAATTCTCCGGTACTCTCAAGGATTCTGCATCGCGTCCGATCTCAGGCGTCGCTAGCGTCACCTTCGCGATTTACACCGAGCAGACCAACGGCACCGCGCTCTGGAGCGAAACACAAAACGTTCTGGCTGATGCAAGCGGCCACTACTCGGTTCTTCTTGGGTCCGCCACAGCGAACGGCGTGCCGACGGAATTGTTCGGCACGGGTGAATCGCGGTGGCTTGGGATAACGATTGCTCGGCAGCCGGAGGCACCACGGGTGTTAATGGCGAGCGTCCCATATGCGCTGAAAGCCGGTGATTCGGATACGCTGGGCGGATTGCCCGCATCGTCTTACGTCACCACGCAACAGCTCGCCGCACGCTCGACCACGCCCGTCGTCAGCGGCGGCAGCACCATCATCGCGACGCCGGGAGTTGCATCGGCGAACGCGGCCGAAGCGACCAGCACAGGAGCGCAATCTGTGATTCAAGCCAATCCCACCGGCAGCGGCACGACGGACTATCTTCCGCTGTGGACTTCCGGCTCGAACCTCGGCAACTCGCTGCTCTTCCAGACCGGCGGCAAGATGGGGATCGGCACCACGACTCCGGCGGCAACGCTCGACATCAACGGCGGCGAAATCCTGCGCGGTGGCTACTACGAATATCCCGAAGACACCGCAACCGCTTCGAACGGCGGCAGACAGTCGCACTCGTTCCAGTGGCTCTCGTCCGTCTTCAATAGCTCCTCGGGCACCGCTGTGAACCCAGCGTTCGGCTTCCGCGCGATCCCGCTGAACAACGACACGTCGAATCCTTCTGCGAAATTGGACCTTTTTTACGGTCTCGGCGGACCGACCGGCACGATCAACGATCTCGGCCTGTCGATCAGCAGCGGCGGCATCATCACGTTTGTGCAGGGACAAACATTCAGCGGTGCGACCGGGCTATTCAACAACATCGAACTCGGCTATTCCGGCGCGGGGACGAGTATCGGCGTGCTCTCGATCGGCGGCACGCCGTTCATGGGTGAATACGGTTCGAATCAAAGCACGTACGTAGGTCCGGGCGCGGGCGGCGGATTTTCCGAAACCAGCGCTGCAGTGTCAAATAGCGCCTTTGGGTATCAAGCGCTCTACGACGACACTACCGGTCAAGCCAATACCGCGCTCGGTTACCAGGCGATGGAATCGAACGCCCCCGGAAGTTACAACACCGGTGTCGGGTTCTGGGCACTGCAGCAGAACACCACCGGCACCTACAACGCCGCCCTCGGGTATGGCGCGTTGACCCGGTCGAACGGCATCGAAAACACCGGCGCGGGCGCGTATGCGGGCAACAACATCACCACCGGAAGCTACAACACATTCCTGGGTTACATGGCGGATGCCACTTCGGGAACGCTGAGCAACGCAACAGCGATTGGTGCGAATGCGGTTGTCGGCGAAAGCAACGCGATTGTGCTCGGACCGGCGGGCAGCGGCGCTCCTGCCGTCGGCATCGGCACTTCAGTGCCCACGCACACGCTGGACGTCGTCGATCGTGGTATCGGCGGCGGCGCAATCTACGCCAGTTCCTCTATCGCGACCGACAGTGCGGTGTTGGGCATCAGCACGGCGACCGTCGATTCCGGCAGCAACGGCGGCTTCTTTCAATCGAGCAGTCCGACGGGTTCGGGCGTGGTGGGGCAGAACCTCGCCGGCGGCTATGGCGGTTATTTCTTCAGTTCGGGAACTGCCGGATATTTCTCCGGCAACGTCAACGTCACCGGCACGCTCACCAAAGGCAGCGGGTCCTTCAAGATCGACGATCCGATCGATCCCGCCAACAAATATTTGTCGCATTCGTTCGTCGAATCGCCGGACATGAAAAATATTTACGACGGAAACGTGACGACGGACGCGAAAGGCTACGCGACCGTTGAGATGCCAGCGTGGTTTGAGGCGCTGAATCGCGATTTTCGCTACCAGCTCACTACGATCAATAGCTTTTCGCGCGCGACGGTAGCGGCGGAGCTGAAGGACGGGAAGTTTCGAATTCGCACGAGCCGGCCGCACGTGAAAGTTTCGTGGCAAGTAACCGGTATTCGCCACGATGCGTGGGCCAACGCGCATCGTATTCCCAACGAAGAAGAAAAACCCGCGAACGAACAAGGCAAGTATTTGCATCCCGAGCTGTTCGGCGCGGGGCCGGACAAAGCCATCGACGGCCGCGGCGCGATCAACGCCCAGGTGCCCGTTCCGGCGCCGGCAAATTCCCAGTCCACACCCTCGTCGCCGTCGAACGCGATTCCCGGCGGCCGCTAATTGCAACGGTTCAAGCGCATTCACACGATCGCTCTGCGAAGCGCGGGGCCCGCAAGTAATCATTCAAGGAGAAGCTCGATGAAGATCCGGATCTCGTTCTACTGTGCGGCCATTGCATTCGCCGCAGCGTTCATTCCCGCCGCAACTCTGGCGCAGACAACCGACGCACGCGTTGCGGAACCCGCGCCCGCAACAGAGACTGTGCCGCACCTCGTGCAGTTCAACGGCACGTTGAAGGATTCGGCCGCGCGTCCGATAAGCGGCGTGACGAGCGTCACGTTTGCGGTTTACGCCGAGCAGGACGGCGGCGCAGCCCTTTGGACTGAAACACAAAACGTTCTGGCCGATTCCAGTGGCCACTTCAGCGCGCTTCTCGGCACGGCTACGAGTGGCGGCTTCCCTTCTGACTTGATCGGCACAGGACAGTCGCGCTGGCTCGGAGTGACCGTCGCACGCCAATCAGAGTTGGCGCGCGTGCTGCTCGCTAGCGTTCCTTACGCGTTGAAAGCCGGCGACGCTGACACGCTGGGCGGCTTGCCGGCTTCGTCTTACGTCACCACGCAACAGCTCGCCGCGCGCACCACCACGCCTGTCGTCAGCGGTGGAAGTAGCACGATCATTGCGACGCCCGGCATCGCAGCCGCGCAGTCCGCGACAAGCGCCGCCGGCACAGCAGGCACGCAATCCGTGATTCAAGCGAACCCAACCGGCAGCGGCACTACGGATTACATCCCGCTCTGGACTTCCGGCTCGAATCTCGGCAACTCTTTGCTGTTCCAAACCGGCGGCAAGATGGGGATCGGCACCACGACTCCGGCGGCCACGCTCGACATCAACGGCGGCGAAATCCTGCGCGGTGGCTACTACGAATATCCCGAAGACACCGCAACCGCTTCGAACGGCGGCAGACAATCGCACTCGTTCCAGTGGCTCTCGTCCGTCTTCAATAGCTCCTCGGGCACCGCTGTTAACCCGGCATTCGGCTTCCGCGCGATCCCGCTGAACAACGACACTTCGAATCCTTCTGCGAAATTGGACCTTTTTTATGGTCTCGGCGGACCGACCGGCACGATCAACGACCTCGGGCTTTCGATCAACAGCACCGGCGTCATCAGTTTCGTTCCCGGACAAACGTTCAGCGGCGAATCGCTGAGTCTTAACGGCGAGACGACGAACTACATCACCGCGAGCGGCCAGCCGTTGCTGGGAAGCTACGGCAACGCTGACAGCATTTTTCTCGGATTGGACGCCGGCGGAGGGCTGGCAGAATCGTCATCCTCCGGCGAGAACGCTGCGGTCGGGTACAGCGCGCTTCACAACATCACGACCGGAAGCCGGAACACGGCGATGGGTTTCATCTCGCTCTACGCCGACAATACGGGCACCGACAACACGGGCATCGGCTACGGCGCGATCGAACAAACCTCAACGGGCTCCGACAACACAGCCCTCGGATCAAACACCCTCGGAGGAGACACGACGGGATCCTACAACACAACAATTGGCGCACTGAGCGGCGAGACGGTTTCAACCGGCAGCTACAACACGTTCCTCGGTTACGGCGCGAATGTGGGATCGGGCGGGGGCGCTCTGCAGAACGCCACGGCAATCGGCGCGAACGCGATCGTGAACGAGAGCAACGCGATTGTGCTCGGCGGCGGCGGTGGATTTTTGGTGAAGGTCGGAATCGGGACGCAGACGCCCGGATACGAACTCGATATCGAGGACACGAGTGTAGGAACCGGGCCGTTTGGCGTGATCACCGGCGTCTCCGGCCACACAGCGGTGGCGGGATACAACAACAACACTTCCGGCGCGACGGGCTCGAACGGCGGTTTTTTCTACTCCGCCAGCCCGAACGGAGCGGGCGTTTACGGACTCAACACGGGCGGTGGTAGCGCCGGGTATTTCGCCGGCAACGTGACCGTGACCGGAACGCTCACCAAGGGCGGCGGCTCGTTCAAGATCGACGATCCGATCGATCCCGCGAACAAATATTTGTCGCACTCGTTCGTCGAGTCGCCGGACATGATGAACATCTACAACGGCAACGTGACGACGGACGCGAAGGGCTACGCGACGGTGGAAATGCCGGCGTGGTTCGAAGCGCTGAACCGCGATTTCCGCTACCAGCTCACCACGATCAACAGTTTTTCCCGCGCGACGGTTGCCGCCGAACTGAAGGACGGCAAATTCCGCATCCGCACCAGCCAGCCGCACGTGAAAGTGTCGTGGCAGGTCACCGGAATCCGTCACGATGCGTGGGCCGACGCGCACCGCATTCCCAACGAAGAAGACAAGCCCGCGGACGAACAGGGAAAGTATTTGCATCCGGAACTGTTTGGCGCTGGGCCGGACAAGTCGGTTGCATACGCGCACGCCGGTCCGGCTGCAGGCGCAAACGGAACGCCAGCGAACGCGCCCGCTGAAGAGGCTAAAACCGCCTCTTCCGCCAGCGCCACCGCCGGCCACAAGTAGCCCCACCCCACAACGGCGGCGCGAGCACGTCGACCCCGTGCCCGCGCCGCCGTGTTTTTCTTCGCGCCTTCAGCACAATCACCGCGCCGCTCGGCGAATTTCGAATCGCGGCGACCAACACAACTCCGACGGATCTTTGCATCAGCGATCTCGCCCGCTAGGCGCGTGATTGATCGCGACATGCTAGATGTTCGCACGGCGGTGGCAAGCCACCGCATTCTAAGGCGCTTCGCGCTCTGGGCTTGCGGCTCGGAAACATTTCTTAGAGTGCGGTAGCGAAGCTCCCGCCGTGCCAAATGCAGCGTCACCTCCGCTTCGATACGCGCCTAGCGGGCAAGCTCTCGGCACATCATTCAGAGGCCGCTCGGTCGCCGTACGGTCGGTCCAGGCTCCAAGCCACTGTGCGGAATCACCGATCGTCCATCGCGTCGGGGAACGGGCGATGGAATTTCGTTTCGGCAAGTTTGTCCACGCGATGGATCCAGGCGAGGATCGCACGGTTGGCTTCTACCTTCGGATCAGCGATGGGATCGACTTCCATGAATTGATATTCCGTTTTGTAGATCACGAAATACTGCCACGCATCGAGGTAAATCGAAGTCTGGCCGTCGCGCGCTAGCCCTTCGTAAATCGGTTGCGCACCGGCTGAATATTTTCCCATCGCGTCCAGAAGCGCGCGATGCAGATCCGCGAATTCTTCCATCGTCAGATCGGTACTTTCCCATTCGATCTTCAGCTGATCGACGACCTGAGAGGGGTATGCCTCCAACTTGCAGGAGGCGTAGAGCTGATTGATCTTTTTGTCCATATCGTCAAAAGTGGACGTGGTGGACCAGAGCCGCGCCTCATTGCGATCCAGCGTGAGGACGAGCGGCGCGAGTCTTCCAAACTCGATGGTCAGCGCAGGGCGCTTTTCGGCCGGAGGGCGAACCTCCTGAAGAATCGCGTGTCTATAATCAAACGGAAACTCCGCGTCTTTTTTCTGGCGGCACGGCTTCGATGGCTTGGTAGCCGTAGATGATTGCTGAGCCTGGACGCCGAGAGTCAGCATGAGCATGCACAACGCGATCAGGAAACGCACGATTCACCTCCGCGCAATCGAACGTGGGCTGGTCATTGCTTCTGCGCGCCGCCGAGAAGGCGGATCAGGACCGCGACCCAGAATGGCAACGTGGTGAGCACACACGAAAGCGCAAAGCCCGCGCGGAACGTGATCACTGCGCGGCGCCGAGCAGCGACGGCGTCCGTCGCGCGGCCCCACAGTTCCACGACCCAGCCAAGCGTGTAGAAAATATTCGCGATAAAGCCGTAGACGAAGCACGGAATCGCGATGGGCCAAGCATCCATCGTAAGCTCCGGCCGCTTTCCACCGAGCACCCACGCCCCGCTGTAGAGCGCCGCGCCGCCGATCACCAGCAGCGTCAGGTCGTACGGGATGCGACGCAACTCCCACCAGCGGATCACATCCGCGCGCGTCATCGTCGTCAAACTCGCCGTGCCATCCGCGCTGCCCGCGTTCATGGGCGCGGAATCTCCGCTCATAATGCCCCGCTCATCTCTCGAGGATGTCGTGGTAGTAGTTCAGCGCGACTTTTTTGGGCTGGCGGTCCATTACGAAGTCGAAGCTGCGCGAACTGTTGCCCGCCACGCCCACCTGGCCGACGCGGCGCATGCCTTCGCCCCAGTCGGCGAAAACCGGGACGAACATGGCAAAGTGATCGTCCACTTCGCTTTGCGTGACGGTGACGCGGACGCGGAAGTGCCCGGCCTCGGGCATCACGTCGTAGCGAAACTCGTACTTCGGCACCGCCGTGCCGTAGACCCACTCGGCGAAAAACCAGTCCAGGCGGCCGTTCTGCTGAATGTCGAGATTCTTCGGCACGTGGCGATTCACGACCATTCGGAACGATTCGGTGGACGCGGGATGATTCGCGTGTTCGGCCATGTAGTCGTGCATCACGTCCATGAAGAGCTGGTCGCGATTGGTCTTCGGATCGGCGGGCTGGTCGTTGTAAAGCACGGAGCGTAGCATGGAAAGCACAAACGCGCCTTTCGCGTAGACGACGTCGTCGTAGGCCTGATCGTTCTTGGGTGAGATCAATCGAAAGCCGAGCCAAATGGGACCGGCATCGTTGGACGCGCCCCAGTTTTTCTTGTCGAGAATGCGACGCTTCTGCCGATTCCAGAACTCGGTGTAGTCGTGCTCCCACTTCGGCTGCGAATACTGGAGGAAGAGCCCCGCGGAAAATTCGGCGAAGCCTTCGGAGAGCCACTCGTCGTGATACGTAGCGGGCGTGGCGCCGTGGCCGAACCACTGGTGAGCGACCTCGTGCGGCGTCACTTCCTGCACGAATCCGCTTAGGCCGTCGTTGATCGAACCAAAGGCCTCCCAGCGTTGCGTGGAATCGAAGTACGCCATGATCGGCAGGTAGACGAGCGTAGGCCAAGATTGCCCGAAGTTCATGTTGGGCTGCTCGGTGATGTCCACGCTCCCGTACGGACCGTGGCCATAGAACTGCGTGCAGATCTGCATCTGCGCGCGCGTCTGATCCAGCACGTAGGTGTTCATCGATTTGGGCGACATGCGCGCGAGGATGCTGTTTTGCGAGATGTTGCCGGGAATCTCCTGGAGGTAGTAGCCGGCGATTTTGTAGTGCGTGATATCGTCGGGATATTCCACGCGCGTGTACTGGCCGATGTTGAAGCCCGCGACCGAAGTCGCGACCGGCGTGACCCAGCGCGTCACTGCGAATCCGGCTTCGGTGCCGGACTCCTTCAAATCGCCGACTCCAATCACGGTGTTACCGTGCGCGACTTTGAAGGTGATGTCGTAGATCGCCTTGTCGCCGAATGCCCCGCCGCCCAGATTCGGATACCACGAGTCGCGCGCATTCACGTAATAGCTGCCGTTGCCCGCATCGATCAACACCTTGTCGCCGGCGTATTCGACGGTGATGGTATGCATCGAGCCAACCTCGTACGCCTGATCGAGGATCGCGTAGAACGAGCCGTCGTGCTTGCGATCTTCCTGGATAAATTCGAGGTCCTTGCCGTCGTCGCCGGTGACGCGCGTTACGCGCAGATTGGGCAACAGCGCGAACTTCATCACTCGTTCGCCGGGCAGCAACGGCGAGTAGGAAATCGCGCAGCGCGTGACCAGGTGATTGTTTTTCGCGACCACCACTTCCATCGTGTATTTGTGAGTGGCGAAGAGGCGCTTCTCCTCGAGCGAACTCGCGGTGTGCGCCTTCAGCTCGGTGAGCAGGTGGCTCGAATACCAGACGCCGTCGTCGAACTCGTCGTTGTCGAAATTCACGAGCCCGACTTCTTCAGGCGTATCGAGCTGCGAAAGCGCTCCGACGTGATTGCGAACAAAGAAACGCAGATCGTGATGCTGCGCGCCGTGAATGTAGGCGTTGATGAATTCCGGGTGCTCGGGATTCAGCACGGCGGCGAGTAGGTCAGCGTCCACGTTGTCCATCGTCTCGCCCTCGAAGATCGCCTGCGTGAAGCCGACGGGAAATTCGTGGCGGTCGCGTACTTTGTGTTTGTAGCGGTCGAACGCGGCGGCGGCTTCGGGCGGCGTCTGCGCCTTGGCGCCTAAGCCGGAGACGAACGTGGAATACATTTTCGGCGAAAAGCGGAAGACGACTTCGGTGAAGTCCTGCTGCACGGTGTCGGTCTGGGCGCGGCGTTTCAGTTCGTTGATGTCGATGGTCATCACCGGCTTGAGCATGAAGTGGCCCTGGCCGACAAAGACGAAGCCGGTGACGAACTCTTTCACGGGAGCGAGTGCGGTGAATGTGCCGTGGATGAACTGGAATGTGCCGATGTCCATCGGCATGGTGAAGTTTTCCACGGAGTAGGATTCGCCGAGGCCGACGTCGCGCAGGGCGCGGTAGACGGAGTTGGAATTGGCGAGCGCGCTGCTTTTTTCCGTGACGTTTACGGTGGTCTGCTGCGCGGCGATGGTGAGGCTCACGGCGACGTCAGCTACGCCTTTCACGTCGACGGTGGTCGTGAAGGC
>JBEKJW010000068.1:0-18657 GCA_050011035.1 Candidatus Acidiferrales bacterium
GCCCGGCGCGGTGCTACCGATCGTTTTGCATCAACTCGCGCTCGGCTTGCAGCCAGTCGTCCACGTCGCGGCCGTGTTCTCCGCCGCGCTCGATGTGGATCTGGTAGGCGCGCTCGCAGATTTCTTCATAGGTCGGTGCTTGCGCAGCGACTTCCGCTTGTTCCATTTCCGGCTTTCTTGTGTCGCGAGACTTCTTCGGCATTTCTTCCGGCTCCCCGTCCGATTGGATCATTACTATCCCTCCATGAAATTCAACTCTTGCGTAAAAACGGCACAGCGCCCGCCCCCGTGGCTATTTCCCTAAAGCGAGTTACGGCGCGTGGTTCGAAACGTCCGTCTTTGGTTGCGGCATTTCGGGCGCGCGCACGTCGAGGTACTGCACAAAGTCCTTCGAGAACACCAGGTCGAGCGTCCAATCAAACGCGACCCGCAACTTTTTTTCAAATCGCGGCAGCTTGGCCAAATAGATCGTTCGCCACATCCACCACGCGATGAACCCGGAAAAGTTCACGCCGAAGAGATTCGCGACACCGGTTCGCCGGCCCGTCGTGGCAAGCTGGCCGATCGTGGAAAAACGAAACTTTTTCTTATTGTCGAGGCCTCGCACGCTCGCGATCACGTTGTGCGCAACGACGCTCGCCTGGCGTATCGCGTGTTGCGCCGTCGGTGGATGAAACCCGCCTCGCTCTGAATCGGGCACCGCGGCGCAGTCGCCGAGCGCCCACACGCCCGGCCAGCCCGCGACTTCCAACCCTTCCGTCACCAGGATCCGCCCGCGCTCCTTGTAGCACTGCATACCCTCGATCAAGGGATTCGGACCGGCTCCCGCCGTCCAAACCACCGTGTGCGCGCGGATCGACGACCCGTCGCTCATATGGACGATGCCGCCCGCACATTTTTCAACTTTTGTGTTCAGCTTGATTTCTACTTTGCGCCCGGCCAGCTTGCGCGCGGCGTAATTGCCGAGCTCCGGCTTCAACTCCGGCAAAATCGTCGAACCCGAATGCACCAGCACCATCCGGATCATCCGCTCCGATAAATTCGGGTAAGACTTCACCGCGCCGCGCACGAAGTCGTTGATCGCCGCGATCGTTTCGACGCCCGCAAACCCGCCGCCCGCCACAACGAACGCCAAATGAGGTTCCTTGTCCTTGCAACATTCGCTGTCCGCCTCCTCCAGATGCGCGATCAGGTGATTGCGCAGCCGCATCGCGTCGGCCAGCGTTTTCATCGTCAGCGCGTGCTCGTTCAACCCCGGCACGGCGCGCAAGTCCGTCACGTTGCCCAGGCTCAAAACCAGATGATCGAATTCGAGTGTGTGAGGGTGACGGTCGAAACCGTGCGACACGACGACTTCGCGCTTCTCCAGATCGATCCGCGTCACTTCCGCGGCGAGAAATCGCGTGTGCCGCAAGAGTTTTCGCGCCGGGTTCACGATCGTCGCCGCGTCCAGATCGCTCGCGGCCACTTCATGCAGCATCGGCGTGAAGAGGAAGAAATTCTCGCGGTTCACCAGAACGGTTTCGACGAACGGATAACGGCCGAGGCGCTTGTCGAGTTCCATCGCCACAGCGAGTCCGGCGAATCCACCGCCAAGGATGAGGATTCGAATCCGCGCGGACTTCGGGAGTGTTTCGATCACAGAGCGCTTCCTGAAAAAGTCTCGGCCACGGCTCTATGGGAGTACGGTACGGGTGAAAAGATACAAGAAATCTTCGCGACGCAATCTAATCGCCGCATGAAGCACACGGAATTTCCGCGCGAAGCTTTCGACCGAGGCGATTCTTGAGCTGCATCGCCATTTTTTCGCGCATCATCAACCGCGCGCGCAGCAGGCGAACCTTCACCGCGCCCTTGCTCACGCCCAACAGGCCCGCCGTTTTTGCGGTGCTCAATTCCTCCGCCTTCCGGAGCAGCAACACCTGGCGATAGCTCTTTGGCAAGCTCACCAGCGCCGTGCGAAGCGCGCGATGCACTTCTTTGCGCTCCAGCGTTTCGAGCGGCGTCGCGCTCTCGTCGCGTGCCACCACCGTTCTTCGGCGGTACTCGTCTTGGCGGTCAAGATATTCGTGCGAGTCGAAACTCGAAACGCGCTTGTCCGGCAATCGCGCCCGCCCTTCGTTCAGCGCAATCGCCACCAGCCACGTGCTGAATTTCGATTCCGCGCGAAAGCGATCGAGATTCTTGAACGCCTTCAGCATCGTTTCCTGCGCCGCGTCCTCCGCGTCATCGCTGTTGCGCAAAACGGACTGGCACACGCAGAACACCATTCGCGCGTACGGGCGGACCAACTCGTGAAAGAGTTCAGTCTCGCCGTTGATGATCCGTTCGATGAGTCGCTGTTCTTCGGAGGTCGAAATTCGCGTAAGCGACGGCAGGGCCGCTGCCGGCCGCATCATCGCCATACCATTAACATTCAAAATCCCCACGCCGGTACCACTCGGGCCTCGCCGGCCGCGCCGCGCACGATGGCAGGCCATCGGCGGCACGGCGTCGCAAGCCCAATGCCAAAATCGTGCGGCTTAAATGGTCGTTGGGACGAGCAGTTAACTTGCTCGGAACTCGTAGGATGGACGCGGCGTGCGCCGCCCGGTTCTCGCGTCACACGTGACGAATTCGTGACGGAAATCCATCACTGACGGATTTCTGTCTCGTCAGCACGGACGGCGGTCTACGGCGTGGTGGGGACGCGGACGGAGCCGACGCGCGAATTTCCTGCGTCGTATACAACTACGCGAATCTCGCTCGCGCCGTTGGGGACATTCACGGTGCGCGTGTAGCGCACGCCTTGCTTCACTGCGCGATCGTACTGAGCGGGATCGAGCTTGAACGGCAGCGACACGCCCGCGCGCTCCAGCATCTGGTTCTTCGCGTCGAAGGCGACGAACGCGATGGCCACCGTGTCCACCAGCGCCCCATTCGCCTCGGTTGCCGGGCGCAACGCAAACTCCGACGGATCGAACGTCAAAGTCAACTTCATCTGCCGCTTCCCGCTCGTCGCATTCGCGCCAGTGCCCGCAGTTGCGCCCGTCGCCGCGTCGTCCGCCGTGGGCGCTGGTGGTTCCACATGCACGGTGAATCGGATGCCGGTCGCCTCAATCCGTCCGCGCGCGGCGTCGACCACCGTCGTACTCAAGAGTTCCGCCGAAGGCGCTGGATCGGCCAGCGCGAAATATCCGTCGCGCGTCACCACCTGCGCATCCTTGCGGTTCACTTTCACCGTCAGCTTGTGAAAGCTGCCGTCCCACTCAACGTCGTTCGGATAAAAACCCAGCTCGTAGGTCACGCGCGAGGAGTCGATCGTCTCGCGCACCGATTTCATGATGCCGTTGGTGTCGGTGAACGCGCGCCCGCCGGTGCGCCGCGCAACCGTCTCCATGCTCGACTTGTGCTCAAGGTCCGATGTCCGTTTGGCGTTCTCCGCGTCGGGATCGGCATCGAGTTCCAGCGAGTCGCTCGACGCTTCGAGTCCGTGCGCGTCGATCGGGTAGATCGCGATGTGCGCCTGCTCCAACGCGCGAATCACCAGCTCGTTTTCCGACGTGTTCGCGAGCTTTTTGCCGTCCGAGCCCTGCGACAGATTCGAAAACTCCAAATCCAACGGAAACGCATCGGAAATCCAGATCAGGCTCTTGCGACCCGGCAGGTAGCTGACGTGCTCCGCGATCGTTCGTAACGCGTCGCCCGTGAGCATTGCGCGATTCCCCGATTGCTGCGCGATCTGGACGGCGGCGTTTTCCTCGGCCAGCGGAATCAGCTGCATGTTGTGCGTGTTGGTGTTCCCCGGGCTCGGCGGCGTGTCTACGTCCAGCAGCTCCACGTCTTCGTTCTTGTTCAACGCATCGAGCAGCGTCGACGCGTCGCTCGAAAATTCGTGTAGCACGCGCAGTCGCGATCCGAGAGCGTACAGCGCGATGTGGTCGGTTGGCTCCAGCGTAAGCAGCAGCTTTTTGATTTGCGCGCGTGGAAATTGCCGGTCGAACGAAGGCGTGTTCAGCGCGTCGAGCAGAATGATCGTCAGGTTCGACGGCGATTCCTCGCGCGCACCCAGATTGTTCGAGTAGGTGTCCGGCGGCAGAGGCTGCGGATCGGCCGCCGCTACGGAAGTCTGGGTTACGGCGAAAATGCCGATCGGTCGCTGCGTCTTGCCGTCGAGGATCGTGAAGTCATCCTTGGTAAGGTCGGCGATCGGCGCGCCATGCTTGTCCCGCACGATCGCCGAAATCGTGATCAGCTTGGTCGAAACGCGCAGCGGCGCCGACTGCGCCGTCGTTGGAGTCGGCGCGATGGCGTTCTGCTGTGGGGGCGGCGCAGGACTTTGCGCATTTGCCGCGACAGCACAGGCGCACGCTGCAGCAACGGCTGTCAAGATGGCATTTCGTTTCACCACGCTCTCACGCACCCAATCACGAGCAACCATCCTATCGCCGCGCACACAAGGAGTCACGCCGGCACAAGCCGGGGCTTGCGAGGCGGGCGCGCCGAGCCTCATCTCTTGCGTTTTGGTTTTGTCGGAGCTTTTGCAGGAGCTGTACCGCCGCTGCGCACGCGCTCGTACGTCAGAGTCAGCAGGCCGCCTTCGTAGGTCTTGGATTCCTTCAGCGCGAAGTGCCGCTCCGGATACGACGGCGGAAACATAGGCAGGCCTTCGCCGATCAGCTTCGGAACGATGCCAAGATAAAGCTCGTCGATCGAATCCGCCTGCAAAAACGCGCGTGTCAGTTCTCCGCCGCCCATGTGCCAGATATTTTTGCCGGGTTTGGCGCGCAACTTCTCGACGAACTCCGGAATCGGCTCGTTCACAAACGTCACGTAGTTCCGCGCACCGGGCGCGAGAGTCTTCGAAAAGACGTAATACTCCATGCCGCCGCTTTTCAACATCGCCTCGCCGCCCATCTTGAGGCCGGCCTCGTAGGTCTTCCGGCCCATCACCGCCGCATCCACCGTCGCGAAGAACGGGCCCATGCTGTAATCCTTCGGCATGAAGAGATAGTCCACCGCGCCGTCCAGGCGCGCGACGTAGCCATCAAGGCTGATCCCGGCAGAGAGCACGACTTTCCGAGTCATGCGCGCATCATACGCCCGTCTGCCCGTGCGCGCGACCATTTCGAAACGTCCCGCACTCGCGAAACGGTGTAAAGGCGAAGAGCCGTCGAAGTAACGTGACGATTACCTATCTCTTACGAATCACATACCGGCAACAGTCCTTCGTAACGTATATCCCGCTTAGTAACCTGAGAACGTCTCACCCGCGCTCTTCCATCGAGGTGCCTCATGGTTCGTCGTGTCGGTCTGGGTATCGGTCTCGCCGCGGTTCTCGTCGTCCTGCTGGTGGCCGCCGGATTTGGTCTCCGTGCGATTCACGCGCAGTCGAGCGTCGCCGCTGAACCCGTCAGCGCGAGCCGACTCGTCTCGCTTGTGGCGGGCGGAGCGCTCCCGGAAGATGTCGCCGCGCGCCTCACGAAATTCGGCGTCGCCTTCCAGCCCGACGCCGCGTACCACGCGACCCTGCAATCCGCGGGCGCTGACGCCAAACTCCTCGCCGCGCTCGATCAAGCCAAGTACGTGCCACCGCCGGCAGACGCAAACGCCGCCGCAAAACCCGTCGACGCCAAGGCTCTCCAGTCCCTCGCGAATGCAGGCGCGCTCATCGCCGGCAAGAAATACGAAGACGCCGCGCGCGCCGTAAACGCCGCCTTCGACGCCGGAGTTCCCTCCTCCGATTGCGCGTTCGTGATGGGCGAAGCTCTCCGCCAGCGCGAGGATTTCGAGAAAGCAGGCGGCGTCTACGAAAAGCTCCTCGAAGACACGCCCAACTTCCCCGAAGCGCAGGTCAAGCTCAGTTACATCAGCTACCGCTTCGGCGATCAGGAAGAAGCGTTGCGCCTCGCGAAATCCGCACTCGCATCCGGAGCGGGCGGCGCCGAAGCGCACAAGAATGCCGGATTGGCGCTCGAAGCGATGCGCAAGGTCGAGGCAGCCACGCAGGAATACCGGGCCGCGCTAACCATCAAGCCCGATTACATGGCCGCGATCTACGACGTGGCAAATCTCGCGCGCGAAACCGGAAACTTGAACGGCGCCGTGACGTACTACAAGCAAGCCATCGCGCTCGACGCGAATTACGCCGACGCTCACCACAATCTCGGCGTCACATACGAAGAGCTCGGCCAGCTCGACGCAGCGATCCACGAATTTCGCGAAGCCAAACGCTTGAACCCGGAGAAGCTCGACACGCGCAATGAACTCGCCCGAGCTCTACTGCACCACGGTGATTTCCACGAGTCGGTGGTGGAGTTCAAGGCGCTTGTGGACACGAATCCCGGCTCCGCGCTGTGCCACGACTGCTATGGCACCGCACTATTTGATGTCTGGGATTTCGACGGCGCCGAGGCGCAATTCAAGACCGCGCTGCAGATCGATCCCAGTGACGCGCCCGCGCACCTTGGTCTCGGCGGCATCCGCGAAGAACAGAAGCGCTACGACGAGGCTCTCACGGAATACAAAACCGCCACATCGCTCGACGCGTCGCTCGCCGATCCGTACACCGGCGCAGGCCGTGTGCTGATTGCGCAGCAGAAATACTCCGAAGCGGTCGTGGTGTTGAAGGAAGGCGTCGCGCAGCGTCCTGACTCCGCCAAGCTTCACGAGCTTCTCGCGCAAGCCATGGCTGGTACCGGCGATAAATCTGCGAGCGCTGCGGCGATCGATGAAGGCAAAGCTTCCGTCGCGCTCGACCCGAATAACCTTCAGACGATTCTGCATCTCGCCAACGATTACGAGAAGAGCGGCGACTGGGCGAACGCGATGGTCGAATACCGCAAAGCTTCCCTCGCCGCTGCGAGCCAGGACGTTCGTGGCAAAGTTTATCGTAGCGACGAAACGCCGGAGAAAGTCCAGCAGGCGTACGTCGACGCGCAGAAGCGCTACGAGACACACCTGAACGCTTTGCGCGCCGCCGGCAAATCCGACGAAGCCGCCGCACTCGAAGCCAAGCTCAAAGCCGCTACCGCCGCACCCGGCCTCGCCGATCAAGTGGACGAAGCCATGAAAGCCGGCGCAGCGGATGACAAAGTCCGGAACTTCAGCCAGGCCGTCATCGACTTCAAGCGCGCCGTGGAGCTCGCTGACAAGATGCAGCCGCACGACGCGCGCCTCGTCACCGCGCTCGAAAAACTTGGCAACAACGAGATGGGTCAGGACAACGACGCCGCCAAAGCCGCCTACGAGCGCGAGTACAAAGCCGCGTGCGACCTTTTCGGCGCGAATTCCGGCTCGGCGATGCAGGCGCTTCAATCGCTGGGCCGCTTCGAAACGTTCACGCACGATTACGCTTCGGCCGAGCATCACTACTTCCAGGCTGTCGATATTGCCACGCACAATTTCGGCGAAGGCAGCGACGAGGCTGCGAAGGCGACGATGGCCGCCGCCAGCGTCTACGTCCAGCAAAAGGACTTCGCAAAGGCTGAGCCCTACGTGCTGCGCGCCGTCCACTCTGAGGAAGCCATTCTCGGCAAGGACAGTCCCGACCTGATCATGCCGCTCTCGCAGGAATGCTATTTGTACGACCAGTGGGGAAAATCGAAGGAGGCGGATGCGTGCGACCAGCGCATGCTCGGCCTTCTCGAAGCGCACTATGGCAAGAACTCGCCGTTCATGGTGCCAATCCTGATGAGTGACGCCAAAGCGCTGCGCGCGCTGGGCCGCAACACGGACGCCGAAGTCCTCGAGCAACGCGTCGCACAGATTCGCTCCACCTCCATGCAGCCGAACTAGGCAGCGGCTCCGGGGATCAGGGCGAAGCGGGAACGAACAAAACGCGTCTAAGGTCCTGGTACGAAATCATTAAGGTAACTACCCGATTCTTTCGCCCCTACGCGTGGGGAGCATCATGTGTGCGCGCTTGTGAGGCGCCCCATGCAGAGCAACTTTGATGCGATGTCGATTTTCTTTGGACTTCTCGCCGTCCTACCCCTCGGCCTTCTTGTCTTTTGGCTCATGTCCAAGTTGGAGCACCGCCGCACCCCGAAGTGGAATCACTGGCAGAAAACTGGCCACCTCCGCTAGTTCACGCTCACCAATCAACACAGGCGATCGAGCCTGCGTGCGAGCGTAGTTTGCACCCGTACTCACGCGCCCGTGCGGCTATCGATGTTCCAGCGATGTCTCCAGAAACTTGCGGCAGTCGGCGAGAAATTCCGCGCCGTCTTTTCCCTGCATCGTCCGCGCCACAATCATCCCGCCCACCATACACGCCAGAGCTCCGGAAGCCTGCGCTTGGCGCGCTTGCGGCGACAGCGAAGGCGACGTGCGAGCAAATAGCTTCTTGATCCGTCCTCGCAACTCGGCGGCGACTGTTCTCCGAGTGCCGCCCGTACTGCGCGACAGTTCCGTCCCGAGCGCCGCCACCGGACAACCGTGCTCCGGACGCGCGTAATGTTGCGTGCTTAGATAAAACTTCGCAACGTCCATGATCCCCGGCTCGGCCGCGCCCGACTTTGCGCTCGACGCCGGCGCAGGCGATTTTCGAAGAGCTTCCGGTGCTTCCAATTTTTCCGCGCCTGCCGGCATGTCGAAGATGCGGCCAACCTCCGCCGCCGCGTGCGCCATGGCATCGGCGACCAGTTCGTCCTTCGATCGAAAGTGCGCGTAGAAGCCGCCGTGGGTCAGGCCGGCGCGCGCCATGATTTCGTCCACGCCCACGCTTTCGATGCCGCGCTGGCGAAACGCCTCCGCCGCGGCTGCCACGATCCGGCGCCTGGTTTCTTGTTTTCGCTGCTTGGGCCACGCCATTTGTCGGTTACTCCCTTGTGCATGCCAGTTCGTATCAAAGGCTGCCCGGCATCTTGACATTATATTACGACAGTCATATTGTGGAAGCGAGTTCAGTATATGACTATCGTCATACAGTGAGGACATATGAGCGAAACAGGAAAGCGCAGTTACGGAATGGCAGCGCTGGTTCTTTTGGCGGTGTGGCTTGGCGTGGTGGTCTTCGCCGCGGCCGGTGGACTTTTTGGGCCGGGCCGGATTCCGCCTCCGGCAGCGACGGCGGTGCCGCTGGTGGCGTTCGCGCTGTGGGTTGCATTTTCACGTTCGTTCCGCGAATACGTGTTGTCGCTGGACGTTCGCACGCTGACGTTCTTGCAAGCGTGGCGCGTGGTGGGATTCGCGTTCGTTATCGGCGGCGTTTACCGGATTCTGCCGAACTCGTTCGCCCGGCCCGCGGGATGGGGCGACGTTCTTGTCGGCCTCACTGCTCCACTGGCGGCGCTCTACCTCACGCGGGCCGATCGCGCGCGGGCGTTCGTCACCTGGCAGTTGCTCGGCATGCTCGACCTTGCCGTCGCGCTGACGACGGGCATGCTGGCCTCCGGACTGTTTTTCCCAGTCGCCGGCGGGCTCACATCCCGCGAAATCACAACGCTTCCCTACAGCGTGATCCCTACGTTCGGGGTTCCGCTGGTTCTCATTTTCCACATTATTTGCATCTGGCAGGTGGCGCGGCAGACGGCGTTCGCCCGCGAGCGAAGCGGCGGCCATGCGTCGGCGCCGGCACTCTCTCCAGCGCGATAGCTTGATGGACGGGGCTGCGCGGCGCGTTGACGCAGGCGTAACCATGCGCGCTCTCCCGCGTGGTAGAATGCCGCGCATTCCCCTAATAAACGAATCACGGAGAGCGAACCATGTCTAAACAGGAAGAAGCAGGACTGATTCTGAAGTTGTACGAGCTGCGCCGGGAAGAGACGATGCGCAAGGCGCGCGACTGGTTTTTCCGCGAGTTCAATCCCGAGACGGTCGCCGATTTCAACGCCGCGATGTTCAGCCCCAACAGCGGCTACCTGCGAATGGTGATCTCGTACTGGGATATGGCAGCGGCGTTCGTGAACGATGGCGCGATCTCGCTCGCGCTTTTCAACGACTGTAATGGCGAACACATCGGCGTTTTCGGTAAACTCGAGCCGCTCCTCGGCGAAATTCGCGCGGCCTACAGCCCGCAATTCGCTGCGCAGATGGAGAAGCTGATCGACGCGACGCCCGGCGGACGCGAACGCCTCGCCGTCCAGCGCGAACGCATGAAAGCCATGCGCGCCCGAATCGCACAACAGCAAGCCGGCGCCCAAGCCAAATCCGCGTCGTAAATGAAGCCGGGACAGGCCATCCACGTTCAGCTGTCGGATGTAGATGGCAAGCCCCTGGCCATCGAAAACATACTTGTCGAAATTCATCTCTTCACGACCGGAAACTACCGCTATGGATTTGAAGCGGGACGAACCGACGCGAACGGGCAGATCGTCGTTACGTACCAGGACTTGGAAACGCAACGCCAGGAGAACGGCGCGTTTTTCATTATGGATTACAACACGCCGCTTGAAGACTGCGATCCGGTCGCGAAGTTTGTCGTACCAGCCGAATATGAATTGCGACGTCGGCAGCAGGAGGTTATCAAGGTATTCGGGAAAGAGCCGACGTTCGCGACGCCGTGGCCGTCGAATCGTCTCGTCGCCGTCGACCCGGTTGCCGTTGAACTCTCGGCGCAAGTGGTAAGAGTATGTTTGCAAGCGCGACGTCTCTGAACCACACCCGGGAGTACGCCGCATCGCTGCCGGGTGACTGTACGCTAAAGCAAGCGGAGTCCCCCGCATGAATCCTGACAGCGCACCTAAACTCACGGAAATTCGATATCTCTCCGAGTGGTCTGAGGCGAACCCGGAGAACGACAATATCGATGTCCACGTCTTGCTGTCCGACGGGCGTGAGTTCACCGTGGTCGTCGCCACGCCAAACAATCTGTTTTGGTGTATGGACAATGGAGGAGTGGACTACTTCATCGGTGGACCTATGATTTTCGTGAAGCGGCTCACGAAAGAGAATGTCGAAGCCGCCGTACGCTCTCTGATTTCAGAGAACGACGGCCATTGGATCGACATCTATATGCCACGGCCCCGCACCTGAATCGTTCCTGTCGCTGGATACGAAATTAGAGGCGGTACGCTTTGCGGGCGAGGTTGCCGGCGAGGTCGATGGCCAGCTCGCGGGCTTCGTCTTCTTCCAGGCGGTGCTCGACGACCAGGCGCGCGAGAAAGACGCAGTCGATGCGGCGCGCGACGTCGTGCCGCGTGGGGATCGAGAGAAACGCGCGCGTATCGTCATTGAATCCCACCGTGTTGTAGAAGCCCGCGGTCTCGGTGGTCAGCTCGCGAAAACGCATCATGCCTTCCGGCGAATCGTGGAACCACCATGCCGGCCCCAGACGGAGCGCCGGATAGTGGCCCGCGAGCGGCGCGAGTTCCCTGCTGTACGCCGATTCATCCAGCGTAAAAACGATGAGCGTGAGCCGCGCGTCGTTCCCGAAGCGATTCAGCAGCGGGCGCAGCGCGTGAACGTAGTCGGTCGCCGTGGGAATGTCGCCGCCCACGTCGCGCCCGAAGCGCGTGTGCACGTCCGCGTTGTGATTGCGGAACGCGCCGGGATGCAGCTGCATCACGAGGCCGTCGTCGACGCTCATGCGCGCCATTTCGGTGAGCATCTGCGCGCGGAAAAGTTCCGCGTCGGCGCCGTGCGCAGCGCGAGATTCAGTTTGCGTACCCGGCTGCGCATTCCTCAGCACTCGATCAAAAAGTTTCGTCGCTTCGATGGAGTCAAGGTCAGCCGTCGCGGCCGTCGGGTGGCCGTGGTCGGTGGCCGTCGCGCCGGCGGCTTTGAAACGGTGGCGCGATTTTCGTAGCGCGCCGAGATATCCGCGCCACGTCGACGTATCCTCGCCCGTCATCTCGCCCAGCCGCGCCACGTTCGTCGCGAAATCCGCGAAGTCCGGATCGACCACGGCGTCCGGCCGAAACGTGGGAATCACTCGTCCGCGCCAGCCGCTCTGCTTCAGGGCGAGATGATGTTCTAGCGAATCGAGCGGCGAGTCCGTCGTCGCCAGCACTTCGATCTTGAACTCGTCGTACAGCGCGCGCGGGCGAAACTCCGGCGTCGAGAGAGCCTCCGAAATCGCGTCAAAGTAGGCGTCGGCGTTCTTCGGCGTCAGCCGCTCTTTCAAGTCGAAGAGATTCTGAAAAATGTAGTCGAGCCACAGCCGCGTCGGCGTCCCGCGAAACAAATAGTAGTGCTCCGCAAAAATCCGCCACACGCGCCGCGCATCGAACGCCTTCTGCGCCTCCGGCGTTTGGCCATACGTGCCGACGCCGAGGTCCTCGAGCTTCACACCCTGGCTGTAGAGCATCCGGAAAATGTAATGGTCGGGAACGATGAAAAGCCGCGCCGGGTCGGGAAACGGATCGTTTGACGCGAACCACTGCGCCTGCGTGTGCCCGTGCGGGCTCACGATGGGCAGGTCGCGAACTTCCTTGAAGAGACGCTGCGCGATGGCGCGCGTGGCGGAGTCCGCCGGGAACAGCCGGTTGTCGTGCAGAAATTGTCGTCGCATCGGCGCCGACTATTGTGTACGCGGACGCCGAGATTGTCATCAACGCGCGGCGACCCGCTTGGGCAGCACAGAGGCAACATCCTGGCAACGCTCACGGCCATGCACAGCCAATTTAGGCGCGACGGTTGTGGAATAGGCAGATTTGCCTGTGCTTTTGACTTCACAGACCACAGGCAGGTCTGCCTATTCCACAGGCGTTCTCGCCTGATGCGATGTGAGTCCGGCACGGGTTGTTGCCAAAATGCCGACCTGTAGTCGCCGGATGACAGCCGAGTCGGCTATCCCACGCGTTACTTCACTACAGGTAACTCAATGTGGCTCGGCATCTCCGGCGTTGCGTACACCCGCTGCGTCGCCTTCACGTAGTCGTCGGGCTTCGCCTCGTAGATGCTGGGCACAAATTTCTGCGGATTCCTGTCGATCACCGGAAACCACGTCGACTGCACCTGCACCATGATCCGATGGCCCTTCAAAAACACGTGATCGTGGTCCCGCAGCGGCACATACCACTCCACCGCCTTCCCCGACGGCAGCGCCTCCGGATGCTCGAAGCTCTTCAGGTACCGCCCGCGCCGCACCTCCATCGCGATTGGCAGCTCGTAGCCGTTCAACGATTTCGCGTACACGCCCGCATCCGGCCCCGCCGCCGGATTCCAATCGTTCTTCTGCGCGTCTTCCGGATACACGTCGATCAGCTTCACGATGAAATCCGAGTCCGTGCCCGTCGTCGACGCAAACAGTTTCGCCGCGAGCGGCCCGGTCACCACCAGATCGTGATCGAGCGGCTCGCTCACATACGTCAATACGTCCGGCCGGTTGTCGACGAACCGCTGATCCGCGACCTCCCACAGCCGCCAGTCCCATCCCGGATACGTTGGCGACACCGGCCGCGCGCGATACGGCACAGGATTCGCCGGATCGGAGACATACTCGCGATACCCGCCGCCCGCGCTCGTGCCCTCGCCCGCGGCAGGTGCCGTGAACGTCAGCGTCCCATTCGCATGCAAATACAAATTCGTCACCGTCGTTCCCGCCGGCGGCCACGTCGCGTACGTCTTCCAAGTATTCGAGCCCGTTTCAAACGTGGTCGCTTTCCAATTCGGCTTTTCGCCTTCGCCGTGTAAGTAGTAACGGAAAAATGGCGCCTGCAAATTCGCTCGAAACTCCGCCGACGTGTCGTGCCCGCCAAACGAGACGATCCCGATCTTGTCGCCAACCGGCGATTGCCACTGCCCATGGAACCATGGGCCCGCGACCATGTAGTTCGTGTTATCGGGATCGTGTTCGCCCGCGTGACGGAAAATTTCCCACGGTCCCCACGGATCTTCCTGGTCCCAGAATCCCGCCACGTTCAGATTCGGCACGGTCGACGCGTGCAGCTGCCTCACCCACGCTTCGTCCTGCCAGAACTTGTCATAGTTCGGATGCGCGACGATCGAATCCCAAAACGGTATTTTGTCGTGCAAATATTTCGCGTTGATATTCGAAAGCGGGCCGAGCGTCAGATACCAGCTGTACGTGTCGTACTGGTCGAAATCGAAATGGGTGTTGGAATTCTTGTCCGCCTGCTCGAGCACCGAATATTCCACCGCGTAGCTTTCGCGCAGCGCTCCGTAGCGGTGCATGTCGTCGTTCATCCACTGATCCACAGGCGACGCCTGCTCGCTGATCGCCTTGAGCGCCGGATGCGGATGCAGCAGCGTTATCGCCGCCGTTAGCCCGTCGTACGAAACGCCGAAGATGCCGACTTTGCCGTTGTTGTTCGGCACGTTTTTCACCAGCCAGTCGATCGTGTCGTAGGCGTCCGTCGTCTCGTTCACCGCTTTGGGGTCATTGAGATCCACTTTCGAGGAAAGCAGGAACGTGCCTTCCGATTTGAATCGCCCGCGCAAATTCTGAAAAACGAAAACGTAGCCGTCGGCGTACAAATCCTTCCACCGTCCGGGGACGTTCGTCGGCGCAGCGTCCGGCACGCCGTAGGGTGTGCGCTCCATCAGGATCGGCAGCGGCTTGGTCTGGTTCAGCGGCGTCAGAATCACGGTCTGCAGGTGAACGCCGTCGCGCACCGGCACCATCACCTCCTGATACGTGAAGACCGCCGGCTTCTCAGCCGGAGCTTGCGCTGGCGCCTGTGCTGGCGCAGTGGCCGCCTGCCCGTACGTCGAGACGTTGCATGTCGCCACGCCAAGCACAAGCACCAACAAAACTGCTCTCAGGAATCGCACACGATCCTCCAGAATTCTTGCGACATCAATTGATTCGTGGCACCGCATCCCTTAGCTACGCACAGGCAGGATTGCCTGTGCCACGCAGGGCGCGCAGATGTTAGCTCATTTTGATTTTGAATGTGTACAAGCCATGGCCGTTGGGGCGCGCAGACGATGGAATAGGTCAGGGTCCGCAGCGAGCCTTTGTCTTGACGGCGAAGGCTTCCGGCCTTATGAATGCTGACTTGGAAGTAGCGCACCGCCCCAGCGCCCGGAGATGCAATGAATAAGGAAGCGAGCATTGAAAAACGTGGGGCGCCACTGGCCATGCGCCCGGAGGAGTTTCGAGCACTTGGCTATCAGCTTGTTGACCGGATCGCCGGTTTCCTGGACTCGCTTCCCGAACGACGCGTTACTCCTGGTGAATCGCCCTTGGATGTCCGACAAGCCCTCGGGGCCGGACGCCCTCTACCGCAGCGGGGTGCGGACCCGGCGGTGGTGCTCAACCACGCCGCGGACCTGCTGTTCGAACACTCCTTATTCAATGGGCATCCCCGCTTTTGGGGATACATCACCTCATCTCCAGCTCCAATCGGCGCGTTAGGAGAACTGCTTGCCGCCGCTGTAAATCCGAACGTCGGCGCCTGGTTACTCTCGCCCATGGCGAGTGAAATTGAAGCCCAGACGATACGCTGGCTGGCGGAAATGTTGAATTACCCCACAGATTGCGGAGGTCTGTTTGTCAGCGGCGGCAACATGGCCAACCTGGTCTGCTTTCTCGCTGCGCGGCAGGCAAAAGCAGGTTGGAATGTGCGCACAGTGGGAATGAACAACAGCCGCCTGCGAGTTTATTGCTCAAAGGAAACACACACGTGGATTCAAAAGGCGGCTGACATTTCAGGGCTGGGGACAGATGCGATCCGTTGGATTCCCACCGATCGTGAATTGCAAATGGACGTCGTGGCTCTCAAGAAACAGATCTCAAGCGATCTCGAAGCTGGCGACAAACCGTTCTTGGTAGTAGGCACGGCCGGCTCCGTCAGCACCGGTGCGATCGACCCATTATCGGAGTTAGCCGCGATATGTCGTGAATTCGATCTCTGGTTCCACGTAGACGGTGCATACGGAGGCGTGGCCGCCGTCTTGCCGGATGCTCCCGCTGCTCTCGCTGGACTGCGCGAGGCTGACTCGGTGGCCGTGGACCCTCACAAATGGCTTTACGCGCCGATTGAAGCAGGTTGTTCGCTGGTGCGTAACCCGGAACATTTAAGAGAAGCGTTCGCCTATCATCCTCCGTACTATCACTTCGGGACGGAAGCGATCAATTTCTTCGACCTCGGCCCTCAGAATTCGCGAGGGTTTCGAGCGCTCAAAGTGTGGCTTGCGCTCCAGCAGGTTGGGCGCGACGGCTACGTTCAAATGCTCTCCGATGATATCCGTCTGTCCCGGGAACTCTTCGAGCGAATACTGAAAAATCCCGCGCTGCAGGCCCTCACCCAATCCCTGAGCATCACCACATTCCGTTACGTGCCCACAGATCTTGATTTGGCCGGCGAAGAAGTGGGGCACTATCTGGACGAATTGAATCGCGAACTGCTAACCCGTTTGCAGAACAGCGGCGAGGCCTATCTTTCGAATGCGGTGATCGACGGGAAATTCGCGCTGCGTGCCTGCATCGTGAACTTCCGTACGTCTCTTGCGGACGTTGAAGCACTGCTCCCACTCGTTGTCCAAATAGGCAAAGATGTGGATCTGGCACTGCGGCCCAAAAGCCTTGCGACCTAGGAAGCCTTGACCTTCATTCGAGGTTAGATGGCCATGACCGATTGGTTCGCGCGCCCCGTCCTGCACGTCTCTGACGTCGAAGCCTCGCTCCGCTTTTATATTGACCGGCTCGGCTTCACGAGCCCCTGGCGCTACGAGGAGGACGGCAAAGTGCACATCGCGCAGGTCGATCGCCAGGGCTGCGCGCTAATCCTGGCGGACACGTGGCCGGCGAAGATCGGCAAGGGTCTGATCTTTATTTCGTTGAACGTGGAGCCGCCGACGCACGAGGCCGCGACCGCCGCGCTCGACGCGTTGCGCGCGGAACTCGAAGCCAAGGGCGCGCCGGTGAAGGACGGTTCATGGGGCTACCGCCTTCTCGTAATCGACGATCCCGATGGCAATCAGCTCTTCTTCAACTACCCTGCCGACCCTGCCTCCTCGAAGGATTGAGCTATCCACAAATCACCACAGACTGAAGTCTGTGCCACCCAAACCTCCGCCTAATTTGATCGAGTCAGCACACCGTGTTGGCCAGTATCGCGACTGTGACGGCTAAGTAGTGCCCAGCGAGTGCGCGCAAAAACAAAAACCGGACGCCCGGTTGTACATCAGGGGGAGCGTCCGGCTTTGTTCCTCAGAGAAGTTCTTTTGTTTTTGCTTCCATCTCACTCTGGAAACTTTGTAGCCCGTTCGCCGCGTCAGGGGCGCTCACTTTCCTTTCGCCCCTGACGCTTTGCGAGGGCGCGTGGCCGTTCGTTGTTCGTTTGCGAGCGGCCGCGCTGGTGAACCTATGGCGAAGTGTTGCGTGATTAGTGCAGCTTCTGTTTGTTCTCCGTGCTGCGTACGAATGAAACGATTTGATCCAGCCGCTCCGCGCGTTCGCGAAAGACGGCGGCGGTGAGTTGTATGCGAGCCTGCTGCAATTTACCCACGACGTGCGGGATCAGCGATTCGCAACGCACTGCGGCTTGTTGCAGTTGCGCGGCATCGTCGGCCATCGAGGCGAGCAGGGCTTCATAGGATTGAGCCATCACACTCTGCGTACTCATAGGCGTTTCCCCCATGCGAATTGGCATTCGCACAGTGGCCTAACGCAACAAGCGGGCCATTTTCGGCGACTTCGTAACGCGTGCCGTGTGAGCGCTTTACACAATTGCTCGCAATTTCGTGAGACCGCGCCGCGCCGGAATTATTTCCCGACCCGTGTAATTTCGCGGTGGCTAAGACTTTAGCGGGCTCCGTACCCGATTACGTTAACGTCACCGCTGTTCCGACTCGGTCCGCGGGCTCGCGCTCGCACAGCAATCAAGAAAAAACTTGCAACCGGAGACGCCCTCCTGTTATCTAAGTTAGACGGAGATAGTCTCCGCTTCACATTGTAGCCCGAAGCGGAGTCGCTCCTCACCGGGTACCGGCCGGTTAGAAGATCGCGCCCACAAGGGCTTCAGGAGGAATCATCATGCGCGTATTCGTAACAGGTGCCACGGGATTCATCGGCACCGCCCTCACTCGCGAGTTGCTCGACGCCGGCCATCAAGTGCTAGGCCTTTCCCGCAGTGACGCGGGAGCCGAGGCGCTCAGGAAGGCAGGCGCCGAAGTTCACCGCGGCGACATCAACGACCTCGAAAGCATCCGCAGCGGCGCCAAGAACGCTGACGCGGTCGTCCACCTCGCGTTCAATCACGACTTCTCGGATTTTGTGCAGAATTGCGAGACCGACCGCGGCGTAATCGAAACGCTCGCCGACACACTCGCGGGATCGAACCGGCTGATGGTCACCACGTCCGGCACCGGGATTGCCGCGTCGGAGCCGGGCAAGGTCGCAACGGAAGATTCTCTGCCACTCACTTCGAAACAATTCCCTCGCGGCGCTTCTGAAGAAGCAGCAAAAGCGGCCGAGAAACGCGGCGTCCGGGTCGCCATCGTGCGATTGCCGCAAGTGCACGACACTCGCAAAGCCGGCTTGATCACCTGGGCGATCCAGATCGCGCGCGACAAGGGAGTATCGGCGTACATCGGCGATGGCCGCAACCGCTGGGCCGCCGCAGCGCTTTCGGATACTGCGCGCCTCTATCGTCTCGCCTTGGAAAAAACCAAGTCGTCTGCGGTTTACCACTCCGTCGGCGAAGAAGGCATCAGTGCGAAGGACATCGCTGAAGCCGTTGGACAAGGGCTAAAAGTTCCGGTGCGCTCCATCTCGCCGGACGAGGCGAACGCGCATTTCGGCTGGCTGGCGCACTTCGCCATGCG
>JBEKJW010000069.1:0-19657 GCA_050011035.1 Candidatus Acidiferrales bacterium
TCGAACGGGTTCATGATCGTCGACCGTCACTTCACCACGACTGTTCCGGTCATCTTTGGGTGAACCGAACAGAAGTATGGGTATGTCCCCGGCTTGGTGAACGTGTAGGAGTACTTGTCGTCGGTGTCGAGGACCTTGGACTTGAAGACTTTGTCCGTGCTGACTACGGTGTGGGGAATGTCGTCGCGGTTCGTCCATGTAACCGTCGTGCCCGCGGACACCGATATCTCGACCGGCGCGAAACTGAAGTTGTCGATCTTCACCTCGACCGCCGCCGGCGTTTGCGCCGACTGGCCGGCCTGCAACGCCCGCGTATTCGCTGCGGCAAACATCATCGCGGCGAATGTTGCCAGCATCACTGCGACCACCAACGAAACAAATCTATGCATTTGGAATTTCATGAGTTTCCCGCTCCTTCCGAGAGCGTTGAATCAACGACGGCCAACG
Source organism: Candidatus Acidiferrales bacterium (assembly GCA_050011035.1). Classification (GTDB taxonomy): domain Bacteria; phylum Acidobacteriota; class Terriglobia; order Acidiferrales; family UBA7541; genus Palsa-295. Next base: position 448 of record JBEKJW010000069.1, read on the forward strand.
CTTGCTGGCCCTGGACGTACGTCACGTCGGTGATCCCGAGCAGGGATCGCAATTGATCGGCCGGAACTTTCAACGGCCCGGGCGACGGCGCGGTGCCGGGATGCGGTTGGGGGAACGCGGTGGACATCGCCGTGTGAAACGTCACGTTACCTTCCACCTTTTGCAGCGTCTGGTGGATGTGCCCGTTGAGTACGGACACCGACCCGAACTTCTTCAAAAGTCCGAGCGCCTGGGCCGCGTCGTCCGTGCCCCATCCCCATTCCGGATACACGCTCCATAGCGGTATGTGCGCGAATACCACGATGGGCGTGCTGGACTTCAGCGATTTCACGTCGTCCGCCATCCAGGCGAGTTGTTCCGTGCCGAGCGTGCCGAGGCCGCCGGCCTTCAGGTTCATCACATTCACCAGGCCGATGAAGTGCACACCTTTCTTGTCGAAGCTGTACCAGCCTGCACCTTTGGTGTCTTTTCCGTAGCGCTCGCGGAAGCCGCGGCCGTCGTCGTCAATCACGTCGTGCTCGCCGGGGACGTAGAACACGTCCTTGGTCTTTGCACTTTTCAGAACCTGATCGACGTTGTCGAACTCATCCGGCCGCGAGAGGTGACTGACGTCGCCTGTGTGCAGCAAGAATTCCGGGACCTTAGGCAGCGCGTTCAGCTTGTCCACCGCCGCCTGCAGCGTGGCCGTTACGTCAGGATTCGCTGGCTTGTTGAAACCCATGTGGCTGTCGCTGATTTGCGCGAAGATGAGCTCGCCCTTCGAGCTCCAGCGCTTCGCGTTGCCGAAGTCGCTCATGCTGAACGACTTCAGAACTCCGCCGCTCATCACGCAGAAGACGCCGGTTCCGGCCCAGGCCATACATTCGAGGAATCCGCGGCGGTCGATGCCGTCGTGATTGTGGTCGTGAATCAACTTTCGGGACTTGAGAATGGACATGTGTGTGCTCCTTGAATTCGCATCGTCCGCTTCCATACGAGGCGCGATGCGCGTGCTCACGTGTCCAGACAAGGTTTGGCGAGGTTTTATTCCGCCAGGGAAGGGAATTTATTTTTACAACTTCATGCGATTCCGCGGAATAAAATGCACCGTGCGGCGGTCTCCACTGTGAATGAGCTTGTTTCCATGACGAGTGCAAGCGCGCCCGCTGCCCCAGACGCGGCGGTGGCGCAGAGGTTCGAGCAGATTGTGATGCCGCACGTAGATTCAGCCTTCAATTTGGCGCGCTGGATTGTACGCAATCGCGACGACGCCGAGGACGTGGCGCAGGAAGCGATGCTCCGCGCGCTCCGATTCTTCACTACGTATAACGGCGGCGACGCGCGCGCCTGGCTGCTCCAAATCGTGCGCAACGCCAGCTTCACGTGGCTCGAAAAAAATCGCCCGGCCGACCTCGCCGCTGAATTCGACGAGCATGTCCACACGAGCGCCGTCGCCCCGATTGCAAATCCCGAATCGCTTGCCATTGCTGCGAACGATCGGCAACGTCTTCAGCGCGCTCTCGAATCTCTGCCACCGAAACAAAGGGAAGTGATCGTGCTCCGTGAACTCGAAGGTTGTTCCTACAAGGAAATTGCCGCCATCACCGAAATTCCCATCGGCACGGTGATGTCCGCGCTGTCCCGCGCTCGCACGCAATTGCAGTCCGCGCTCACCTCCGGCGCGACGAAGGAGGTGCCGCGTGGCGTGTGAACAATCGCAGTCCGTGGCGCACGCGTATCTTGATGGCGAGCTCGACGCCGTCCGCGCCGCTGAATTCGAAAAACATCTCGCCGTTTGTCCCGATTGCGCGGCTGCGATCGCTTCGTGGGATGAGGTCCGCTCCGGCATCCAGCACACCGGCTTGCGCGAAATCGCTCCCTCGCGTCTGAAAGAACGCGTCTACGCCGACCTTCATCGGGGACGTCAAATGGAGCCGCAGCCTCGCCGCACTCCCTATGCTGCGTGGCTCGCCGCCGCGGCCGCGATCATTCTCGCGCTCATCTTCGCGTCGAAATTCATGCCGAACCGTAATGGCGTTCCGCCGCAGCTTGTCGCGCAAGTCGTCGACGCGCACCTGCGCTCGCTCCAGCCCGGTCACTTGATGGACGTCGTTTCCACCGACCAACACACCGTGAAACCGTGGTTCGACGGCAAGCTCGACTTTTCCCCCAACGTGCAGGACTTTGCGGAGCAAGGATTCCCGCTCCAAGGAGGCCGTCTCGACGTCGCCGGAGGCCGCACCGTCGCCGCCCTTGTTTATGCGCGCCGCAAACACATCATCAGCGTTTTCATCTGGCCCAGCGAGCAGCCCGACGTCGCGCCGCAGTTCGGCTCCGATCACGGTTACCAGTGGCTCAGCTGGCGAAAAGGCGGGATGGAGTATTGCGCGGTCTCTGACGTTAACGCGGAAGACCTGCAACAACTTCAGTCCTTACTCTCGCGCTAATTCGCAACGACGCGAAAAAATCGGTCGTCGAAGTTCGCCGCACCATCGTCGGAGGATCGGGTCGCTGCGGCGACGGGCTGTCCGGCGCTACTTGGAGGAATCGGGCTGGGCCGAGGCTATGGCGGCGCGGACTTGGGTCGTCCAATTTAAGATGACGGTGGGGAGCGTGGCGCCGGAGTTGCGGCCGCCGGTAGGTTGGAGCATGACAAAGTGTTCGCCATCGGGTGAGATGTCGAAGGACGGAAACGGCACGCGCAACTCGAATCTGTTGTCGCCGAAAAGCTGTTCCGGCGTGCCAGCCTGAAATGCGCCATTCTCGACGGTATACGGCACGCGCATCATCTGGCTTCCGTTGACGTAGAAAAGCTCTCGTCCGTTTTTCGCCCAGCGGGCTTCCCACGCTTCGCCGGACGATACCTGCCACTTTCCATTCGACTGGGGGTAGGACGTGACGAAGATCTGCTGCGAGCCGGTTTGTTGCGCGGTGTAGGCGAGCCACTTTCCATCGGGCGAAAACGACGGGTAATAATCGAGGCCGCCGGGCCCGTTCGAATCCGTCTGACTCGCCAGGAAGGGCTTCATCTCCTCCGGTTTTCCGTTTGCATCAAGAGTGATCGTCCAAATCTCGCAGCATCCACCGCCCTTGAGCGAGACGCGTGTGAGTGCGAGCGTCTTGCCGTCGGGCAGCCAGGACCACGGGAAGGTGTACGGAGTGGGCTCAGGGGTCAGAGCTTCCTCATTGCCGCTGCCGTCGGCACGTCGCCAATAAACTTTTTCCCCGGGAACGGAAGCCTGAGGCGCCGAATAGGTGATGCGCTGGCCGTCGGTGGTCCAGACAGGGTTGTACACGGTGAGGTTCTCGAGAGTGACGGGCGAGAGGACGCCGCGGGCGATGTCGTATACCCAAATGCCGCGGTTTCCTTTCAGGAAGGCGATTTTCTTTCCGTCCGGCGAAAAGCGCGGTGAGGCCGCGTCGGTCTGGTCCTTGAGAAGGATCGTGGCGTTGCCTTTGCGATCGAGGAGGACGATGTTGAGCTGTTCGTCCTCGGATTTCCCTACCGAAAACATGGCTGAGCCGTTGCGCGAGACGCTGAACTGCGCGCCGCCGTTGGAGAGGTCCGAGGCGAGGTGTTGAAGCACGGGAATCGCGTTGCCGGTGAGCTTCAGCGTTTTTATATCGAACGGAGCGACGAACAGAGTGCCCTGCGAAACGTAGGAAAGATATCCGCCGGGAAGATAGCGGCCGTAATAGCCGTTCTCGACGAGAAGATGAGGCTTGCCGTCGCTGAATGACGCGACTTCGATATCGGCTTTCGCGAAGAAATTATTGTCCGCGGAGGAAGTAAAGAGGACAGATTGTCCGCCGGGAAGAACTTGGGGCCAGCGGTGAGTGACTTCGCCGCGTTGCGCGTCGAGGTGAGTCAGCGGTTGGGCGCTGCCGCCGCCGGACGAAGGAACGCGGTAGAGGCCGCTGGTAAATTGTGCGGGAAAGACGATCGTGCCGTCTTCCCCCCAGTCGCCGCCGCGATAGCCGGTGACGTCGGCGAGAACGATCGGCGTGCCGCCGCGGATGGAAATTTTCTTGAGCTTGCCTTCGCCGAAGTAGCCGATCCATTGGCCGTCGGGAGAGAAGAACGGTGCGGCCGCGGGGCCGGCGCCTTCGAGCGCGACGGCGTCGGGTTTGTCGAGGTCGCGGATGTAGAGATCGCCTGAGCCCGCGGCGGCGCCCATCGTTACGAAGGCGATGCGCAAGCCGTCGGGCGAGATGGCAAACGACGGACCATTCGATTGATCGAGAGTGCGGCTAGGCGGCAGAGGTAGCGCGAGTTCGACGCTGCGTGCGTCGCCGGAGCGAGACTCGCGAGAGAGAGCGAAGAGCGCAGCTGCGAGGCCGATAGCGAGAGCGGCGGCAACGAGCCAGGGGAGAAGGCGAGTTGTTGCGGCTCGCGGCGGCGTGTGCGCTCGTGACTGAGCTGGCGCCTGAGCGGGCCCAATGTCTGAACCTAGTCCGACGACAAAGCCCGAGCCGGACTTCGATTCTTGAAGCGCTTCGTCGATCGTTATGCGCGCGTCGCCGATGGCTTGAATGCGCTGCTTCGGATCTTTCTGCAGGCAGCGCTGAAGCAGTTCGCGGACGCGCGGCGGAGTTTGCACGGGCAGTTTCGAAAAGTCGGGCGCGTCTTTGATCACCGAGGCGAGCGAATCCGAAACCGTCTCGCCGCCAAACGCCTGCTCGCCTGTCAGCATTTCATACAGCACCACGCCAAACGACCAAATGTCCGCGCGGCGGTCGGCCGATTTTCCTTTTGCTTGCTCGGGCGACATGTATGCCGCAGTGCCGAGAATAATCCCCGCCTTCGTCGAGCCCATCGTCAGCGTCGGCGAGTTGGAAATGTCCGTGCCCGATGTATCGTCCTGCAGCGCTTTCGCGAGGCCGAAGTCGAGTACCTTCACTTTCCCGTCGTTCGTCAGCTTGATATTCGCGGGTTTCAGGTCGCGGTGGACGATGCCGCGCTCGTGCGCGCACTCCAGCGCTTCGGCAATTTGCCTCGCGATCGGTAGCGCTTCGTCAAGCGGGATGGCTCCCTGGTGGATGCGTTCGGCGAGTGTCGGACCTTCAACCAGCTCCATTACCAAGGCGGAAACGCCAGAGCTGTCTTCGAATCCGTAAATGGAAGCGATGTGCGGGTGGTTCAGCGAAGCGAGCACTTGCGCTTCGCGCTGGAAGCGCCCCATGCGCTGCTGGTCGTGCGCGAATTCCGGCGCGATTACTTTCAGCGCCACATCGCGCCCGAGCTTCGAGTCGCGCGCGCGATACACCTCGCCCATCCCGCCCACGCCGAGCGGGGAGACAATCTCATACGGGCCAAGTTTCGTGCCGCTGGGAAGCGCCATCGTTTGAGCGCATTATACAGACGTCCGTTAAATCTCGATGGGTATGTTCCGCGAGGCCCGCATGATTTCCTGCCGAAAACTCGAGCGCAGCGCGCCCTTTTCACATCCGGAAAAAGTCGGTTATGCTTCTAAATCTATGCTCGACCTGGGATACGTGAGGGACCACCTCGACGTGATCGAGAAGATGGCGCGCGACCGCGGCATCACGCTCGACATGAAGCCGTTCATCGAAATCGATACCGAACGCCGCCAGCTCATCAAAGCCAACGAGGCCCTCAAGGCCGAGCGCAACAAAGCCAACGAAGAAATCGCCACTCTCAAGCGCAACAAGCAGGACGCGACCGCCATCCTCGCCCGCATGAAAGAAGTCTCCGAAGAGGTTAAGCGTAGCGACGTCCGCATCGGCGAGCTCGACGAAAAGCTCCAGCAATTCCTGCTGACCGTGCCTAACATTCCGCACTCATCCGTGCCGGTAGGGCAGTCCGCCGCCGACAACGTGGAAATCCGCCGCTGGGGCGCGCCGCCGAAATTCGATTTTCAGGCCAAGCCGCATTGGGAACTCGGCGAAGCCGCCGGCATTCTCGACTTCGAATCCGCGATCAAGATTGCCGGCGCCCGTTTCGCGGTCTACAAAGGTCTCGGCGCGCGCCTCGAACGCGCCATCGCGAATTTCTTTCTCGATGTTCACACGCGCGAAAGCGGCTACACCGAAATCCTGCCGCCATTTCTCGTGAACACCGCCTCGCTAACCGGTGTCGGCCAGCTACCGAAATTCGCCGCCGACATGTTTCACATTGAAAATAGCGACCTGTGGCTGACGCCTACGTCTGAAGTCGAATTGACCAGCCTCCATCGCGACGAAACTCTCGACGCCGACTCGCTTCCTCTCAACGTCTGCGCTTGGACCGCCTGCTTCCGCTCTGAAGCCGGCGCCGCCGGTCGCGACACGCGCGGCATCAAGCGCCAGCACCAGTTCCAGAAAGTGGAGCTGTTCAAATTCACGCGCCCTGAGCAAAGCTACGACGAACACGAAAAGCTCGTCACCAACGTCGAAAAAGTTTTGCAAAAACTCGGGCTCCACTACCGCATCGTGCTCCTTTGCACTGCGGACATGGGCTTCGCCTCCGCGAAAACCTACGACATTGAAGTCTGGCTGCCGTCATCCAACGAATTCATGGAGATCTCTTCCTGCTCCAACACCGAAGCCTTTCAGGCGCGCCGCAGCGGCATTCGCTGCAAGCCGAAAACGGGCAAGAGCGAATTCCTGCACACGCTCAACGGTTCCGGCGTAGCCGTCGGCCGTACTTGGATCGCGATCGCCGAAAATTTCCAGCAAGCCGATGGCTCGATTGTGATCCCCGAAGTCCTACGCCCGTACATGGGCGTGGACAAAATTCCCACGGCCACGAAGTAAAAACGCCAAGATTTTCGTCAGAAAGAAAAACGCGCAGGAACGCGCGCGTTCACTCCGCATTCCAACCCGATTGCCGCTACCGCCGCAAAATTTTGGAGATTGGGCCGGCGGCCTCGGAAGTTTTTCCTCCGACCCAATCTCCGCCCCTGCACTACACGGAAGCCTCGCCGTCTCCGGCTATCTCCCGTGTTTCGGTACGCTCGAAGTGGTGTTTTTGGATTGGGTCGAATGGAAGATTTCTGAAGAAATTGTTAACGCCCGTCGCAGCAACACGACAGCCAACTAAGCCGCGGTGTTACTTTATGAAACAGGGCCCAGCAGCACGAACGGCCCCGTCGGCGCGGGCTTTCCGCCGCGCGGCTCGAGCGTTACCGCAAACGCCTTGGCCTGCGTCCCTGGCGGCACGCTCGCCACAATCCGGTTCGCTCCTCCCTCGGTCGTTTCAAACACGCCCGCGCTGATCGGCGCACCTGACGTCGGTACCAGCCACAGTTGGTAACTCTTGTCCGGCGGCGCCTCAGGCAACGCGCCGTTGTAAACCAGCAGCCCGCGGCTCGCGTTGTACAGCACGCGCGCCGTTCCCTGCGGCTGCTGCTTCTGCTCGGCGAGCGACACGACGACCGTATCCTTCGCTCCAAGCATGTCGATCACAGATCGTTCCTGCGCAATTTCGCGTTCCTGCTCCTGCTCGCGCGAATTCAGCGCGTCGATTTGCGCGTCCAGTTGCAGCGTGTGCAACCAGAGGAACACCAGCGCCACAGCGAAGCCTCCCGCCAGCGGCACCAGCGCCCACATCCATCCCGACAGCATCCCCGGCTTTTTCGACGGTATCACCACAAACGTTCCACCGCGTCCCGTCGATGTCCCGACCACCTGCCGCATCAGCTGCTCTTTCACTCCCGGCGACGGACGCACCTGCGGCGCAGCCAGGCCGATCAGCGCAATCCGGCCGTACGCTTCTCCGAGCTGCTCCGTGCACGCGTCGCAACTATTCACGTGCGCTTCGAGCGCTCGCTTCTCCTCGCCTTCCAGCGCCCCAAGAGCGTAAAGGTCGAAGTCTTCTGCTCGGAATGGATGTGCGTTGGTCATGAATTCAAATTCTTCTTCAGCGTCTCCACCGCGGTCCGCAATCTCGTCTTCACCGTTCCCAGCGGATCGCCTGTCTTCGCCGCGATCTCCGTATGCGTCAATCCTTCGAAGTACGCCAGCTCGATCGCCGCCCTCTGCTCTTGCGGCAATTTTTCCAGCGCGCCTTTCACTTTCCCGATCATCTGCGTCTGCGCCACGTTCGATTCCAAATTCGACTGCATCACGACGGTGTTCTCTTCCAGCTCGTCGCCGCCCGCGGGATTGTGCCGCCGCAGGCGCGAAATCGCCCGGTTGCGCGCGATCACCATCAACCACCCGGGCAACGATCCGCGCGTCGCGTCGAAATTTCTGGCAGTCCGCCAGAGCTGGTAAAAGATGTCTTGCAGAATTTCTTCAGCCGCTTGCGTGTCGTGAAGAATCCGGTTCAGGACGGACGACAGCATCCCGGCGTAGCGGTCGTACAACACCGCCAATGCCGACTCGTCGCGTTCGACAATTCGCTGGATGAGCGCCGCGTCCGAGGCTCTCGCATCCATTCCGGTTGTCACGTTCACGAAGCTCTGAAGCTCCAGTAACAGAAGTACGCAGCCGCGAGGATTACGGATTGTGCCGGCGGCGCCCACGCGCGCCGCATCCGCTCGCGCATAAGGACGCCGCAGCGTAGCCCGAGCCTGCGCGCCCGGTCAACGTTTCTTCTCTCAGCACCGCCACTTTGCCTACGCACGCCGCACGGTCTGAAGTTAGCCCGCAGATGCAGCCACCGCTGTGCCTGTTCCGGTCACCCCGTGGCCGACCGCCTCCCAACTTCCACACCCGACGCGATTTACGACGAGGATCTGCCGTCAAGAGCCTTCACCGTAATAACTCGCTCAAAATCAGAGGCTTGCAGGCATGATAACTGCTGCGGCGCGTAACCCCTCCGCTCCACCTCTCCGCATTTTCACCGTGGTTTCGATTGACTTCCATCAACGCTTGGCTAAACTTCGACTCGCTAAAGACTTACGGCCCCGTACTAACCCGCCCAGCGGGCGCACTACACTAACAACACGCGCTTCGATCGAAAGGGAAAACGATGGCCATTGTCGCCAAGCCGGGCTCACTTCAAGTTCCGCCGCCGCGTATCGCTCCGCGTGAGGACCTGAATCCTTACCGCATCGCGCAGATTCAGTTCGATATCGCCGCTGAACATCTCAAGCTTGATCCCGGCATGCGCCAGGTTCTGCGAACGCCCAAGCGCATCCTTGAAGTTTCCATTCCCACCAAGATGGACAACGGTCAGGTGAAAGTCTTCACCGGCTTCCGCGTGCAGCACAACGTCGCGCGCGGCCCCGCCAAGGGCGGCATCCGCTACCATCCCGGCGTCACTCTCGATGAAGTGAAAGCGCTCGCCACCTGGATGACCTGGAAGACCGCGACAGTCAACATTCCATTCGGCGGCGGCAAGGGCGGCGTCATTTGCGATCCGAAGCGCATGAGCAAGCCGGAACTCGAGCGCATGACGCGCCGCTTCGCGTTTGAAATTCTTCCCATCATCGGACCCGAGCAGGATATTCCCGCGCCGGACGTTTATACAGACTCGCAGACCATGGCGTGGATCATGGACACCTACTCTATGACCAAGGGCTACTCGTCGCTCGGCGTCGTCACCGGCAAGCCGATTTCAATCGGCGGCTCCGAAGGCCGCAACGAAGCGACCGCGCGCGGCTGCCTGGTAGCAGTAGAAGAAGCCTGCAAGGTGAAGAAGATGTCGCTCCGCGGAACAAGCGTCGCGATTCAGGGATTCGGCAACGCCGGCTCGGTCGCTGCGCGCCTTTTCACCGAGAAAAAAGCTCGCGTCATCGCCATCAGCGACTCGCGCGGCGGCGTTTTCAATTCGCGCGGCATCGATCCGCTGAAAGCCATGCGTTACAAGGAACGCTCCGGCACGGTAGTCGGAATGCCTGGCACTTCGCGCATTTCGAACGACGATTTGCTCACCATGAAGTGCGACATCCTGATTCCCGCCGCGCTCGAAAACGTGATCACGCTCAACAATGCCGAGCAAATCAAAGCCAAGATCATCGCCGAAGCTGCCAACGGCCCCACAACGCCGCACGCTGACGAGGTCCTCGCGCGCCGCGGCATCATGGTCCTGCCGGATATTCTTGCGAACGCCGGCGGCGTCACCGTCAGCTATTTCGAGTGGGTGCAGGATCTGCAGAGCTTCTTCTGGTCCGAATCTGAAGTGAACGCCAAGCTCGAGAGCGTGATTCGCCGCGCCTTCCTCGAAGTTCACGAAAGCGCGCGCAAGCACCGCACTCACATGCGCACCGGCGCCTACGCGCTCGCCGTCGGCCGCGTCGCCGACGCCACTCTCGTTCGCGGCCTCTTCCCGTGATCCGTCAGCCGCGCTCGATTGCGAGAAACCGCGGGCGAAAATCCGGTCGCGTAACAATTTCTTAATCTTCTTCGCCGCTCGCGCAAACATTTGTCTTGCGCGCTCTGCTCGCATCCGCTTACATTTTATTGGCCAGAGCTCCGCGCACTCAGCGAGAGCGCTGGCTTTGCTGTTTGCGCCAAGATTTTCCGGAGGCGATCTCGAATTGGGCACTCAAACTCACAACGCACCACCGATCCTTCTCACCATCGCCGGTTTTGATCCGTCCTGCGGCGCAGGCGTCGCTGCCGACTTGAAGACTTTCGTCGCGCACAATTGCTATGGCGTCGCCGCCGTCACCGCTCTCACGGTGCAATCGACGCAGGGCGTTCAGTCCGTCCACGCCACGCCGTCCGCCACGCTGCGCGCGCAGCTCGATGCTCTGATCGACGACGTCGAACTTGCCGCCGTGAAAATCGGCATGCTTGCCAACCGCGCCAACGCGACCGTGGTCGCCGAATTTCTCGACAAGCACAAGTTCAAGCACGTCGTTCTCGATCCCGTCTTCCGGCCGACGGCTGGGAATGCCGAGTTACTCGATACTTCCGGCCTCAAGTTCGTCCGCGAGGAGCTTTTGAATCGCGTGAGCGTCGTCACACCGAATATCCCTGAAGCCGAATTTCTGACCGGAATCGAAGTGAAGGACATCGCCGGCATGAAAGCGGCCGGCCAGAAGCTCATCGAAATGGGCGCGCGCGCCGTCGTTGTTACCGGCGGCCACCTCGAAAAACCGATCGACGTTTATTGCGACGGCAAGGAAGTGGAAACTTTCGGCGCCGAACACGTGAAGAGCCCGCACACACACGGCTCCGGCTGTACATTCTCATCAGCTATTGCCGCGCAGCTCGGCAACGGCGCACCCTTACGCCAGGCCGTGATCCTCTCGAAGGCCTACGTCACGAAAGCCATCGAACACGCCTATTCGATCGGCAAAGGCGCCGGCCCGCTGAATCAGCTGTTCCGTTTCAATCAGGAGCAGGCCACACGCGGCGTGCACGAAGTCCCGCAGCACGGCATGCACCCGGCTGCCGAACCCACTTCCCACTAATTTTTCGGGTTAGTTTTTGTAGATGACCTTGCCGGCTACAATCGTCGCGACAGGCCCGCCAACAAACTCGCGCCCGTCGAACGGTGTATTCCGCGATTTACTCGGAGTTTCCGCCACGTGGTAGGTCCATCTCTTGTCCGTCGAAAAAATCGTTATATCTCCGGCCGCGCCCACGGTGAGCTTCCGCTCGATTCCTAGCACTCTCGCCGGTCCGGTCGTGAAAAGCTCCACGAGCCGCTTCAGAGTGAGCTTGCCGCTATGAACGAGCTCCAGCCCCAGCCCGATCGCCGTCTCGAATCCCATAATTCCAAACGGTGCCTTGTCGAACTCCACGTCCTTGCTCGCCGGATGGTGCGGCGCGTGGTCCGTCGCGATGCAGTCGATCGAGCCGTCCGCCAGCCCCGCGATTAGCGCTTCGCGATCCGCGCGTGAAGCGAGCGGCGGATTCATCTTGTAGTTCGTGTCGTATTGCACGTCTTCGTCGATCAGCGTGAAGTGGTGCGGCGTCACCTCGCACGTCACCTTCAATCCCTGTTTCTTCGCCGCGCGCACGTACTCCAGCGCGCCGGTTGTTGACATGTGCGCGATATGGAGTCGCGCTCCCGTCAGCCCTGCCACTTCCACGTCGCGGCCCGCGCAGATCGATTCCGACTGCGCCGGAATTCCTTTCAGCCCCAACCGAATGGACCGCGGGCCTTCGCGCATCACGCCGCCGGCGAAAAGCGACGGATCTTCGCAGTGATCGATCACCGGCAGCTCCAGCGCGCTGCAATAGTCCATCACCTGCCGCATCAGCCGCGCCGTCGCGATCGGTCTGCCGTCGTCACTCACCGCCACTATTCCGGCTTCCTTCATCGCGCGAATTTCCGCCAGCGCTTCGCCCTTGCTCCCGATCGAAGCTGCTCCGATCGGCCACACGCGTACTCCGGAAGCTTTTGCCGCGCGCTCCACGATCCCGCGCGTCACAGACGCCGTATCGTTTACCGGCTGCGTGTTGGGCATGCAGCACACCGCCGTGAACCCGCCCTTCGCCGCCGACTTCGTACCCGTCTCGATCGTTTCCGAAAGTTCCTGTCCAGGCTCTCGCAAGTGGCAGTGCAAATCGATGAATCCGGGCGCCACAATCAGTCCGGCCGCGTCAAACACCTCGGCGCCGTCAGCCGTAAGATTCGCCCCGACCTTCACGATCGCGCCCTTGTCCACCAACACGTCCTGCGCCGCGTCAGTCCCGCTAGCCGGATCGATCACCCGCCCATTCTTAATCAGCAGCATTCTTCAGTCCCTTCTCCCCCGCACCAACTAAGCCTGCTTCTCCGGAACCTTCGTCTGCACCGGCTCCGAAGGCGCCCCACCAACCAAGTGATACAGCAGCGCCATCCGCACGGCCAGCCCGTTCGTCACCTGCTCCAGCACGCACGACTGCGGCCCGTCCGCGACCGCCGGATCAATTTCGAGCCCGCGTATCATCGGCCCCGGATGCAGCACAATCGCATCCGCCTTCGCGAGCTTCAGCCTTTCCGGCGTCAGCTGATAACCCATCACGTATTCATCCACCGCAATCGCCGGCTCGTTTAACCGCTCCGTCTGGACGCGCAGCACGATGATTGCGTCCGCGCCCTTCACCGCCTCTTCAATTTTCGTCACTCGGCGCACGACCGGCGCGAGCATCTCGAGTTCGCGCGGTACCCACATCGGTGGCCCGCACAGCGTGATCTTCACGCCAAATTTCGTGAGCAGGAAAATATTCGACCGTGCCACGCGGCTGTGCAGAATGTCGCCTAGGATCGTCAGGTTCAGCCCTTCGAGCTTGCCCTTGCGGTCGCGGATCGTCAGCGCATCAAGCAGCGCCTGCGTCGGATGCTCGTGCGTTCCGTCGCCCGCATTTATCACCGGCACGCCCAGCCGCTTCGAAATAAATTCGGGCGCACCCGAAGACGCGTGCCGGATCACCAATCCGTCCGGCTTCATTGCTTCGAGCGTCCGCACCGTGTCCAGCAGCGACTCGCCCTTCTTCACACTGGAGCCCTCGGCTGCAAAGTTCATCGTGTCCGCGCCGAGCCGCGCCGCCGCTGTCGCGAAGCTGATTCGGGTGCGCGTGGAGTTCTCGAAAAACGCCAGCGCCACGGTCTTGCCGCGCAACGTCGCCAATTTTTTAAGTGGATGCTTCTGAAATTCCTGAAAAGGGCTGGCCTGGTCTAAAACAAATGAGATTTGCTCGCGGGTTAAATCTTCGGTTCCCAGCAGGTGTTCCAAACGCTGCAGCACTTTTTCCCTTCGCTGTTTTCTATTCGACTCGATCGACGAGCATCACGCGCTCGTCGTTGTCGATCTCATTCAATCTTACTTCGACAATCTCCGTGTCAGTGGTATCCACTTTGCGCCCGATGAACGTCGCCTCCACCGGTAACTCCCGGTGCCCCCGGTCGATCAGCACGCACAGTCGCACCCGCTTCGGCCGGCCCAGGTCGAAAAGCCCGTTCATCGCCGCGCGAATCGTCCTGCCGGTATAGAGCACGTCGTCCACAACCACCAGGTCCCGGCCATCGACAGGGAAGTCGATCTCGTTGGCGTGAAAGATCGGCTGCGGCCCCACGGTCGAAAGGTCGTCGCGATAGAGCGTAATGTCGATGACGCCCACGGGTATCTTCACGTGCGCGAACCCCTCGATCGCCTTAGCCAGGCGCTCGGCGAGCGGTACGCCGCGCCTTCGCACCCCGATCAACGCCAGGTGCTCGGTCCCGCCGCTTCGTTCAACGATTTCATGCGCCAACCGGTTGAGGGTCCGGTTGATCTCTTCCGCGGAGAGCAACTGCCTTTTTTCGACGACGCGCATTTGGCGCGCTATCCTAACACAGACCCCGAAACCCGCAGAGCGCGAATCCCGACCTCAGCCCGGCGCCGACACTCGCCGCGTGGCGCTGGTCACCCCCGCCCAAAAAGTCCCGCCAACGAAGCGAAACTCAAGCGAACTGTACTTCGGACCGTTGCCCCCTCCAAAACCTGTCCGCTTGACCAGGGTCCAAACGCGGGTGGTAAGATTACTCCCGTGACTGCCCCGGCGCCGGCAAGCAGCCCCTCACTGTCCGCGGAAGTGTCTCTGCGGGTCAACGTCGGGTCCATCTCCCTCAAAAATCCGATCATTGCCGCCAGTGGCACGTTTGCCTACGGCATCGAGTTCGCCGAACTGGCCGATCTCAATAGGCTGGGCGGTATCGTCGTCAAAGGCCTCTCTGCTCAGCCGATGGCCGGCAACCCCGCTCCTCGGATCTGCGAGACCTCCAGCGGCATGGTCAACGCGATCGGCCTCCAGAACATCGGCGTCCGCGCGTTCGTCGCCGAGAAGTTACCCCAGTTGCGCCAGTTTGACACGGCCATCATCGCCAACGTCTTCGGCCACTCCATCCCCGACTACGTCGAAGTCCTCCGCACGCTGGACGACGCCGAAGGCCTCGCCGCCTACGAGCTCAACATCTCTTGCCCCAACGTGGAAAGGGGCGGCGTGGAATATAGTACCGACCCAGCGCTTACGTCGGCCGTCGTCAGCGCCGCGCGAGCCGCTTCGAAGCGCCCACTCTGGGTTAAGCTTTCTCCCAACGTTAACGCCATTGGACTTACGGCTCGCGCTGCCGAAGAGGCCGGGGCCGACGCCCTAGTCATCGCTAACACCTACCCCGCGCTGTGTATCGACGCACACACCCGCAAGTCCCGTCTCGGTAGTACGACAGGCGGGTTGTCGGGTGCGGCCATAAGACCGATAACAGTCCGGCTGGTTTACGAGGCCTGTAAAGCTGTAAAGATTCCAGTTGTTGGACTTGGTGGAATCGAGAAGCCAGCGGATGTAGCGGAATACCTCCTTGCCGGGGCTTCGGCGGTGGAGGTCGGCACTGCCCACTTTATCGATCCACGGGCGTCAACCAGCTTGGTGGATGATCTAAGAAAGTGGTGCCAACACGAGAACACATTTGATATCAACGACTTACGCGGGGCTCTACAGCGATAAAGGGATTGCAATCCCTTTCGCCGCCCACGTAAAATATTGTTGATTCAAATAAGGTTAGGTGAAAATGAAGGCCCGTTATTTCTTGCTCCTGCAGGCGGTGTTTTTAGGGTTGGGTTTGCTGGTCCTTACTCCTTCGATGAACCCGGCTATCCCGGCATCGGGGGTGCGGACGAGCGGCCCGGAACAACTGAATACCGGCGCGGACGCGACCTCTCAGTCTGCTTCAAATAGCTCCAAGCACGACGCCTCTGGCCAACCCAAGCCCCTCGCGGTCTGGGAATGCACCACCAGCTGGTACGGCGAGGATTTCGACGGCAAACAAACGGCGAACGGCGAGACCTACGACATGAACGCCGACACTGCCGCTCACCCGACGCTCCCGCTCGGGTCGATCGTCCGCGTGGTCAACACCCGCAACCACCGGAGCCAGATCGTTCGCATTAACGATCGCGGTCCCTACGTCGAAGGCCGCGAATTGGATGTTTCCTACGAAGTGGCACGTAAGTTAGGATTCGACCAGCACGGGCTCGCCAAAGTCCGGCTCGAACTCCTCAAGGTGCCGACACGCCAGGAACAGCTTCATCGCGAAAACTAATCGTCGCACTGGATGTGGACCGTATTGGGGCCGCCACCGCGCTCGTTCGCCGTTTGAAGGGCGCGGTCGGGCTCTGTAAGGTCGGGAACCAACTCTTCACCGCAGAAGGCCCGCGGGTCGTCTCCAAGCTTGCTTCGCTCGGCCTCGGCGTTTTCCTCGACCTCAAGTTCCACGACATTCCAAACACTGTCGCCCACGGAGTCGCTTCTGCGGCCCGCATGCCGGGGGTCCGCCTGCTCACGCTACACACCACGGGCGGCCTCGCGATGATGCGCGCCGCTCGCGAAGCTGCCGGCGATTTGAAGAAGCGCCCTCGCCTCCTCGGTGTCACCATCCTGACCAGCATGGACGAAAGCACTCTGGCCGAAGTCGGTCTTGCCGGTCCTCCGGCGGCCCGTGCTGTCGAACTCGCCAAGCTCGCGCAAAAAGCGGGCCTCGACGGTGTCGTCGCCTCGGCTCACGAAGTCCGACCCATCCGCGAAGCCTGCGGCTCCGGCTTTCTCATCGTTGTCCCCGGGATCCGCCCCGCCGCCAGCTCTACGGACGACCAGGCCCGCGTTGCCACTCCTGCGCAAGCCATCTCCGCAGGCGCTGACTACCTTGTCGTCGGTCGCCCCATCACCGGCGCGAAAGATCCGCGCCAGGCTGCGCTCGCAATCTCCAAAGAAATCGCCTCCGCTTCCTGAAGCTTTCATGGTTGCCGTGCGTATACATTGAGCAGCGGGACATCGCTGCGCCCCTGTTTTCGCGCGCTATTGACAAACGCCGCCGCCCGCCGCATTTTCATGTGCGGCAAAACTCCAGCCACAGAGAGAGGGATCCTCCATGCAGTTTCACTCGCACTTGCGCGCCGCGACTCTCGCGCTCGCGTCGATCTTCGCTTTCACTCTCGCTGCGCCGCTCGCGGGTGCGCAGGCCGTCGGCGCTCCTGCTGCTCCGCCGAGAGTCAAGACAGTCGAAGTCTCGCCGGCCAACGCCCACGCACACGTCGGCGACCGCTTGAAATTCGCTGTCGTCGCAAAAGATGCCGACGGCAAGGTCCTCGACATCAAGCCTATGATCTGGTTCGCCGCGCCGTTCGACACCGCCGGCGCCGATACCGACGGTACTGTGTTATTTCGCCAGCCTGGCGAAATCACCGTTGGCGCAGTCGTTGGCGGCAAACCGGGGTACGCCACGGTCACCGTGGAAGCGCCAGCCACCGGCAGCATCGAAGCGCATCCGATCACTGGCTCCCTCGCCGTCGGAGCTTCCACTCTTGCGACCGCCACCACGCGGTCGCCCAATGGCGATCCGCGCGAAGACATCGTCGTTCACTGGACGTCGAAAAATCCCGCCATCGCGAAAGTCAATGACGCTGGCCTTGCCACCGGCGTTGCGCCCGGCACCGCTACACTTGTCGCGAAGGCCGACGACAAGACCAGCGAAGTCGCCGTGAAGGTCGTCGCCGACACTGTGAAGAGCGTCTCCATCGAGCCTGTCGCCAGCTCCGCCAAAACCGGTGAGGTGATTCATTTCTCCGCGAAGGCCGAAGGCGCGAAAGATCTCGCGACCACCTGGTCCGTCACCGGTCCGCGCGCCACGATTTATCCGGATGGTGGCTTCGTCGCCGAAAAGCCCGGCGTCTATCAAGTCACGGCAAGCGTCGGCAAACACGAAGCAACCACGAGCATCGAAGTCTCGCCGCGCAACGCCGAGCGCGAACTCGAGTATATCGCCCACATCCCGCTGAAGGATCCCGACGGCAAAGTGATTCAGACGGCCGAGGAATGGGTCATAGGTAACAATCTTTACATCTCGTCGATTTCGGACCGGATTTTCTCGTACGATATTTCCGACCCCAAAAATCCAAAACCGCTCGACTCGCTAAAAGTCGATACACGACTCATCAACGACGTGAGCACCACGGCCGACGGCAAAGTCGGCGTGCTCACGCGCGAAGGCGCCTCGAACCGCAAGAACGGCATCGTACTCTTCGACTCTTCCGATCCGGCGCACTTGAAGCCGATTTCCGACTTCACCGAAACCGTTACCGGTGGCGTCCACAGCGCGTACATCAACACACACTACGTTTACATCACCGATGACGCGAAGGGTTCGCTCCACATCATCGACATCGCCGATCCTGCGCACCCGAAGGAAGTCGCAGAGTGGATGACGCCGAAAACGCAGGAGCAAACCGTCACTTCGCCGCTCGGCGAAGGAATGATATCCGTCGGTCGCTATCTGCACGACCTGCAGGTTGTCGACGGTCTGGCCTATCTCGCCTACTGGCGCGACGGCTTGATCATCCTCGACATTACGCTCTCTACGGCAACGGCTGGCTCGCCGGCACACACACTACGTTCCGATACAAAAATTACGTTTTCGTCGGCGACGAAGTTTTTCCGGCTTCGTTTGACATCGACTCGAAAGATCGCATTCCCGTTCGCGGCCGGTTACACGTAGTCGATCTAACCGACATCCAGAACCCGCGCGAAGTGGCCTATTACGAAATTCCCGAGGGCGGCATGCACAACGTGTGGGCCGCGAACGACATTCTCGTCGCGGGCGACTATGCGGGCGGCGGGCGCGTGCTCGATATTTCCGGCGAGATGCGCGGCGATCTCTACGCGCAGGGCCGCGAAATCGCCAGCTTCTGGACCGGCGATCCCGCCGGCTACCGCCCGAATCTCCCCTTCACGTGGGGCGCGCAGCCTGTCGGCGACCTGATTTATTTCAACGACATCGACACCGGCGTATGGATAGCCAAACTTGGCAAGCCCAAATTCCAGGGCGAGACGACCGCTCCTCCGATCCAATCCAAAGCCGAATAAACTCGGCGATTTTTGCCGCCTCGTCGCGCAGCGGACACGTCTTAATTTGTGCCCGCTTTTTGTTTGCCTTTCGTATGAGGCCTTCGTAACGTGTCCTCTCCGGAGAAGCCACCATGCCCACGCTTCGCTCCATCGCACTTTTCGTTGTCGCCGGACTCTGCGAAATCGGCGGCGGCTATCTGGTCTGGCAGTGGTGGCGGAATCACGCGCCGTGGTACGCGGGCCTCGCCGGCGCGGCGCTGCTCGTCGGCTACGGCATCGTCCCCACGTATCAGCCCGCAAATTTCGGCCGCGTCTATGCGGCGTACGGCGGCGTCTTCGTGGCTCTCTCGATCTTGTGGGGCTGGAAGATCGATCACATCCGCCCAGACACGTTCGACCTCATCGGCGGCGTGATCTGCGTCGTCGGCGTAGCCATCATCATGTACTGGCCCCGCTGACATCCAGGCCGTTTGACGGTGCATGAGCGGTCCACTAGCATCGAATCGAGCGAGCGACCGCGCATGAATCC
>JBEKJW010000070.1:0-24000 GCA_050011035.1 Candidatus Acidiferrales bacterium
CTCTCGAGTCTGTGCGAGACCCACTCTCAGTGGGTCTCGGGTTGAGCCATTTCTACCTCATCAAAGACTGAAGTCTCTGCCACCAACCCATCCTCGAAGTAGGCGAAGTGAATCCCGCCTACACCACGTGTCGACGCAAACACACCGTGGGCCGCGCGATACGTGAGTAAGCTGACCTCCCCGCTATAACCCCCGTGTCTTCAAAGTCCGCCAGATGGGTGTATCCGTGCAATCAGCGTATCCGCAGCCCAGCAACGAATGTAGAGGAGGGTGCCATGTATACCGCGATTGGACTTCTGGAAGTGGGGATGGTGATTTTCTGCGGTTTTGCGGTGGCGCTGCTGCTGGAGTGGGTGAGCCTGGAGCTGCTGATGAAGATGATGCCGGCGCGCGTTGAAGTCCAGACCACGTCACAAAAGTTCGCTGCGATCGTGAATCAGGCTCCGCGGAATCAGGCCGGCCGGAAAGCGGCGTGAGCGCGGTGCCGGAAGGTTCGGCGAGAAAGAGAGGCTGACATGCTGTTCCTGCGATTCCTGCTGTTGGTGGTGAGCTTCGGGTTTGCGGCGTTGGCGCTGGGAGTGGTGCTCTACGACATCTACCTGGCATTCGAGCTGGACCGGATTTTGAGGCGGCCGGCGAAAGAGAAATTCGCCGACTCGGGATTGTCACTCGCGACCGCCGAAGGCACAGGCGACGGCGGTGGGACTCCGAAGGCGGCCGATTCCCAAGCGCCGTGTCCAGAGTCGACGCCCGTAGTAACGATCGGTCGGCGCAGTTCCGGCCCGCGACGCGCGATCCGCTGGCAGACGGCAGCGAAGCTCGCAGCAATCGCCGCAGTAACAGCGCTCACGGCGAAAAGCATTTTGGTGGTGCCGGACGGCGAAGCGGCCGTCCGCATCAGCCAGATTTCAGGAGTGCGTCCGGGAACGATGTACGCGGGAACCCATCTTCTGGTGCCGCTCGTCGAGCGCGCGCAGACATTCGACATTCGCGAAAAAGTCTTTTCGACGGCAGCGAGCGAAGGGCCAAAGGACAAAGGCTTCGAGGTGTTGACGGTCGAAGCCCGCGAAGGACTTTCAGTCGGAATCGGCGTGACTGTGCGTTACCGGATCGATCCGAAGCGGCTGGACTACATGCAGGCAAATCTGCCGCAGCCGATCGACGAGCAGATTGTCGCGCCGGTAGTGATGAGCGTGTTTCGTGAGTTGGGACCGGATTATCCGGTGCGCGAAGTCTTTTCGACCAAGCGCGAAGAGTTTCGCGATCGCGCGACGAAGGCGATCACGGCGCGTCTGGGAACCGACGGAATCGTGGTGAAGGAAGTATTGCTCCGCAAGGTGCAACTGCCGCAGGAATACGCGGACGGTCTGCAGGGCCTGCTGCTGAAAGAGCAGGAAGATGACCAGGTGACGGTCGACCAAAGCATCGAGGCGAAGAAAGTCGCCATCGCGGGGTCGCAAGCGGAGGCGCAGAAGGTACGCCAGATCAAACATGCCGAGGCGGATGCGAGGACGCGCGTGTTGATGGCGCAGGCCGAGTCTGACGCGATGCAGTACACGCTGCCCCTTAAGCAGAAACAAATCGAGCAGTCGCGCCTGGAAGCGGAAGCTCGGAAGCAGACGACTCTTGAAGATGCCGACGCGGCGGCTCAGGCGCGCGTGAAGAACGCCGAAGCCGAAGCGCAGGCCAAGGTGATCGACAGCAAGGCCGAAATGCAGAAGCGGACGCTGCTGACGCAAGCGCAGAACGACGAGACGGTCTCGAACGCGAAGGCTCAGGCCGAAGCGAAAGTCATCGACGGCAAAGCGGAGAAAGAGCGCCAGACGATGCTAGCCGACGCGCAGGCGAACGAGATTCGCGTCACATCGCAGGCTGACGCCGAGAAACTGCAGCTCGAAGCCGCGGCGCTGAAGACCAATCCCACGCTGGTGCAGCTGACCGTGGCGCAGCGGTTGAGCGACCGCGTGCAGATCATGATGGTACCGACTGACGGGAAGTTTTTCTTCACCAACGACGTGTTGAAGTCGGTCGAGGGGAGCGAGGCGGCGTTGCATCCGAGCCGCTAGTGCATACCAATTGCAAGACGAGTTTCCCGGTTCGATCGAGCAAGGTGCGGCCTGTCCCGCGTTTCGCTCGACGCAGCCGGGAGAGACAGCCGGCAAAGACCCTTGCAGGTGGCTCCGGCCCGCTTCGGATGGCGCAGCAACGCTACCGCCGCAGCGAAGCTTATAGCCGGAAGAAGCGGGCTCGAGCCACCAAGCCGGCGTTCGCGGGATTGATGCAATGTGCGTGAGCTTCTGCGGAAATGAGAGCGAGTTTTTGAGCGCGAGTGAGTACAAGCGGCGCGACCGGCTGCGATTCCACGAAAAGGCGTGTGCTATGATGGCGGCTCGCGAAACGAAATCGCATTTCGCGCTGCCCGATGCGGCACTTCCGCCGATTCATTCACCTGAAAAAATCGTGGTTCGCGGTTCCTTTGGCCGCTTCGATCGCATGTACCTGTGCTGCTGCGAGCGTACGCGCGGCGGCCGCCTCGGCAGAGCCGCAGACGAGCAGCGCGGCATCGTTGCCCCAGGCGTGGAATGACGCGCTCGGTGCGCTCGCCGACAAGATCGCGGGAACGGTGAGCCCGTCGCATCCAATGACACTTACAGTGAAGAACATTTCGTCGCTCGATCAGGGAGACGTCGAGACAGTTCGCGCAGGGCTGGAAACCAAACTAGCGCAGCACCACTTTCGCGTGTCCCATTCAGCGGCGGCGGAGACGCAACTGGACGTTACCCTTTCAGACTCGGGCACCAGCTACGTGTGGGTCGCGGAAATTCGCGCGAAAGAAAATGAGGGCCACGAACCAGAAATCGCCGTGGTGAGTGTCGCAAAGTCGAGCGGTGCCGCTGGAGCAAGCACCGGCGCAACGTTGGCGATCCAAAAGACGCTCGTGTGGCAACAGTCCACAAAGTTTCTCGATTTCCACGAGACCGCGCCGGCAGACGGTTCCGGTGAAACACTCGCGGTATTGGAGCCGAGCCGCATCGCGATCTACTCGCAGACGGCAGGGAAGTGGGACCTTGATCACGAAGCCCCGATCGCACACAAAGCGCCGTGGCCGCGCGACGTGCGTGGAAATTTTGGCGACGCTTCCGGCGGCGCGGTCTTGGCGATGATTTCCGGCGTAACGTGCACAGGCAGCGCCGCAAAAGGCGCGCAACTTGCATGCGCTGGCACGCCGCTCACAGGCGACGCCGCAAAAGCGAGCCTAATTCCGGGACGCGAGACGGGTGAAGCGGCCCTCCTCAAGTCGACGTGTGGTGACGCACAAGTGGCGCTGGCCAGCGGAAACGCCGACTGGACCCAGCCCGACACGATTCGCGGCTATCTGCTGCGCAAGAAATCGGCCACAGCCTCCGGCGCCGCGCTGGACTTGGACGGCCCAGTGCTCTCGCTCACGGCCGACGGAGATGGCGAAGCCCGCGCAATCGTACTCAATCTCAAAACAGGAAATTACGAGGGATACCGTGTCGCGGCGACTTGCGGCGAGTAGCGCGACAATCCTCTTCGCCCTGCCGCTAGTAGCCGCAGCGATGGCGAAGCGCCCGCATTACGGCGGCACGCTCCGCGTCGAGATCGGCGCAGCCGTCGCCTCACTCGAACCATCCACCACACCGGCAAATCCAGAAGAAACCGCCGCGCGCACCGAGATCGATTCGCTAATCTACGAATCACGCGACGCCGACGGAACATTTTCCGGCGCGCAGGACTCGGGGCCATTTCGCATCTCCGACTGGCAGCCCGCCAAAGAACTCACGCTCGCCGCCAACGAAAAATTCAGCGGCGGCCGCCCCTACGTCGACGCCATCGAAATCGCGATGAACCGCGCCGCGAAAGACCGTCTGCTCGACCTCGAACTCAACAAAACGGACTTCGCGAAAATCGCACCGCAAGACGCCCGCCACGCCGCCGAGCGCGGCGTCCGCGTCAGCACCTCGCAGCCCGACGAACTCATCGCGCTGATCTTCAGCGCGGGCTCCGCCGACAAGACTACGGACGCCGTCCGCGAGGCCGTCTCCGCCGCGATCGACCGCAGCGCCATCGCGAATTTCATTTTGCAGAAAACGGGCGAGCCCGCCGGCGGCCTCCTGCCGCAATGGATCAGCGGAACCGAATTTTTGTTCGCACCACCCGCCACTCCCGCCGACGGCACGGCAAAGGCCAAGGAACTTTTAGGACAAAACTCGTCGGTCCCGAAGTTGGTGTTGGGATATGATTCCGCTGATCCACTCGCGCAAGCGATTGCCGAACGGATCGCGGTCAACGCGAAAGAACCGGGCATTTCGATCACGACGCAGGCGCTTCCGCAGGGCGCCGCAGCGAGGTCCGCTTCACTCACGCAAACCGATGCGGTGATCGCGCGCATCAGAATCACTTCGGCGCAACCAGCAATCGCGCTCAGCAAGATGCTCGCGACGGTGGCGACGATCACCGAAGTCGACGCTTCGCCGCTTCCGTCGAACGCGAACGCGCAAGACGTGCTCGACCGGGAGCGTGCAGTGATGAAGACGCATCGCATCGTGCCGCTCGATTGGGTGCCGCAGGTGTACGGCTTGAGCGCGCGCGTGCGGGATTGGAAACCGCCTGCGCCGGGCGAGACGTGGCCATTCGCCGACGTCTGGCTCGATCCGGTGCCGCAGGCGTCACAATAGCAACCACCATTCCGGCGCGAACGAGCGATTCAGAAGCTCGCCGTCGCGCCGCAGCACAACCGCAGCTCTGAGGGCATTTCGTGACGTTTCGCTCGAAACTTTTCGTTAATTTCATACTCGCTCTACTTGCGTCTGTCGCTCTGATCACCGTCGCAGTCACCCTGATTTCGCGCAAGGCCTTCGATCAACTCAACCGCGACCACACCAAGGCCCTCATCCAGCAGTTCCAGCTCGAATTCGACCGCCGTAAGGAAGAAGTCCAGCACCGCGTGAAGGGAATTGCCGAGGAACAGGAAACCACCGCGATGGCCGTGGACCTGAGCCGCCCGAACTCGGACGTGTCGGTTTACGTGAACGATGCGCATGGCGTCTCGCAATCGCATCAACTCGATTTTCTCGATTTCGTCGGCAACGACGGCTCGATCATCTCATCGCAGGAATCGCCGGCGCGCTTCGGTTACAAGTTGGATTGGGTCACGCAGCAGCAAGACTGGGCGTCGCGCGGCGCGTTCCTGTTGAAGATAGATACGCAGGATGGCCCGCAGCTCGGCCTGATCGCCGTATCGACGGTGCGCGTGGGTGATCGCAACCTTTATGTCGTCGGCGGAGAGCGGCTGGACCAAAAATTCCTCAGCTCGCTGGTGCTTCCCGATGGCACGCGCGCGCTGCTGTATTTGAATCTCGAACCTGAATTTCAGAGCGCGAACCTGCTGAACCAGTCCGGCCCCGCGCAGGATGCGGATCGGCTCGCGTCTCTGGTTCAGCGAGAACAGAAAAATCCCAAGCCGCAGTCGGAACGCATCGTCTGGTCGGTCTACCCGGTGAACGCCGAAGAGTTTTACGCGATTCCGTTGCCGGAAAATTCGAAAGACATGCTCGCGTTGTTTCTCGTGGGCAGCTCACAGAACGCAGCGATCGCGCTCGAGCGAAAAATCCGTTGGCTCGCAGTCGCGGTGTCCTCCGTCGGTCTGCTGTTCGGACTTCTCTTAAGCTGGTGGGCCGCCAAACGCGTGACCAAGCCGGTACAGGAATTGGTGAAGGGCACGCAGGACGTCGCAGATGGAAACTGGAGCACTCGCGTCCCCGTTCACGGCAAAGATGAAATTGGCCAGCTGGCGAAGACCTTCAACGGTATGACGCAACAATTGGTCGAGCAGCGCGACCGCCTGGTGCAAGTAGAGCGCGTCGCGGCGTGGCGCGAACTCGCGCGCCGTCTCGCGCATGAATTGAAGAATCCGCTGTTCCCCCTGCAGACCACCGTCGAAAACCTGCAGACCGCGCACGACCACAGCCCGGCCGAGTTCGACGAAGTGTTCCGCGAGTCCACCGGGATTCTGATCACCGAAATACAAAACCTGAAGACGATCGTCACGCGCTTCAGCGATTTCGCCAAGATGCCCCAGCCGGAACTTTCGCCGGTCAACCTCAACGAAATCGTGCGCAACGTTGTGAAGCTGTTCGAAGCGCAATTCAGCGCCGTAGGGCGCCCGCCGATTACGCCCGAGCTCCACCTGGAAGAAAATTTGCCGCTCATTCAAGCCGACGCGACGCTCCTGCACCGCGCCATCGAAAATCTCGTGCTCAACGCGATGGATGCGATGCCCGCGGGCGGCGTGCTGATGCTGCGCACGATGCACACAGAGGACAACGTGCGGCTGGAAGTCTCAGACACCGGCTCAGGGCTCACGCCGGAAGAGTCCGAGCGCATTTTCACGCCGTACTACACCTCGAAGCAGCACGGCACAGGACTCGGACTCGCCATCGTGCAGGCCGTGGTAGCCGATCACGGCGGCAGCATTTCGGTGGAAAGCGAGACGGGCGTCGGAACGTCGTTCCATATCGACCTGCCGATTCACCCACCACAGATTAAAGTCACGCCGGCGCCGCCGATCCTGGTCGAGCAGCCCGTCCACAAGGCGTGACGCCGTGCCCGCCAAAGCCCACATTCTGATCATCGACGACGACGCGAACACCCTTGCGTCGCTCGCCCGCGCGTTTCGCCTCGCCGGCCACGAAGCCACCGTCTGCGATAACGCCGCGCGCGCCGTAGAGATCGCCAAGGCCGAGCGATTCGATCTGGTCCTTTCCGACGTGGTGATGCCCGGCCGCGACGGCATCGCGCTGCTCGAAGATTTGAAGACTGTTGGCATACCAACGCCGGTCGTGATGATGTCCGGCCAGGCGACCATCGAAATGGCGGTCAAGGCGACGCGCCTCGGCGCGATCGATTTTCTGGAGAAGCCGATCACCACGGAGAAGCTGCTTCTCACAGTCGAGAATGCGCTGCACCTCAAACAGCTCGAAGATGAAAACCGCGACCTGAAGCGCCGCCTCGGACGGCATTACATCGTCTGGGCGAGCCCCGTGATGCGCGAAGTGATGGCGCAGGTGGATCATGTCGCGAACAGCGAAACTCGCGTCTGCATTCGCGGCGAGACGGGCACGGGCAAAGAACTCGTCGCGCGAACGCTGCATGAAAAAAGTCCCCGTAAGGGTGGCCCATTCATTTCGCAGAATTGCGCCGCGGTTCCGGCGGAGCTGATGGAGACCGAACTTTTTGGCCATGAAAAGGGTTCGTTCACAGGTGCGGCTTCGCGGCACACTGGAAAATTCGAGCAGGCGCACCGCGGCACTCTGTTCCTCGACGAAATCGGTGACATGCCCCTCACGATGCAGGCGAAACTCCTTCGTGTGCTCGAAGAAGGCGAGATCGAGCGCGTCGGCGGCGAAAAGCCTTTCGCCGTGGACGTGCGAGTGATCGTCGCAACGCACAGAAACCTTGAAGAGCAAGTCCGGCAGGGAACGTTCCGCGAGGATTTGTACCACCGCGTTTTCGTGTTTCCGATTACGCTGCCACCCTTGCGCGATCGGCGCGAAGACATTCGCGTGCTCGCCGAGCATTTCGTGCGCCAGCTCGACGAACGAAACAGCTGGAAGCCAAAGCGATTTTCCCCGGCAGCGCTCGAGGAACTGGAAAAGTATTCTTGGCCGGGAAATGTACGCGAATTGCGAAACGTGATCGAGCGTGTGTTGCTGCTCGCGACGGGAGATACAGTGGAACCGGAAACAGTAGCGCGGGCGCTACCGCAGGCGCTCACCACTACTGTCGCCCACGATGGCGCGCTCAGTGCCGCCGCCGCGGCGGGACCGCTAGCCACGCGGGTGGAAGCTTTCGAACGCGAGACGCTGCTCGCCGTACTGAAGCAGCATCACAACCACATGACGAATACGGCGAAGGCGCTCGGTCTTGAGCGCAGCCACCTCTACAAAAAGTGCCAGCAACTCGGAATCGATCTCCGGTCGTTGCGCCAGACCGACTAGCATTTTAGAAGAGTAGCCCCGGCCAACCGCCACTCTACGACTGTTGCGACTTCCTCCGATTCCGCGAAACCACCATGTAGCTCCGCATAATGTAGAGCGCGAGCGCCACGACAATCACACCCAATAGCACGTATTGATTCTGCGTCACGGCAAACGCCACCACCGCCACGAAAAATCCCCACATAAATAATTCACCCGAAAACGCCTGTCCCCATTGCGGCTGCATTCCTCCCGATGGCACGCGCGGCGTGAGCGACGGAAGTATGCGCGGCACAAGGCGGCAGTATTCAGCGTAACTCTCGCCGCGCTCGGCCCGCAGACTCGATTCCTCAAGCCCGATCAAACGCAGCGAGAAAATCGTCACGCCCAAAACGCAAAACAGAAAACCGGCGCGGCTCATTAACAAGCCCATCCCAAACGCGAGAAGAATTCCACCCAGGTAGAGGGGATTGCGCATGTAACGATAGGGCCCGTCCGCGACGATCCGTTCGGCGTGGAGTGAAGCGTCTTGCATCACGTCCGCTTTTAAGTAAGCCGTTCCCCACGTGCGAAGCGCCGCACACAGGAAGCACAGCACCGCCGCAACAGCCACTCCGCCGACGGAAATCGAGTTGGCCTTTGCCTCGCCGCTCCTTTGAAAGAGACTCAGGATGTAAGCGATCGCATTCACGTGATCGAAACTGTAGAAAGCGAAGCCGATCCAGTAGAACGCGCCGAAAATCCAGAAGCGGTTGCGGAATTCGAACGGCGTTGCCTTCATCGACGTGCCTCCGGGCACTTGAGCGATTCTAAGGATGATACGCGGCGCGAAGCCGATTTCTAACACGCGGATTCAGCCCGTGTGAGAAAATTTCTGTCGAAATGGCGAGCAATTTTGCTTGGGTGGGCCTCGGAGGCGCGTGCGCGGCAGGCGCGGTTTACGCGTGGGGATCCATGGTCGCGTCCTCTCAGATTTTCGGACGGACGTGGCGTCACACCGGCGACGCGCAATCATTGGCGCTCACGTTTGACGACGGCCCAAATCCGACCGTCACGCCGGCGCTACTCGACTTGCTGGAACGGCACGGCGCGAAGGGCACGTTTTTCGTCGTCGGGAACCACGTGCGGGCGTTTCCGAAGCTGACGGCCGAAATCTTGCAGCGCGGACACACGCTGGGAAATCACACCGAATCGCACCCTCGACTCAACGTCTGTTCGCCGGCACGCACGCGCGAAGAGCTCGATCGATGTACCGCAGCCATCGGCGAAGCCGCGAACGTTAAGACGAAGTGGATGCGTCCGCCGTTCGGCTATCGCAATCCGTGGCTCGACGGAATCGTACGCGAGAAATTTGGTTCGAGCGTGGTGATGTGGACGCGGATGGCGCGCGACTGGGCCGTCTCAGAACCGGAGCCGGTAATTCAGCGCTTGCGCGCCACCGGAGGCGGAGATATCGTCGTGTTGCACGACGGCGATTATCACGTGCTCGAAGGCAGTCGCGGGCACATCGTTGCGGCGCTGGAATACTGGCTTCCGCGGTGGAAAGATCAAGGCCTCGAATTTCCGAGCATGGATGAAGTTGCAGCGAAGTCTGGAGCGGTGCAACCGGCATGATGGACGAGAAACGGTTCTACGACGAGAAGACCGAAAACAAAAACATGCATTTGGTGTGCCCGCACTGCCGCCAGGAAGGCGAGTTTCCCGTGCGGTGGATCGTCCGCACGAAGAAGGCTGCGATGCCTCCCGGCGGGGACGCCGACGATAAAGCGAAATTCGCCAAGGCCCGCACCTACATGGTGCGCATGGACGATATGGTCGCCTGCCGCAATATCCGCTGCCGCAAGCGCTTCGAGCTGACCGGCCAGAGCGTAGTCCTCACTTAGGAATACATTTCACTACTGAAATTTGACGTGTCCGTCTTTGCGACGGAGCGGGGGTGCGTTTGGATGGCATGCACCTTTTTGAAGTGAAGAGGGTGCGACACTCGGAAAAGCAAAGCTCGATCAGTCTTCGCTGACGGACACGGGGGCGGGCACACCGTCGAGAACTTCACGAACTTTTTCGGCGAGCGATTTCAGGTTGAACGGTTTTTGAAGGAACGACATTCCGCCTTCGAGCACGCCGTGGCGGAAAACGCTGTCGTCGGTGTACCCGGAAATATAAAGAACTTTCACATCTTTGCGCTTCGCTAAAACACGCGTAGCCAGTTCGCGGCCGCTGAGTTTTGGCATCACCACGTCGGTAATCAACAGCTGGATGCTTCCAAAATGCTGCTCGGCCAGCTCGAGCGCAACAATGCCATCGCCCGCTTCGAGAACGGTGTAGCCACGAGCCTTCAGATACTCCGAGACCAGCTCCCGAACATTCTCTTCGTCTTCCACAAACAAAATGGTTTCAGTGCCGGGCGACGGGGCGGTGGGCTGCTTCTCCGCAACGAGCTTTTCGGCAGGCGCTGAGACGCGCGGCAAGTAGACCTTGAACGTGGTGCCGTGGCCGACTTCGCTGTAGACCCAGATGTAGCCGCCGCTCTGTTTCACGACGCCATAAACGGTGGCGAGACCAAGACCCGTACCGCGGCCGGGCCCTTTGGTCGTAAAGAACGGCTCGAAAATGCGCGCCTGCGTTTCAGCGTCCATGCCGGAGCCGTTGTCGGTGACCGTGAGCATCACGTAAGGACCGGGCTCGACGACGGCGTGCGACGAAGCGTAAATGCGATCCAGATCGATGTTCGTGGTTTCGATGGTGAGGCGGCCGCCTTTCGGCATCGCGTCGCGCGCGTTCACGACGAGATTCAGCACGACCTGCTCGATCTGGCTCGGATCGGCTTTCACGCAGCCGAGTTTCGAACCGGGCAGGAAGGCAAGTTCGATGCTTTCGCCGATGATGCGCGAGACCATTTGGATCATGCTGCCGACCACTTCGTTCATATCCAGCACACGCGGCTGAAGTACTTGCTTGCGGCTGAACGCGAGGAGCTGGCGCGTGAGGCCCGCGGCGCGTTCGGCGGCATCGTGGATTTGCTTCGCGTTCTGCAACTCGGCCGAGCCTTCGGAGAGGCGATCGAGCAGCATCTCGGCGTGGCCCTTCATGACCATGAGCAAGTTGTTGAAGTCGTGCGCGACACCGCCCGCGAGTTCACCGACGGCTTGCATTTTTTGCGACTGGCGAAGCTGATCGGCGAGGTGCTTGCGTTCGGTAATGTCGAGCGCGACGCCGATGACGCCGAGGATTTCGCCTTCGTTGCTGCGTAGCGGCTGCACGTGCGATTCGAAGATCCGCTTGTTCCACTCCATTTCGTAAGTGACGGATTCGCCGAGCAGCGCCTTTCCATGTGCCTGGATGGGCGGGCTGTTCGGATCGTCGGTCTTGAAATAATCAAAGAGGAGCATGCCCGTGATTTCGCCGGGCTTGAGGCCGAGCGCGTCGAGACCCGAACCCATGCTCGATGTGAAGCGCAATTCCTTGTCAGTGGTCCACAGCACTGCTGGCATGCGCTCGATCATCACGCCCAGTCGAGTGCGGCCTTCGTGCCGCTCGAGCTGCGAGCGCTCGAGATCTTCGAGCATGCCGTTGATCGCGGTGCCAAGGTAGGCGAGTTCGTCTTTGCCGGTTACGACCAGGCGCGCGCTCAGGTCGCCGCTCGCACCGATTTGCGTGATGCTGTCCGTAAGGTTGGCGATGCGCGAGATCACTACGCGCTCGAGCAGGCGCAACATCACCGCGCCGAACACAAACGCACAAGCCAGCATGAGCAAAATGAACTGCAGCACGCTGGTCTGGCCTTGCGCGTAAATCGGACGCGTAAGCATCACGCGAACGATCACGGCAGGCTTGTTGTAGATGTCCTTCAGCTCTGCGTAGCCCGCGAGCGAATCCTCGCTCAGCGGTTGGATGGCCACGGGTTCGGAGCGGGAGAATGCTTTTTGCGCTTCTATAAAGTCGGGATCAAGCGTGCCGGAGTCGATCTCCTCCAGCTTCAGCGGAGTCTGCGTGATTACGCCGAGCCGGCTGAGTTCCGGAACGTCGAGGACGCGGCCCATGATCAACGTTCCAGCGATGGGGCCTTTGTCTTCGCTGGTGAGAATAGGGCGCGAGCTGATCAAAATCGGTCCATCGGGCAACGCGAGAATTCCGCCTTCCCGCGAAACGAGAGTGCGATGCGTGAGCAGCGGCGCCCCAGGTTGAAGATGCGCGTCGAGGCCGCGTGGCAGCGGTCTTTCGCCGCCGCGTTCGATATCGAATCCTTTGGAGAAAAGAAGTTTACCGTCGAGGTCGTAGATCAATACAAAGCTGATCTGAAGCTGCTGGAATGTCGTGGTTGGAAACTCGGTCTCGACGAAATGCGGTTCCTGGCCGTGAACGTACGCGTAGGTACGATCCCAGGCGGCGTATTCGGAGGTGCTGCGATCGAGTGTGCTCAGTTCGTTGGCGATGGCGGAGGAAGCGCGTTCGACGTTATCGCGGGCGAACTCGGCCTCGAGCTTCCCGAAGCCGCGAGTGAGCAGAAAGCGCGAAATCAGAGAGAGGCCGCCGACCATTCCGATGGTCGTCAACGCGATGATCAGCAGCGTCTTGCGCCGGAGGGAAGTGGGAAGAGCCTGATCAGCGATGCGCAGGGAGCCCAAGCGATACCTCAAACATAATTATATCGGCCCCGAATTGACACCCGATTGGGCTGATGGGGCTGCCGTGCCTTAGCGGTACACCAGACTGATGGCGCACAC
The DNA here is from genome assembly GCA_050011035.1 of Candidatus Acidiferrales bacterium. GTDB lineage: Bacteria > Acidobacteriota > Terriglobia > Acidiferrales > UBA7541 > Palsa-295. The sequence continues at coordinate 12,725 of JBEKJW010000070.1, forward strand.
GGTACGGATAAAAAGTTGACAGAAAACAGGCGTGGTAACGAAGTTGCCCGAGGGGTTATGCTCGGGCATCCCGGGCCCGACTGCGCGCATCTTGAGGGTTAAGGGATTCAGGTTAAACCTATGAAGAGACAGGTATTGTGGGTGGCGCAATCGGCCGCGCTAGCGATAGGCCTAAGCCTCGGCGCAGGATTTGCGCTCGCGCAAGACGGACCGATGCCGCCGGCGCCCGCTCCAGCGGCGAAGCCTGCCACAGATAAACCTGCCTCGGCACAAACTTCGGGCGATCCTTCCGCGACCGGCGCGAGCCAAGGCGCTGCACCGGCACCGACTGACACTCAAGCTGCTGGTGCGGCGGGTGATCCGGCTTCCTCGACGACGAAAATCATGGTGCCATCCGGCACTCATATTCCGCTCGTTCTGCACAACGCAATCTCGACTCGTAGCGCGCGGCCAGGCGATCCCGTTTATTTCGAGACGCTCTACCCGGTGATGATCGACGGCAAAGTCGTAATTCCGGCCGGTTCATATGTCAGCGGGGAAGTGACCGAGTCGAAGCGTCCCGGACGCGTGAAGGGTCGGGGCGAGCTGGCGATCAAGATGACGAACATGATTTTGCCGAACGCGTATCAAGTGAACTTGAACGCGACGCCTACAGGTGCGGGAACGGGCGGCGGCGAGACAACGAACAGCGAGGGCGTGATCGTCGGCGACTCTGACAAGAAGGACGACGCCGCGACCATCGCGAAGACCACCGCCGCCGGCGCGGGTATCGGCGGAATTACGGCGCGAAGCCCGGCGGGTGCGGGAATCGGCGCTGCTGCTGGAGCGGCGGTTGGACTCGCGGCGGTACTCCTCACGCGCGGACCGGACGCGGAATTGCCGCGCGGCTCCACGGTGGAAGCGGTGATCAATCGCTCGCTCTACCTCGATGCGGACAAGATCACTTTCACGAGCCCCGGAAAGGCTTCGGACCTGCCGGGTCCGCCGAACCGCGAACCGGTGCGTTCAACGTCGCCCTTCTAATTGGTTAGGAATTCACTGCGATTCAAGTGGTGCCGCGCGAATTGCGTTTGACGAATCAATCCGCAGCGGATGCGGATTGTGGCGCTGCACTCGCGGCGTGTGCGGTCGAAAATCGAAGCGGCGAGTAGGCTTCGATGTTCATCTGCGGCTTTCCCTTCACAATCAAATCCCGTACGATCGCGGCCGTCGCCGGCGCGAGCAAAACTCCATTGCGGTAATGTCCGGTCGCGACGATCAATCCTTCCACAGTAGTTTTTCCAATGATCGGCAGACCATCCGGCGTTCCGGGGCGGAGCCCGGCCCACGTCTCGATGATTTCCGAATCGACGAGTGCGGGAACCATCGCGCGGGCGCCATCGAGAATTTTGTGCATCCCTTCGGAGGTGACTTGCTTATCGAAGCCGACGTTCTCGAGCGTGCTGCCGGCGATCAGTCGTCCGTCGAGGCGCGGCACAAGATAAGCCTTCTCGGAGCGCAACACGCGCGTCAGACAAACTTTAGGATTGCGCAGGGCGAGAATCTGGCCGCGGACGGGATACGTTGGAGCAAAATGCGCGATCGCGCGCGTGTTCGCGTCGGCGCCGCTTTCCATTCCGGCCGTGAAGCTGCCGGCCGCGATCACCACATAGCGCGCGGTAAATTTCTCCGGTCCGGCCACCAGACCGGTGCATGTGTCGCCGTCACGAAGAAGCGCAGTGACCGGCTGGCTCGAGCGGAATTCGACGCCGCGACGTTTGCACGCGGCGATAACGGCAGTCACAAGCGCGCGTGGCTCGACCGTCGCTTCATCGGGAAGCCAGGCGGCCGCAGCAGGCTCGCCGCCGATTACGGACTCGAACTTGCGCGCCGCATCGAGCGGCATCGGTTCGATCGCAAGGCCCAAACTCGCGTACTGCTTAATTAGACTGGCGCGCTCGGCTTCCGCAGCCGCGCCAAAGAAAAGCTCGATCGTGCCATTGCGCGCGAGCGGCACCCGCTGGCCCGAGACGCGCTCGACGTGGGCGACGAATTCGGGATAGCGGCGAAGACCATCCTTGCCAAGAGGAACGAGAGGAAGTGCGCCCGGCGAATCGGGTCCCGGCGAAAGCATGCCAGCTGCGGCCCATGACGCTTCGCGGCCCGGCTCCTGACGATCGAGCACGACAACGCGCAAGTTTGCTTCGGCAAGTTCGAGCGCGATGGATGTGCCGATCAGGCCGGCGCCGGCAATGGCGGCATCATACATGGTCATGCCTAAAGTCTAACAAAAACGCGCGGGGCTACGATGTTTCGACGCGTGGGCTAGAACGACGCGACGAGTTCGTCGGAGACGCGGCGGGCCTTTTGGGAGAGTTGCTGGGCGCGGAACCAGTCGCCTTCCTGGCCGGCGGCGAACGAATCCTTCAGGTAGCTCTGAATCTTCTGAACCAGATCGCTTTGCGCGGCGCTGAGTTGGCGGCCGGTAGATCTACTTAGATTGTCTTGCGCGACTTTGATGTCGTCCTGGGTCTGGTGCTCATACGCATCCCGATCGCCTGGCGAAAGCTGCGGCAAGATCACCGGAGCTGCGGGCTTGGTACTTTGCTCGCTGGCGGTTTCTGTGACGGGCTCGGCCGAATGTTTGGGCGGCGGCGGAGCTGGTTTGGTGTGCACAGGCGTCACGGGCAAAGACGCGGTTGCTGCCGGCGGAGTGTTTGTGACCGGAGGCGTTGCATCGGCAACGGGCGGCAACGCGCTCGTATCCGGCGCGACGTTCGTGATGGGCTTGGACTCGGCGACCGCAGGAGCGGGCACGGCTGGCGCGGGATTCGCAGCCTTCACCGTTTTGTCCGTGCAGCCCACAGCCGTGAGCGCGCAGACACACACCAACGCTAACAACCCCATCAGCGCCTTGGACTTTTGGCTGGGCATTTATTTATCTTTTTTCTTCTGCAAACGGCTGACTGAAATCCCGCAACTTGCCAGCCGGCTCGAAGGCACGAGCCAGAGGCAGGTGGATTCGGAACGTGGTACCACGTCCGAGCTCCGACTCGAATTCTATCTGACCATTGTGAATCTGCACAAACCGAAAGGTGTTGGCGAGTCCGATGCCGGAACCTCCAGCTCGTGTGGTGAAGAAAAGCTGGAAAATTTTCAGCTGATCTTCGGGCGAGATACCTTTGCCGGTGTCCGACACGGCGATCTCGGCATATTCGCCGCTGCGCCGCAGGCTGAGCATAATGCGGCCGGCGGGTGGCGTGAATTCGGAGGCGTTGAGCAATAGGTTCAGCACGGCCTGATGCATGAGCTGCTGATCGAGCATCACGGGAGGAAACACAGGCGGCACATCGACGGCCAGGTCTACGAAGGCTTTATCGATGGAAGGCCGCGCCGCGTCGGCGACTTCGATGAGGAATGCCCGCAGGTCGGTTTCTTCGAGGTTCAACTCGACGGGCTTGGTGAAGTTGAGGAAAGTTTTCACGGCGCGGTCCAGCCGGTCGATTTCGTTATCAAGCATTTTCACGGCCTGTTGTGGCTCGGGATCGATGGGCATATTCGCTTTCAGCACTTCGAGCCAGAGTCGCATCGAGTTCAACGGGTTCTTCACCTCGTGAGCCACGCCCGCCGTCACGCGGCCGAGCGCTGCGAGGCGTTCGGAGACCTGCAACTGATTGCCGATACGCTCGAGCGACTCGACGTCACGCAAGGTGACGAGCGAACCCATCGCGACGCCCTGTTCGCGCACCACCTGCGCGGATACGCCAATGCGCTGCGGCCCGCTCGGACCCTCGAGCGCGATTTCGGCGTTCTCGAGCGGCTCGATCTGATCGCCGCGCACGCCCAGAACTTCGCGCAGCGGGCTTCCTGGCGGAAAAATCTCGCTCACTTTGCTTCCGCGGAGCTGCTCGAGCGGAACTCCTAGGAACTTTTCCACCGATGGGCTGATCAGCACGGCGCGTCCCGATGCGTTGAAAAGCAGCAAGCCGTCTTCGAGGCCGCTCATGATCTGGTCGAGGTTCTCGCGCAACGTGCTGAAAATTTCGCGCACGTCGCGCAGCTGCTTTCCGATGCCGACGATTTTGGTGCTGACCACGCCCAATTCGTCGCCTCGTTCGACGACAGGCTCGAGGTCGAACTCGCCGGCCGAGATACGGTCCAATTGTTTTGAGATGCGCTCAATCGGCGCGAGCGATGCCCGGCTCACTACGAATGCGAGAAACGTCGAGATCAGCACGGCGGCGAGCGCGTAGATGCCCGCGGATTTGAAGGTGGGCACGAGTTCGTCGCGAATTAACGCGGAATTGAGGCCGATACGAATATCCCCGAACGGCCCGGTGCTGAGCGCGATGGGCAGCGAGAAGTCGTAGACCTGTGGCGGGCCTAGCAGCATGTTGATCTGCTGGAAGAATTTCGCGCGCACAAGCGACGAAATCGGCGGGCGCATCGCAACTTTCTGCCCGCGCATTGCAGCGTCGGTAGAAACGAGAACGATGCCGTCCTTATCGGTGATCGTGATCTCGTAGATGGTAGGCGAGTAGACGATCGCGGACTCCATCACAGAGTTGAGCGGGCTGCTGTTGTCGAGAACCCGGCGGATGTACTCGTGCATATCCGCAGGACTGTTGGATGCGGGCGCTTCGCCGTGCTGCGCGGCGTCCAGCAGGCTGCTTTGCCAGGCTTGAAGGATCTGAAGCGCGATGAAATGCGCGCGGTCGTCGGCCTCGCGCAGCGTCTGGCGCATCAGTCGCGCTACGTAAAGGCCGGACACGAGCGCGACCACCGCCAAAACGAGCAGCGAGGTCGCGAGCGTGAATTTAGTTTTCAGGCTGAGACGCATCTTTCCGCCCCGCCTCGTATTCTTTCAGTTTGTTGTGAAGAGTTTTGAGGCTGATACCGAGCAGATCCGCCGCGCGGGTTTTGTTCTGGCTGGTCGCGGCGAGAGTCTGCAGGATCAATTCCCGCTCCATTGCGTCGACGGTGGTGCCGACGGGGAAGCGGATGCCGCCGAGACCGGCCGTCGTAACGGCGGTGGCGCGGCCGAAATCCGACGGCAGGTGCTGGCGCGTGATAACGCTGCGATCCGAAGCGATGGCCGAGCGCTCCAGCACGTTGCGCAGCTCCCGGACGTTGCCGGGCCACGGATAGGACTTGAAAAGGTCCATCACGTCGGTGCCGACCGACGTGACCTTCTTGTCGTGCTTCACAGAAATGTCGGCAAGAAGAGATTCGATGAGACCGGGTAAATCGTCTTTGTGTTCGCGCAGCGGCGGCAGATGAATGTGAAACACGTTCAGCCGGAAGTAGAGGTCCTGGCGCAAGTGACCGTCGGCGACAGCCTGGTCGGGATTTTTGTTGGTGGCGGCGACGACGCGAACGTCGACGGGAGTCTCGACTTTACTGCCGAGGCGGCGAACTTTGCGGTCTTCGAGCACGCGAAGCAACTTAGCCTGCGTTGGCGCAGGCATTTCGCCGATTTCGTCGAGTAGGAGCGTGCCGCCGTCCGCGAGTTCGAAGCAGCCGATGCGGCGTTCCGCGGCGCCCGTGAATGCGCCCTTTTCGTGGCCGAAGATTTCGCTCTCCATCAGGGATTCGGGAATCGCGGAACAGTTGATGGCTACAAACGGACGCTCAGCCCGTGGCGAAAGCATGTGAAGCGAGCGCGCCACCATTTCCTTTCCGGAGCCGGTCTCGCCGGTGATGAGTACCGAAGCAGTGGAGGGCGCGGCGATTTCGACCTGGCGCATCACCTCCTGCATTTCTTCGGAGATGCCGACGAGCGCGCCGAGCTTGCCGGCGGAGCGCAATTCGCGGGTCAGTGCGGCGACTTGTTTCTGATCGCGCGAGCGGCCGAGAGCCGGGAATGCGCAGGATTTCATCGCCGAGCTGTTTCAGCAAGTCGAGGCCGTTCATGCCCGGCAACTCCACGTCGGCCAGGATCAAGTCCGGCTGGAATTCCTGGAATTTCGCGAGCGCTTCCTCACCGCTGCCGACGCCGAGGATCGCCCAATTCCACTTGCGGAGAAGGGCTTCGTACCCTTTTCGCGCGTTTTCTTCGTCCTCGACGATCAGGATGCGCTGCAGCTGCGGATTTTCCGTGGTCATCAACTTCCGAATCTAGCAGGAGTCGCTGGTAATTCCAAGGTGACGGGCCCGTGGCACAGATCCGCTTGCGGGATATCTGTGTGTCTTTCGCTCGAGGAACCCGTTTCTCACACGATCCGTCATCCAGAGGATGATTCGCCGGCCGAAGGCTCTCTCTTTCGTTTCGCTTCCGCCGCGTGCAGCCAGTTCTAGGACTGTCCCTCGATCCGTACTTCCGTACAGGTCATTTTCACGTGCGTTTCTGTTACTCTCACGATAAATGACCACCACACAAACTCAAATCACAACACGCGAAACCCCGTCTCTCGATCGCCACTCCCGCAAATGCAAAATCTGCAAACACAAAGACCGCGAAGACATCGAACTCGACTTCCTCCACTGGCACGCTCCCTATGGGATTTCCGTCGAGTACGAGCTTGGCGGCACCTGCGTCATATACCGCCACGCCCACGCCACTGGCCTGTTCGATCGCCGCCTGCTCAACCTTAAATTCGCCGCCGCTCACATCGTGGACAACGCCGAATCCGTCGAGCCCTCGGCCGCCGTCGTCCTCAAAGCCATCCAAGCCTGCTCCCAAATCAACGAGTGCGGCCAGTGGATCGAAACTCCTCGCCGTATCATTCATCAGGTCGAACATCACAACGTTTCCGTTGCGCCGCCGCTCCAACAAAGCCCGGCTCCGCCCACCGAAAAACCGGGCGCTGGCGAGCCCGAAACCGAATTTTCTAATCGATACTGGAAACGATTAGAAAACTCCGTAACTCCAACAAAGCAATAGACGGAGGCATTTTCTAATCGATACAAAATCACACTCATGGCGCACAAAAAAGGAGCGTTTTCTGGCAGTTGTAGGTTCCGACTTCGGATTGGCCAGCCGTTCGCCGGTTGGCCCTTACGCGCGGCGAAGCTGGATGGGGCGCGCTAGAGCGAGTTGAAGCTTCATGTTGGGTTCGAGCGTGATTTCCTGGCCCATGCCGGCGGTGGCCATAAAGGCTTCGGCGCCGGATTCAGCCGCGCCGGTCGCGGCGCCTTTGGCATCCTTCGCGGCAACGCCCGGAGCAGCGCCGCTCATCGCGGCGGCGAGGGCAGCGAGGATTTCGTCGTTACGCTTCACGGGAGCGTATTCGATGGCGCCTTCGTGATCGTAAAGAACGTGGAGCTTTTGGGTGTCGGGCGCGTCGATCAGATTCGCGGCGAGCGGAGCCCAGCCCTGCGGCGTATGAATCTGGTCGAAGGTGAGCCAGATACTCGCCTTATCCATCATCTCGGCTTGCTTCACTTTGCTGACGTGGCCGCGAATTGCGGTCCCCGGCGGAAGCACGACGCCGTCCGGCATGGCGATAGGGTCGATCGTGCGCGCGATGAAGGCTTTGCCGACTTTATCTTGCTTGGTAGAAATGCGCGTCTCGAGCGTGACCAGAAAACGGCTTCCCGGGGTGCCCGCGATCGGTGCCGCATCCTGCTGCTGGGAATCGGGTGTGGCGGCTTGAGCGTCGTCCTGCTGCGGACGCGCGAACGCGGGAATAGCCGTAAGAGTCAGGCAGAGAACGACAAAGAAGAGAGGTTTCCAGCGAAGCATGCGCTCCTCCAAAATTCGGATGTAGCGCCCTCTGCTGGAGTAGAAAGCGGCTGCACTCATTGTAGCAAAAACCCCGGAGCTACGAAAAAGTTTCGCCCGGCCGTTGCGCCCCGAATGCGTAGCAAAACCAGACGCGAAAGGGCTGCCGAGGGGCCTTTTAGCCGCAAAAAAGAGTACTGTTACGGCCTCGGGGTGAATTATACTTCGCTCCGATTCGCCGCTTTGCCTGGGACGTGTCGCCCCAACTCCCTTTTTGGGCCCCTAACAATTGACTCGAGGGGTATCTCCGATTGTGCATCGGTACGTACGCCAAATAGCCGAGCGCAGCCGCACTCTTAATCGTGGCACCGAAATTTGGAGGGGTTCATGAAGTCCGCTGATCGCATCGCACTCCTATTCCTGGCGGGTTTATTGATTACCGCGCCCGCGTTCGCAGGCGACGATACCAAGGCGCCACACACAGACGACGCGGCAGCAGCGACATCGGCGAACACCGATTCGAAGACCAAAGCAGCTGCGCCGGCTGCGACGACCGATAAGGATGCGGCGGCCAAAGCAGCGAGCGATTCCACCGCGCCCCCGGATGCGACTTCCACCCCTTCGGCCACTCCAGTTCCAGCGCTGGCTCCGGTGACGACGACGTTGATTGATCCGAACGCAGGAGCGCCAGCGCCGATGCCGAAGGGCGCCGTGACCTCGGGCAGCTTTCAAGAAGCGCAGGCCTACAACGCCAGCATCAAGTGGAATCCGATGCCGGCGCTGGACGGCAACCCCGGACTTTTCACCTTGGAACTCGGCGACATTCTGCCGAAGCATGCCTGGGACGTGGGCGTAGGCGTGAATAAATTTTCGGAGATGCCAGGCGACATCACGCAGCTGCAAGTGATTCCTTCGTTTGGCGTGGGCATCACAAACTGGCTGCAGGGATTTTTTACGATCGACGCTCACGATCACATTCACGTGGATGAGCCGAGCTTGCTGAGCCTTTCGCCTCTGAACGCCGCGAATCCGCAATACCTCAACACGATTTATCCGTCGATCATTCCTTCCACGGGATTTCCGCCGGCGTACGTGGAAGACGCGCCATTCGCGTCGCACAATGGTGGAGGCGTGGGCGAAATCGATCTTGGCTTCAAGATCGGTTTGCTTTCGGAGAAGCGCGGCAAGCCGCTGAGCCTTTCGATCCGCAACGACTTTTTCATTCCGACCAAGACCGGATTGAATAGCTTGCTCGCGAACGAAGTGCAGTATGGAAGGTTCAACTACGGAATCGGAGTCGAGGCCAGCAAGACGATCCTGGGGAACTCGCTGGAAATCACGGGGAACTGGTCGTACCGGTTCACGCGCAAATCCACGTACGATGTCGCTTTCCCCGGCGGGACGTCGACGCAGATATTGAACCTTGCGGATCAGATGCAAGTGGGCGCGGGAATGATCGTGTTTCCACGGAAGCGTTTCCAGATCATGACCGAGTACGACGGGATGATCTACATCAACAAGGGAATTCAGAACACCACGTTTGGCGCGCGCGATCCCGTGCAGTCCATTACCGGCGTGCGAATTTATTTCTACAAACACGCGGCGATCGACATTGGCTACCGCTACGCGCTGAACTTGAACAACCACGTGGACCGCAACGGATTCGTGGTGAAGCTCGCCGCGGCCAACTGGCATGACATGCCGCTGCCGCCGGACAACGTGACGTCGTCGTGCTCGGCCGACAAATCCTCCGTGATGGAAGGCTCGGGCGATGCGGTGGTTGTGAGTGCAACGGGGACGAGCGCGAACGGATTCCCGCTGACTTATATGTGGTCGGCGAACGGCGGAAAGATCAGCGGCGCGGGACCGTACGTGCGGTGGGATTCGACGGGTGCGGCGGCGGGGAATTACGCGATCACGGCGCGCGTGGACAACGGCAAGGGTGTGGCGACGAGCTGCTCAGCGAACGTGACGGTGCAACCGAAGCCTGTGCCGCCTGCACCTACGATGGCTTGCGCGGCGGATCGCTCAACGGTGGTGGCTGGCGAGCGGCCGAACATCACCGCCTCGGTGAACGATCCTTCCGGGCTGCCACTGACGTACTCGTGGCAGTCGAATGGCGGGCAGATCGTGGGGACGGGCGCGACCGTGCAGCTCGATACTTCCGGCCTCGCGCCGGGAACGTATACCGTTACAGGCAGGGCTGAAAACTCCGCGCATTCTGCGTGCGATTGCACGGCCAACGTGAACGTGACGGCGCCGGCTCCTCCGCCGACGGCGAGCAAGGTGGCTTCATGTGCGTTTAAGCCCGGCAGCTCGCGCGCGGACAACGTGTGCCAGCGTTCGCTTGACGACGTTGCGGTGCGGCTGCAATCCGACCCGAAAGCTAAGGCGGTGGTGGTCGGTTATGCGGATCCAAAAGAAGCGCACGCGGACAAGCTGGCAACGGCCCGCGCCGACGCCTGCAAGAAATATCTGGACGACAAGAAGGGCGTCGATGCCTCGCGCGTCGAGACGCGAACCGCGGCCGGTCAAACGGGCGCGGACGACAATCGCCGGACAGACGTGGTGATCGTGCCGGACGGCGCGACTTTCTAGCCGACGTGTGGTCGACCGTCCCGGCGTCTGGCGGGCGTAACGTTGCGCCCGCAGTGAAAACGAAGTGTGCGGTTGTGCTTGCGGAGCCGCCGCGATACAGTGCCCGCAGTCTGATGAGAATTGTCCGGTTTCCATTGCCCCGCGTGTGCCTCTACCGTGCAGCGTTGCTTCTAGCCGTGAGCTGCGCCACGGCCTTTTCTCTTCCAGCGCAAACCTTTCAGCCACTCGGGCCAACGGGTGGCGACGTCCGTTCGCTCGCGGCCGATGCTTCGCGTCCCGGCACGGTTTATCTGGGAACGACGGACGGCGACGTATTCGGCTCACGCGACGCGGGAGATCACTGGGCGCGGCTTGGGCGAACTGGAGACGATCCCACAGCCGTCGTAAGTGCGCTGCTCGTGGACGAGCACGACGGCTCGACGCTCTTTGCGACGACGTGGACGCGCGGACGGGGCGGCGAGAGCGGCGCTGTCTACGTCAGCCACGATGCGGGACGCTCGTTCCAGTTTGCGGGGCTAACGGGGCATGCGTTGCGAGCGCTGGCGCAAGCGCCATCCGATCCCAACGTGATGGTTGCGGGTGGTCTCGACGGCGTGTTTCTGACGCGCGATCACGCCGCCACTTGGAAGCGCATCACGCCGGATGACTACGCCGAGCTGCGCAACATTGACTCGCTGGCGTTCGACCCATCCGACGCGGCGGTGATTTATGCAGGCACGTTCCATCTGCCATGGAAAACGCGAGATTCAGGCGAGCACTGGCTCGCGATCCACGACGGAATGATCGACGATTCGGACGTATTGAGCCTCGCCGTGGACGCGGAAAAGCCCGACCGCATTTTCGCCAGCGCCTGCTCTGGCATCTACAGCAGCGATTCCGGCGGAACGCAGTGGAAAAAGATCGCGGGCATCCCGTACTCGTCGCGACGGACGTACGCGTTGCGCCAAGACCCGCACGCACCACTCGACCTCTATGCAGGCACGAACGAGGGATTCTGGACTTCGAAGGACGGCGGCGACTCCTGGAATCGCACGAC
>JBEKJW010000071.1:0-18992 GCA_050011035.1 Candidatus Acidiferrales bacterium
AGCCAACCCGCCTCCCCTCCTTACGCTCAGGCGCGAGCGAAGCAAGCGCTGTAACATAGGCAGCCTGTGACAAACCCACACCGTGGCACACGCAATCGTGCCGTGCATACGCCCTCGTAAGGTCGCCCATCAGGGCGCTGTAACATAGACTCGGGAGTCTGTGCGAGACCAACTCTCAGTTGTTGGTCGCGGGTCGAGCCATCGCACAAACGCCATACCACCCCAGGACTCGGCACTCAACACACGTTACGGAGCTTTGTGTAGCCCAGACACAGTGTCCGTGCGCCTTTCGTCCAGCAGCCATCTTCAGCGCTCCACCCTCTCAACCCGAAACGTGTAGCACCCCGCCGTAGTACTCCGCACATGAATGTAGTCCACATCCTCACGCCCCATCAGCCGCTCAATCGCCGCCGCCACCGTCGATTCCTCTACATACTCCTGCGCCACCAACCGCCGCCCCTTCGCATACGCATTCAACGTCCGCGGACTCTTCATCAAATGCATCGGCAGCGCGCCATCCTCCGAGTAGCGTTCGCAACCATCCCCATGCACATACACAGGCCCCGGCAACGGCAGCTTTTCGACGCCCGCGAACGGATCGAGCGTAAATAGCGTCGCGCTCGCTCCCTCCTCAATCCATTGCAAACAGTGTCGGCATGGCAACCCCGCACCCGCCGGAGCCGTGTACGCCGGAAATCCGAAGTGCACATCCTTCCCGCCCAGCCGCGCCGCCTCCGCCACAAAGGTTTCAATCGCCACAACTCTCCTCGCCCTGCGCGTCCCATCCACTACCACCGCACCACCCATCGTCGTGATCATCGCTTCGCTCATCGCTCCACCTCCACACGACGATCATCGCTCCGCCTACGCGCCCACCGATATCCGCTTCCCGCGCCCAAACTCCAATCGGACGCAAGTTCAGCGTGATATCATCGCCCCACTTATTCATTCGCCGTTATGTCACTCAGAGAGAAACCGGAAAAGAAACTGCCGCCCGCACCCGCCTGCGATTGCGAATGCGCAAGGTGCAAGGTGCGACATCGGAGCTCACTGCGGGAAAAAACCGTTATGCCGGTGGGGTGAAACCAATCCTGCGACGCGAAAGCCTTGATCTACGCGGCCGTGTGCTGCGCCTTCTTGCTCTGCTCTTTCTTGACCCATTCCACGAAGGCTGCCTCGAACTCTTCCGAGCTGTAAACGCCCTTGTCGATGAGAAGAGAATTGATCGCATAGACAGTCGCCATGAATCTCTCGTCCCGGCTAGCGATTTTCAGCGCTTCTTCAAACGACCTCTCTCACCTCAAACGAACAACCGTCACGAAAGATACCACACTCGCCCGAGGCCGCGCAGCGCGCCGTAGCCTGGACTCTCGTGTCTGAGCGCGACCAACTCTCAGTTGGTCGCGGGTCGAGCCGTCACCACCGCGCCTCAAACACGATCAACCTCACTCCACACCCGTTACGGAGCCTCGTGTGGCATAGATACTTGTCTGTGAGCCTTTCGTCCGACAGGCCCAAAGGCCGGTCGGCTCGCCCCAAACAGCGCATTCACGTTTTGAAACTAGCCTCAGTCTCTTGACATTACCGTACCCTTATGGTAATCTGCCTTGAGCAGTAATCGAGGCCCACCTTTGTATGCACATGCTAAGCGGCACTCCACCGTCGCCGCCGGACGCATCCCACCCGGTCTCCCTCAGCTCCCCGCCCCAAATTTCTAATCGACACTGGATGCGATTAGAAATCACCGCAACTCCAACAAAACACTCGCCAAAACTTTTTCTAATCGACAATGAAAAACGCTATTTCCCCACCCCAATTTCCATCTGGTGGGGTCGCCATTCCTGGATGCGCAACCCCGCCCACCCCGCTCAGCTTTTCGCCACTGTGCCTGCAACGGCGGGTCAGAGCAGCGCCTCAACCCGCCAGCTTTCGGACTCCCCGCTCACAATTTCTAATCGACACAAAACCACGTTTTTTCAGACCCCAGACCCGCTGCAACTCGCAATTTCTAATCGCAACTTTCAACTATTAGAAATCCCCGTAACTCGTAGAAAACACTCACCACGGCACAAGTCTAATCGCAACTTTCGCAGCACATGATTTCACGCGTGCCTCGCCCTCATCGGCCGCTTGAGTTCAGCGCAAATTTGACGACCCGTCCGTCCCATCCCACTGGCAATCACCCAATCCCGCCATTAAACTCTTCCCTGCCAAAATCTAACTCCGGAGCCTGACTTGCCCAGAAAACCCCTCCTCTTTGCCGCAGCCGTCGGCCTGATCGCCGTCCTCACGTTCGCGCACGCCCGAGCCGCTGCCCCGCCCGCCGCCGCTACTGCGCAAACTCCAGGCAACGCCGCATGGAACGCCCTGGTCGACGACTTCTTCGACAACGTCTACTTCAAATACGCCCCGACCGCGGGAACTCTCGCCGGCTTCCACCAGTACGACACGCAGCTCGAAGATTACTCGCGCGAAGCTGTCACGAAACAAATCGCGGACTTGCACGCGATGGAAAATCGCGTCGAAGCCGTCGACGCGACCAAACTCTCGCCCGTTGAATCCGCCGACCGCGAGCTGGTGCTCAATTCGATCCGCGGCACGCTGCTCACGCTCGAAGCGATTCGCCCGTGGGAGAAAAATCCAGACATTTATTCGAGCGGCATTTCGGACAGCGTGTTTACGATCATGAGCCGCAAGTTCGCGTCACCCGACGCCCGTCTCGCCCTGGTGGTCGCCCGCGAAAAGCAGATGCCCGCCGTGTTCGTCGCCGCGCGCGCGAATCTGAAAAATCCTCCGCACATTTACACCGAAATCGCGCTGCAGCAGCTTCCGGACATCATCTCGTTTTTCCAGAACGATGTGCCGGCGGCGTTCAGGGATGCCACCGATCCAGCGGTGCGCGCCGCTTTCGAAAAGTCCAACGCCGCCGTGATCGCGAATCTCGAGTCCTATCAAAAGTGGCTCCAGCTCGAAGTGCTGCCGAATTCAAAAGGCGACTTCCGCATCGGTGCCGACACGTTTTCCAAAAAACTGCTCTACGACGAGATGGTCGATACGCCGCTCGACCGGTTGCTCGAAATCGGTACAGCCAATCTTCGCCAAAATCAGAACGAGTTCAACCGCGTCGCGAAGGAAATCGATCCGTCGAAGCCGCCGATGGAAGTCCTCGCCGAACTCGAAAAGGATCATCCCGCGCCGGATCAATTGCTGCAGACTTTCCGCGACACATTCAGCAGCCTCATCGGATTCATCCAGACAAAACACATCATCACGATTCCGTCCGAGGTGCGGCCCATCCTCGAGGAAACTCCGCCGTTCATGCGCGCCACCACGGAAGCGTCTATGGACACGCCGGGCCCTTTCGAAAAAGTGGCCACCGAGGCGTACTTCAACGTCACGCTGCCCGGCGCGCACGACTCTCCGGAAGAAATCGAAGGCCGCATGGGCGTTTTCAATCGCGGCACGATCGTGAGCACCTCGGTGCACGAAGCCTACCCCGGCCACTACATTCAGTTCTTGTGGATGGCTCAGGCGCCCACGAAAGTGCGGAAGCTGATCGGTTCGGCCACCAACGCCGAAGGCTGGGCGCATTACTGCGAGCAGATGATGCTCGACCAGGGTTACAACCAGCCGGGCGTGGGCGCAAAGGACGAGCGCGATTCGAAAATGCTGCGCCTCGGGCAATTGCAGGACGCGCTCCTGCGGAACGCGCGCTTCATCGTCGGCATCAAGATGCACACCGGCACGATGACGTTCGACGAAGGCGTGAAGTTTTTCGAGACAGACGGCTACCAGACGCCGAAGAGCGCGCTGGTGGAAACGATGCGCGGCACGTCCGATCCGACCTATCTCTACTACACGCTCGGAAAACTGCAGATTTTGAAGCTGCGTGCGGACATGCAGAAAAAACAGGGCTCGAGCTTCTCACTGGAACAGTTTCACGACGATTTTATGAAGCAGGGATTTCCGCCGATCAAAATCGTGCGCCAGGCCATGCTTGGGGACAACTCTCCGACGCTTTAGATCATGCTCACAACTCGGCGGCGGGTGAATCGCGACGCGTTAGGCGCGCAGCGTGAGCGGCGCAGCGTCTCCGCCGAGCGAAACGAGAAGGCGGCGCAGTTTGACGCGATCGTCGAGCGCCATCCCGACCATCTCGAATCCCGCCTTTTGCTGGCGTACGAAACGCACCACGGTCTGCATACTGATCGACCGCAGTCCTGCCGGAATTTTCAGCGTGGCTTCGGAGCCCACCGGAAGTTTCAACTCTCCACTGAGCAATCCCCCGTCGAGGCTGAGCACGCTGATGGCTGTGTTGAAGTTCGCATGCGCCGTCGAGATCGTCGCCGGCACGTTGCGCGTGAGCTTGATTCTCTTATAGCGGCGCTGGCGCACGTAGTCGCGGTTCGGCTTCGGATCGAGCGGCGCAAGAGCGAGGATGTTCGCGTCGAGTCCCGATTTGGGCAGGAACTTGCGTGCCCACGCAAGATCGAACTTGCTCAGCGCCTGCGCCGCAGCGGTGCGAATCTCTTCCGGAAACTCCCATCCAAGCGTCTTGCGGGACTCAACGAAGTTGCGAAGCGCAGGCGTAGCGCTCGTAGCGCGCAAGCGGCCGAGTGCTTCGATCGACTTCACGCGCAGAAATTCGGTGCAGTTCTTCACCACGCCACCGTTCGCAAGCTTCAGCAGCTTCGGCGCGGTTTCCAAATCACCGCTCATGCCGATTTCATCGAGCGCGAGTGGCAGGATCATCTGGTCGAACAGCTCCAGCGAGTTCGCAAGGATATGTCCTCGTTCCCGCGCACCGGCGATGGAAAGCTGGCGGACGATCACGTCGTGGAAGTCGCGGCCGTTGTCGCGCAGGCGCCGCGGAAGCAATTCATTCACGGCATACGGATCAAGACGGCTCAACAGTCCAATTGCCATCGCCGCTTTCTCCGCACCCGAGTTACGCAGAAGTTCTTTCAGGTGCTGTGCGCACGGCGCGCCGAGCGATCGCGCGAGATCGACAACGCGCTCGCGTTCAATGCAGCGAGCCGAACGCGCGAGCCGGACCGCAAGAATCACGCTCGCTTCTTCTGGCACGCGCGCAAGCACGCCGAGCAATCCGTCGGGAACGTCCTCCGAGGTGAGCGCTGTCTCGACAAAGTCCGGCACGCAATTCTTCACGCCGATGCGCGGGCGCAGGCTCTGCGCCCATCCGGGGCGCGAGTCTTCGAGTTTCGCGAGAACGTCGAGCGACTGCTCGAGCGATTCGTAGTCTTTCCCCGCGATGGCTTCCTGGCTGAAACGCGTAAACGCAACGCTCAAGCGCGTCTGCTGTCCCGCGTCCGCCTCCGCAGCCATTTCCTCGCCGATCTTGTGAAGCGCGGCTTGCAGCTCCTTGCTGGCTTGCTTGGCGTCGTATCCGCCCGCGTCGTTTCCGCTGGAAAGATCGGCCACTGTGAGCCCCCGTGGTCTTTGGTCGATGAAGGTGCTTTGCGATTCGAAATGCAGCACGGATTCAAACGCTTTCACGTCGGCAAGTTCGGCGTTGTCGACTTCAGCCGACGCGGCAGCGAATGCGGCGGAAGCGGCGGCGCGCGCGATGCGATTGCGTTGTGCGCGACGCGCGGCGGCTTGCGAAGAACTTATCGCGGGCTGGTGCGGCTGTTTCGTTTCGCGGCGAGTGGACTTCGTGTCCGCGTTGCGTTCGCGCGAGCGTTTCGACTCGACGTCGCCGCCGGCGATTTGCGATTCGAGCGCGGTGGTCGAGCCGCCTTGATAAAAGCCGGCGCCTTCTTGAATGAAGAGGCTTTCGCTGGTGTGGATCCGCGACTTAGTGTGATAGCCGAACTGCTCTTCGAGTCGCGTGGCCAGCGTGACTTCAGAGTGCGGCTCGATGAAAGCTTTTATAAGCTGGCGGAAATCGGCGCGCGAAGCAGAAGCCAGAAAGCGGATGCTTCCCACCCGGGCGCTGGCAAGAAGCTCGGCAAAGTCGAGTTCGGCGGGGCTGAGGTCGAGGGGGACGCCATCGAGGAGGAGGCACGATCCCGAAACCCCGACCAGGAAGCCCAAATCCCCCGTGCCGCGGGTGACGGCACGAAGTTCTCCCCACGTGGCGTCAAACTGTGCGGCCGATCGTCCGTGCTGCAAGCCATAGAGGTTGCAGTACTTAAGCAATACATTGAGGCTGCGGACAAACGCCCGCTGGGTCGCGGTTGTGGCCGAGCTCTGCACCGTCAAATCACCAGGGAGGGACGACTGCTCCTGAATCTCTTATCGAGTGTACTAGGACCATTGTTGAGCGAAATAGGCCATCCGTACCAATTTCGGCGCTGGTTGGGTCTGATTCAGGCGTGGTCGGCTGGGGCGGGAGGGCCTCGGACTAGGCGGGCAGGCGGACTTCGACTTCCTTGGCATCGAGTATGGGGCGGACGCGGCGGATCACTTCGCTGGCAGTGAACTTTTCGGTGAAAAGGACGAGTGAGCCGTTTTCAAAATCACACGCGCCGCAGTACACGTAATTTTTGTAACTGGAGTGATAGGCGTCGATGCCGCGGCGAGCAAGTTCGGCTTCGACGGCGGGATCTTCCTTGGCGGCGAGTTCACCGGCGCGCAGGCCGAACGTTTCATTTTGAAAACGTTCGATTAGCGATTCGAGATGCGCGGAGCCGGACCAGGGGATGACGATGACGCGCTTGCCCGAAACACGGTATTCGATCTGGTGCGTGTCGCAGAAGTCGCGGACGCGATCGATGTGGCTGAAAAAATCGAGCGCCCAGGATTCGGTGGAGGCGACGGCGGGAAGAATGCGCGTCCAAATTTTGGTGGCTTCGGCACCGCGGATGGGCTCGCGGTATTCGTCGGCTTCGGTGAGTTCGAGGCCGACGGCGCGAACGTCTTCACCGAGATCGAGCGGCTCGATTTCGAGAAGCATCATGGTCAGTCGTCTCCGGGGCCGGAGCCGAATTTTTTCACGAACTCGGCGGACTGTTTGCGGACTTCGAGCCAGTCGAAGAAGGCGTCGGGAGTTTCGAGCCAGATGGCGAACCAGTGCGCGATTTCCTCTTTTTCGTCGCGTTTCTTGGCGTCGACCTTGTGATTGCGCGAAATCATTTCGGCGCGGCGTCGGCCGAGGCGCGCGACTTCGCGGGTGCGTTCGATGGCGGCGGGCTCATGGTCGCGCGTGAATTTGCGGTAGAGCTCATCGAGGCGTACGAGACACATCTCGGCTTCTTCGAGCGTGGAAAAGTGGAGCAGGTCGGCGAACTCTTCTTCGTATAGACCTTCGGTGTCCGACTTGGTAGACCAAACGACACGAAGTCCGGCCTCTTCGAGAACGCTGACGACGTAATCGGAGGAGGTTTTGCCTTTTTCGCCGAGCTGCGAAATAAGTTTGCGGCGAATCTGTTCGATTTCGGCGGGAGTGAAGCGCGGCTTGCCCAGTGCTTCGGCAGCTTCGAGGATCATCGCCTTTTTAGTGGGCGATCCGCCTTCGTGATGTTCGTGTTCGTCGGAGTGATCGATCTTCACGACGGACCTCGGTGTGGCGCAGCGGGCTGCGGCGTCGACTTTGCCGGTGGCACAGACGCCGCCGAAGCATTCGATGCAGAATCGGCGGCCAGGGAGCGGCGGTAACGATTTATGTTGCGATTGTGCTCGGCGAGGGTCTTGCTGAAATAGTGGCCACCTTGATCGTTCGCGACGAAATAGAGGTAGTCGGTTGGCGCAGGAGCGAGCGCCGCGCGAAGAGATGGCTCGCCGGGATTGGCGATGGGGCCGGGAGGCAGGCCTTTGTGGAGGTAGGTGTTGTACGGCGAATCGAAACGCAAATCGCTCGCGCGGACGTACTTGACCGGGTGGCCCGCAAGAGCGAGCGCGTATTGGACGGTGGGATCGCACTGCATGGGGTCGTCGCGTTTCAGGCGATTGAAGAATACACCGGCGACGAGTGGACGTTCGGCCTGATTCGGCGTTTCCCGTTCGACGAGAGAGGCGAGCGTAACGGTCTCAAGAGGCGTGAGATTCGAAGGCGGATTCGGAAGCGGCCCAGTCTTGAGCGAATCCCAAACCGCCCGGAAATTTTGGACCATGCGGTGGACGATCTGTTCGCAGGAAGTGGTGCGCGTGTATTCGTAAGTGGATGGGAAGAGGAACCCTTCGAGGCTGTCCACGTTAGGCGCAAATTCCTTGACCATGCCGGTTTTGTGCGCGGCGGCGAGAAAATCCTCGCGACTGCAGACGCCGTCGCGATCGACTTCTGCGGCGATGTCAAACATGGTCCAGCCTTCGGGGATGGTGAAGGTACGGACGTAGACGCGGCCAGCGGCGAGTTGCCAGAAGACCTCGCGCGTGTCGACGGGATGATCGAAATAATATTCGCCGGCCTGCATGCGAACACGGAAATGCCAGAAACTGAAAAGAGCGAAGGCGAGGCGGTTGCGGATCACGTCATTCTGGCGGAGGATCCCAGCAACGCCCCAGCGCGAAGTGCCGTGAGGAACTTCGACGAGAACTTTTTCGGGACGGTGGCCCCGATAGGGGCGGCTGATTTGCGAATCGAGCCAGCCGGCGCCGGCGCCGATGGCAGCAATGAGAAGAAGGGCGAGAAGGCCGAGGCGGCGCATCGCTGCTTATCGCCCCTCTGGGGCCGCGGCGGCGGGTGCGAGGCTGCCACGGTTGCGATCGAGATATTCGCGGAGAAGAATCGCGGCGGCGACGTCGTCCAGATGCGCTGATTTCTTTTTCCGGCGCGCCTGGTTGCCCAATTCCGCCATCGTTTGTCCGGCCTCCCAGCTGGTGAGACGTTCGTCCGCGAGTTCGACTTCGAGCTTGAGATCTTTGGCGATGCGCGCCGCGAAGGCAGCGGCTTCGTCCGCCATTTCGCCGGCTTCGCCGGTGATGTGCAGCGGATGGCCCACGAGAATACGCGCAACGCCGTGTTTCGCGCAAATCGAGCGCAGGCGCGAGAGGTCTTCGCGGCGATTTTTGCGAGTGAGAATTTGGAGAGGGTGGGCGGTGAGGCCGAGCTCGTCAGAGAGAGCGAGGCCGATGCGCCTGCGGCCGTAGTCGATTGCAAGGATCCGGGCCAGTGGCTGCGCGGTATCGGCGGATGAGCACATAGGATTAAGAGAACGAACAGGGGCAAATGACATCGATACCGTTAATTATACGCGAGCCGCGAGTCTAGACGCAGGCGCGCAAGCGATTCGGTTCGCATACGGGCACACTACGCATAACGAGACTACTTCTCGCGACCGCGCTCCGAACTTTCCCAGTACGGCCAAAAGTCCGTGTCCTTCAGGTCCTTCTCGAGGCCGGTCTGTTGGAGCAGTTGCTCGACTTCGGAGCGCGATTGGCGCGGGCCGACACGGTCCGTGCTGTCCGCGAGCGCGAAAGCACTAACGGCAGCGATCGCGCTCTCCTGCTTCACCGCGGCGATATCGACTTTGTCGAAGGTGTCCGAGTAAGCGTGGTAGTTGAGCATGTAGTTCGACGGTTCTTGATTCGCGACGAGAGTGGGAACGCCTTCGAGAACGAAATCGAAATTGTCGGTGTCCATGCTGGCGTCCATGGTGAATTCCTTCACGCCGAGCGAGGCGACGGGCTGGAGCATTTCTTTCAGCGGGGCTTCAATATCTTTGCGGCCGCTGAGCGAGAAGCCGGTAACTTTGCCGTCGCCGGAATCAAAGATGATCGCAGCGATCATGTTGTCGAGTTCCGGGCGGTGCTGGTGCGCGTACGCGGCGGAGCCGAGCAAACCTTCTTCCTCGCCGGTGAAAAGCACGAAGCGAATGGAGCGGCGTGGAATTGTGCCGGAGGAATAGATTACGCGAGCGGCGTCGATGACCATGGCAGCGTTGCAGCCGTTGTCGAGCGCCCCGGTGCCGAGATCCCACGAATCGAGATGTGCGCCGAGGACAACGAACTCGTTGGGCTTTTCGCGGCCCCGAATTTCGGCGACGACGTTTTCGGCGGTAACGGGGCCGCCGATGTGGTTTGGCATGTCGAAGTGAACTTTCACTTTTGCCCCCGCGGCGAGGAAACGCGCGATGCGCTCGGCGTCTTCACGAGCGACGACGGCCTGTGCCATTTTCTCGAGTTGACCATCGACGGTGACAGTGTGGCGATAGAGGAGGAGGTTTGGACGAGACGACATCCAGAAGATGGCAACGGCGCCGGCTTTCATGGCGCGAGCGATGATCGGAGGAGCGATGTCGTATTCGCCGGTGAGTTCTTCCCAAGTGTTGAGGAATTTGGAATGGACGAGGACAATGTTCCCGCTCGCGGCAGATCCGGCCTTAGCGAAGCCGGCTTCATCGCCTGCGCCCACGTCGATCACCTGCGCATCGACGCCGCCATCCTGAATTGCGGGCGACCACGCGATGGCAACGACGCGCACGGGAAACGGCTCGGGCGAGAGAACTTCTACGTGAGTGCGGCCTTCGGACCACGAAACGGGGATGGTGTATTTTTCGGTGTGAACTTCGTCAACTTTCGCGTGACGGAAGGCTTCGACTGCCCATCCAACTGCGCGATCTGCTGCAGGAGTTCCGGTAACGCGTCCGCCAATCGAATCGGTGAGGTAGCGGAGATTTTCCTCAAGCGGCGAGGGACCGAGAGCCTTCTTAATCATCCCGGGCGCGACTTCGGCGCAGGTGGTTTGAATGGAGCAGGCGCCCTCACCCTGCGACTGGTTCTGGAGTGGAGCCGGACTGACCTTGGGAATTTGAGCGAGAAGGGGGAACCCGACTGCGAGAAGTGAGAAAGCGGCGAGGCCGAGCCGAAAGAGCGTATGCACCCGAATCTCCTGTTCGCGGGCGGCGAAACGGCGGCCAGTGTAGCGCGAAACGGTTCGCTCCGGGGTGAATCCTGAGCCTGTGCGGGACTTATTTCTGGAGTGTTACAGAGTCGGTGGAACCCTGTAACTGATTGAAAACATAGATTCGTGCAGTTTTTTCCGGCTCCGGGCACTTTCTACCTATATCTTTCGCCTCCGAACGAAATGCGAACCTGCTAAGCGTCTCATTTTGAGTCATTTAAAAAATATGTGAATTGGTATGGTTCATGCCATGTCGCGCGTGCAGAAAGTAAGGTAATACCTGTAGGAAGACAATTCGACCTAGCGGATGATCGACCCTTACGATCGGCCGAAAAGTCACCGTCTTCCTTCTGATTCAGAGAAGTTCGACATACCGCAGTACAAACGCAATCGCACGAGTAAAAATCGAATCCCAACGCTTAGCCGGATGCAATCCTGGGCAAGCAGACGGAAGGCCATAGTGAAAAAGGTTCGCGCATTTCCGAAACTGGTAGAGCAAGACAAGAAATTCGAGACGCAGCAACCGAGCGTATTTGTGTTCTGCGACTCGGCGACTGGTGTGCCGCAATTTCGCAGCGAGGCCGCTCGCGACATCGAGTGCACGGTGGAACGGATCGCCGGGCAGCTCGCTATGCAATGCCTGGTGCGCGGCCAGGATCCGAAAAATTTTCAGGTGTTGGTGCCGGCGGAGAGTTCGCTGATCGAACGCCTGGTGGCGCGCGCGGAAGAACTACTGGAGGAAGGCCGTTCAGTGGCGTGCCCGACTTCGCTGAGCGCGCGGCAACGCGAAGTGCTTCACGCCGTGCTGTGCAATCGAGCCAACAAGGAAATCGCGAGTAAGCTGAACATCACGGTTCGCACGGTGAAGTTCCACATCTCTACCCTGCTGAGCAAGTTTGGCGTGGAATCGCGCGCCGATTTGGCACAGCGGGCGTCGGGCTTCGTTCGCAACGTTCCCGAGGGTGAAGAGTCGCCGATGGATTTCGGAATTTCGAGCGCGCGGCCGCGGCTACAAGCGGTGCGTTCGAAGAGCCCAGTCGCGATCACCAGCAAGTCGCGGGGAATCCACTTCGACCGCGCTGCGATGGCCTAGAATTTCGCTTCTCTGTTTGAAGAGATGGGGCGGCGTATCGATTCAAGCGACGCGCTGCGATTCGAGTAGTATTTGTCGTAGTAGTCGCGATACTCGCCCCGTCGAATCTGGTCTATCCAAATTGCATTCGTTCCGTACCACTCCACAGTTTCCGCCAGACCCTCCGAAAGCCCAATAGCAGGCGACCAGTGCAGTTGGTCGCGAAGCTTCGCAGAGTTGAGCGCGTAGCGGCGGTCGTGGCCGGGGCGATCCTCGATATGCTCGATCAGACTCTCAGGTCGGCCTGTTAATTTGAGGACTTCGTAAACGAGGGCTATGTTTTCGTGCGTGGTGTCGCTGCCGATGTTGTAGGTCTCGCCGATCCGGCCGTGTTCCAGAATGAGTCCCAGCGCAGCGCAGGTGTCTTCGACGTGGAGCCACGTGCGCTCCTGCTTGCCATCGCCATAGATCGGCAATGCCCTTTCCTCAAGCGCGCTCGCAATCATCAGAGGCAGGAACTTTTCAGGGAATTGGTTCGGGCCGTAGTTGTTGCATGGCCTCGCGATGATGGCCGGAACTTTGTAGGTCCGAATGAAAGAGCGCACTAGAAGATCCGCGCCTGCCTTTGAAGCGGAATAAGGACTGTTCGGGGCGAGGGGCGAGTCTTCGGAAGCGGATTGCCCGGCCGGGATGTCGCCATAGACCTCGTCGGTGGAGATGTGAATGAAACGCCCGACGCAAGCCTTACGAGCGGCCATGAGAAGGGTGAGGGTGCCGGTTATGTTGGTCCGGACGGCTGGGATCGGATCGTAGATGCTGCGGTCGACGTGAGACTCGGCGGCGAAGTGAATCACTGCGGAACAACCGGCCATGGCCTGCTCGACGGTGGCAGTATCACAAACGTCCCCTTTCACGAAGTGGTAGCGGGAGTCAGAGGCTAGGTCGGCCAAGTTGGCCAAATTGCCGGCGTAAGTGAGCTTGTCCAGATTAACGACCTCGATGCCCGGGCTAGCATGGAGGACGTGGCGAATGAAGTGGCTGCCGATGAACCCGGCGCCGCCCGTGACGAGGATTTTCATACTATGGCTTGACGGCCATTTGACACCTAACCATTACACCCAATCAAGACCGCCCAGACGGGATGCGTGCCGCCAGTATAAGCCACCTACCCGCCGCAATGGGCGTGACTCACAGAGCCGTTGCTGTGCTAAGCAAACCTCCCCGATAGCAAATTCTTCACTTTTCGCGAGCGAACCCCGATTTTCGGGCAGCTGTACGTAACGCTTTCGCCTCATCCGGAGCTCCGCACCTTTCACAGCGTACAGGTGCGCCTACGCGAAACACCCTAGATCGCACTGATAAAAAGGGGGTTAAGTGACCTGTACGTAGGGTGTGTCCAGGTTGTCTATAGCCTGTACGAACAGGCGAAAGCATTGGAACCATCTTGGTTCCCTTGACCAGTAGTTGCCGTACAGACGCGGTCCCTACACTGGCCGCGTCATGAAAAACATCACGCATGCCCAACCTCGGCAGTTCGAATCCCAGATCTCGCGGCACGAGATTTCAAGCAACGTTTCTTCCAAGTCCTACGCACTTCTCGTGACGCTGATTGCATTTCTGGCGATGATTGGGCTGTCCAGCTGCGCCGGCTATACCAGCTCGGCCAAGACCACCCCAACGAACCCAGGGAGCGGCGTGCTATCGGCCGGTTCGACAAGCGTGACGTTTGGCAGTGTCGCCGTGGGCGGCAATGCGACCCAGAACGTGACGGTTACGAACACCGGCACGGCTACCGTGGACATCTCGCAGGCGACCGTGACGGGTGCGGGCTTCAGCGTGACGGGCGGTAACCCGTCCACGACTCTAGCGGTGGGCCAGAGCAGCACGGTGACGGTGCAGTTTGCGCCGACGACCGCCGGAACGGCATCCGGAGCGCTGACGGTGATCAGCGATGCTTCGAACTCTCCCCTCATGGTCTCGCTAAGCGGCACTGCGACGCAGGCCGGCCTTTCGATTTCGCCCTCGACGTTGACATTCTCGAACGTGCAGATGGACCAGACCAGCACGCAGAACGTGACGTTGACAAACACGGGCAGCTCGAATGTGACGATCAACCTGGCGACGCTTTCCGGCAACGAGTTCGGCATGAGCGGGCTTTCGTTGCCGAAGTCGATCTCCGCGGGACAGTCGCTGGCGTTCAACGTGACGTTCACGCCGACGACGGCAGGCGCCGCGACGGGCAGCATCACCCTCACGGATAACGCGCCGGGCTCGCAGCAGGTGATCACGCTGGCGGGCAACGCGGTTTCCGAGACGTCGACTTTGACGGCGAATCCGGGAAGCTTGAGCTTCGGCAGCGTGGCGGTTTCGGGCAAGGGCCAGCAGACGGTCACTTTGACGAACTCGGGCAACAGCGCCGCAACGGTGAGCCAAATTGCAGCGACGGGCGCGGGATTCAGCGTGACGGGCTTCACGACGCCGCTGACGATCGCGGCCGGACAGTCGGCGAGCTTCACTGCGCAGTTCGCGCCGACGACGTCTGGCGTAGCTTCGGGCTCGATCACGGTGACGAGCACGGCGACGGACTCGAACATCACGATTCCGGTGACGGGAACGGGCACCGAAGGCAGCTTGACCGCGAATCCGGGCAGCGTGAATTTCGGCAGCCAACTGACCGGCAGCAGCAGCACGGTGAACGTGACGCTCACGAACGGCGGCACAGCGAGCGTGAACGTGGCCTCGGCGACGGTTTCGGGCTCGGCGTTCAGCATGACCGGTATTACGACTCCGCTAACGCTTGCGGCTGGACAGAGCGCAACGTTCGGGGTGAAGTTCTCGCCGACGACAACCGGCGCGGCGTCGGGCTCGATTTCGGTTGCCACCAACCTGCCGAACTCGCCGATGACGATTGCCTTGAGCGGCACGGGCACGGCAGGCCAGGCGCAGTTGACGCTGGGCACGCCGAGCGTGAGCTTCGGCAACGTGAATGTGGGCAGCACGGGCACGCAGACGGTTTCGTTGACGAACTCGGGCAACGCGACGTTGACGATCACGTCCGCGACTGCGGTGGGCAACGGATTCAGCGTTAACGGCAGCTTCCCGATGACGGTGGCGGCGGGTTCGAGCGCGTCGTTCAACACGACGTTCACTCCGGCGGCGGCAGGCAGCGCGACGGGTTCGATTTCGATCGCGAGCAACGCGGCTGGATCTCCGACGACGGTGGCTCTCTCCGGCACCGGCGTGCAGGGCCAACTGACGGCGAATCCGGGCAGCGTGAATTTCGGCTCGGTTGTGAGTGGCAGCAATGGTACACAGACGATTACATTGACCAACTCCGGCTCGGCGAGCGTGACGGTCAGCTCGGCGACAACGACGGGAACGGGCTTCAGCATCACGGGCCTCGCAACGCCGCTGACGTTGGGCATGGGACAGAGCACGTCGTTCACGGCGCAGTTCGCACCGACGACTGCGGGCAGCGCGACGGGTTCGATTTCGATCGCGAACAACGGTCCGGGCGCACCGCTGACGATCGCGCTGAATGGCACGGGCACGCAGGCGCAGCTTGGTGCTTCGCCGGCGAGCGAGAACTTCGGCAGCGTGAACGTTGGCAGCAACAACACGCAGACGATTACGTTGAAGAACAGCGGCTCAGCGAGCGTGACGGTTTCGGCAGTGAACGTGACGGGCGCGGGGTTCAGCGTAACGGGCGTGACTGCGCCGCTAACGATCGCGGCCGGACAGTCGGCTAGCTTCACCGCGCAATTCGCGCCGACGGGCTCGGGCAGCGCGACGGGCAGCATTTCGGTGGTGAGCAACGCCCCGAATTCGCCGCTGACGATTGCGCTGAGCGGTACGGGCACGCAGTCCTCGTTGACGGCTTCGCCGGCGTCGATCGCGTTCGGCAACGTGACGACGGGCACGACGAACTCGCAGACGGTAACGCTGACGAATTCAGGCAGCGCCTCGGTGACGATCTCGCAGGAGACGTTCACCGGCGCGGGCTACAGCGTCACGGGCTTGAACCTGCCGATGACGCTTCAGGCGAACGCGACGACGACGTTCAGCGTGAGCTTCGCTCCGACGACAGCGGGATCGGCTTCGGGCTCGGTGACGATCACCAGCAACGCGCAGAACCCGACGCTTTCGATCGCGCTGAGCGGCACTGGGGTGGCGGCAACGCGCACCCTGAGCCTGAGCGGCACGAGCCTGAGCTTCGGCAACGTGAACGACGGCAGCAACAGCTCCGAGAGCGTGTCGCTGACCAACACGGGCAACGCCAGCGTGTCGATTTCGGCGGTGAACGTGAGCGGCGCGGGATTCACGGTGAGCGGTGTAACGGCGGGCGAATCGTTGAACCCGAATCAGTCGGTGACGGTGACGGTAACGTTCGCGCCGACGACGGCGGGCGCGGTGACCGGCTCCGTTTCGATCACGAGCAACGCGACGAACTCGCCGGCGACGATCAGCGCATCCGGGACCGGCGTGGCGGCGCAGCAGCACACCGTGTCGTTGAACTGGAACGCGAGCACGTCTTCGGTAGTGGGCTACAACGTCTACCGCGGCACGACCGCGAGCGGACCGTACCCAACGAAGGTAGCCTCGACCGTGGCGTCCACGGACTACACGGACTCTTCGGTCTCCTCGGGAACGACTTACTACTACGTGGTGACGGCAGTCGACTCAAACAACAACGAGAGCGCCTACTCCAACCAGGCGACGGCGGTGATTCCGTAGTCCAGAGCAACGCACCAGCCGGGCGGGGATCCGAAACGGGACACCGCCCGAGCTAAAACGAAACCTCAAGGGCCCGTTCTACGCCGCAGAAAAGGCGGATGGGGCGGGCCTGTCCCGTTGGCCAGTGGTACACACCTGTCCCAAGTGTGTACCGGGGGACAGTAGAGCGACCCTAGTGGCACACGCCACAATCGCCTCAGTGATGAGGCTCGTACAAACACACCGGGAAGCTGCTGGAAAGAC
Organism: Candidatus Acidiferrales bacterium; assembly: GCA_050011035.1. Classification (GTDB taxonomy): domain Bacteria; phylum Acidobacteriota; class Terriglobia; order Acidiferrales; family UBA7541; genus Palsa-295. The sequence continues at coordinate 16,854 of JBEKJW010000071.1, forward strand.
ACCGCACCGCTCTGGAAAATTCTCCACAGCCAAGATGATTCGCAACTCGTTCGCGATTGTGGCATTCGCGGCGACATTGATTACGTCGGGCTGCGTGGGCACGACGGGCAAGGGCACGGTGGGCGGCGGCAACGGCGCGGGCACGATGGCGATTTCGGTTTCGCCGGCGACCATCAATTTCGGAAGCATCGCTGTGGGCACGGGTTGGATGCAACCGGTAACCGTGACGAATGACGGCACGAAGCCGGTAACCATCTCAAAAATTTCAGTTTCTGGCACGGGATTCACAATCGGTGGACTGGCTGCGCCGGCAACTCTGGCGGCGGGACAAACCGCACAGGTTGACGTGGCGTTCAAGGCGTCGGCGAGCGGAGCGTCGACGGGAGCGGTGACGATCTCCAGCAACGCAGACGATCCTACGACGACGATTCCGCTGAATGGACAGGGCGTTTCGAGTTCGCTGGCGCTATCGCCGGACTCGATCAACTTCGGCAGCGTTGCGATGGGAACAACGGCGACGCAGACGGTAAAGATCACGAATTCAGGAAGCGCAAGCGCAACGATTTCGAACGTCAGCGTGACGGGAAACGGAGTGACGCTTTCCGGCCTGACGCTGCCGGCGACTGTAGCGGCGGGACAAAGCGCTAGCGTGACGGCGACGTTTAAGCCGACGTCGACTTCGACCGAATCCGGAGCGCTGACCGTCACGGCGAGCGGATCGAGTTCACCGCTGACCGCAGATTGGACAGGTTCGGGCAACGCGTCGGCACTGACGATTACGCCGTCGTCGGTGAGCTTCGGAAACGTAACAGTCGGAAGCGACGCGACGCAGACTATCAAGCTCGCGAATTCGGGGAGTGCGACGATTACGATTTCGAGCCTGGGCGTTTCCGGCTCAGGCATGAGCGCTTCGGGATTGACGACGCCTTACACGCTGGGCGCGGGAAAGAGCGCGACGTTCACCGCGCAGTTCAAGCCGACGAGCGCGGCGAGCAATTCGGGTGCCATCACAATCGACAGCAACGCGGCGAGCAACTCGGCGTCGATTCCGCTGAGCGGTAAGGGCGTGACCTCGAACGTGGCGCTATCGCCGAACACGACCAGCTTGAGCTTCGGGAGCGTAAAGTCGGGCAGCGCGGCGACGCAGGCCGTAACCATCACGAGCACGGGCAACGCCAACGCCAACATTTCGAGCGTGTCGGTTTCGGGCACGGGATTCAGCTTGAGCGGCTCGGGGTCGGCGGAAACGCTGACGCCGAACCAATCGGCGCAGTTCACGGTGAATTTCGATCCGAAATCGTCCGGCAATGCGACAGGGACGCTTTCCATCACCAGCAATGCGCCGAATTCCCCGCTGCAAATTTCACTGTCGGGTTCATCGCCGTCGGCTTCGCCCAACACTTCGCACAGCGTCGCTTTGAACTGGGACGCAAGTTCGTCGTCGGTGGTGGGCTACTACGTGTACCGCGGGTCGAAGCCCAGCGGACCGTATTCGAAGCTGAACGGTTCGCCGAACAGCTCGACTTCGTACTCGGATTCTTCCGTGAGCGATGGACAGGTCTACTACTACGTGGTCACCGCGGTGAACTCAAACAACGTCGAGAGCGCGGACTCGAATCAAGTTTCGGCAACAATCCCCTCGAACAAGTTTCGGCAACAATCCCCTCGAACTAAGCTGATTTCAATTCTAAAGTGCGATTCCGGATTCGTTCGTTACCCTCTCTTCTTTCTGAGTTTCGTCTGAATGCGGCCGAACTTGAATCTGTGATTTGCTGCCTCTGATACGGCGACAGGCCGGATGCGTCATCCGCGAGTCACTCCCGCAGCGCTTAGACTTCGCAACGCCGATTTCTTTACTGTCCACTTCTGCTGCTTTTTTCGGGCCTTGATGCAGGCGCGAATCAGTTCAGGCTCTTCCCACGGGACATCGTGGAATGCCGAACGCAGATAGGGGCTCGCCGAATCTCTGATCCATTCTTGTGGAAAGAGTGCGATGGTGCGGTTTTCGGTGATCGGGTCGCTCGACTGCGGTTCTCGCCCGGTAGTTGCGGCATAGAGAGCCGCTGGAATGTCGCGTCCTGGACCAAGCGCAAGGTGTCCGACCTGTGTTGAGCGGGGGTTGATTTCGATCAAATACGC
>JBEKJW010000072.1:0-18331 GCA_050011035.1 Candidatus Acidiferrales bacterium
GGGCCGGGCATCTTTGTGCTGATTCGCTCCCCATTTTCGGTGTGCATCTATCGAAACACGACCGCTGCGCGGACCGCAAGAAACAGCAACTGAGCAGGTGCGTATATAGATGCCAAATTGACTCGTGACGCCGCGGCCGTCGAGAGATTGTACCGGGGCGAACCGGCCGCTTCGATTTTCGTGGCGCGTATTATATAAGGACGCATCGCTTCGGACGGGCGCAAAGCTCCGTCGTGAGGCATCCATTCGATGAATATCTATTTCGCAGCGCTGGTCGTCTATTCCGTGGTGCTGATCGCGGTCGGCGCGATAGCGGCGCGGCGCGTGAAGTCGGCGTCGGATTTTTTGGTAGCAGGGAGGCGATTCGGGCCGGGAATTCTCTTTGCGACGTTTCTCGCGGCGAATATCGGGGCGGGATCGACCGTGGGCGCGAGCGGCATCGGATACCGGATCGGGCTGACGGCGTGGTGGTGGGTGGGGTCGGCGAGCATCGGTACGGCGATCCTCTCGCAGACTGTCGGCCCGAAGCTTTGGAAGCTCGCGAAGGTACACGAATTTCAAACGCTGGGCGATTTTCTCGAGTTTCGCTACGGAAAATCGGTGAAGGGAATTATCGCGGTGCTGCTTTGGGCGGGGACGCTGGCGATTTTGGCGGGACAGCTGATTGCGATTGCGTGGATTTTGAATGTGGTGGTTGGGCTTGCGAAGTGGAAGGGTTGCTTGGCGGGCGGGATTGTGGCGATTTCGTACTGCGCGGCGGGAGGGCTTGCATCGTCGGCGGTGGTGAATATTTTGGAGCTGACAGTGACGATGAGCGGGCTGCTGCTCTCGATTCCTTACGCGATAAAAGGATTGGGAGGATGGGCGGCGGTGCAGGCAGCGGCTGCGTCGCATGCTGGACCGGGGGCACCGGCGTTCTTCAGCATGACGGGCGGGGGCCTGGGCATCGTTTTGGCATATGCATCGATTTTGATTCCGTCGTTTATCGTGTCGCCGGGGTTGGTGCAGAAGCTGTACGGCGCGCGCGATGCGGCGACGGTGCGGCGCGGAGTGTTTGCGAATTCGATAGCGCAGGCGCTGTTTGCGTTCGCGCCCGCGATGTTTGGATTGCTGGCGTTTGCGAAATTTCCGCACCTGCCGAATCCCGAGCTAGCGCTACCGGCGGTGATGATGTATCTGGTACCAAAGTGGGTGGGTTTGTGGGCGCTGGCGGCAATTTTTTCGGCGGAGCTGAGCGCTACCGATGCGATTCTGTTTATGTTGTCGACGTCGCTGTCGGTGGATTTGTACAAGACGTTCATCCGGCCGGATGTGGACCAGAAGAAGTTGCTGGGCGTGAGCCGCGCGACGGCTGTGATCGCCGGAGTTGCGGGCGTGCTGCTGGCGATCGAGCTGCCGACAGTGATTGCGGCGGTTTCGATTTTTTACGCGCTGCTCGCGGTCGCGCTGTTCGTGCCGCTGATTTACGGCTTGTACTGGCGGAAGATGAGCACGGCGGCGGCGATCGGCAGCATTTTTGCGGCGGTGATTGCGTGGTTGGTGACGCGGTTTAAAGCTCCGGGTGGATCGATTGGGATCTTGCCGGCTGCGGTGGTGGGAATTTTGGTGGCGTTGACCGTGGCGACGGCGGCGAGTTTGTTTTTTCCTTCGAAGAACGCGAACGCGCAACGGGTAGTGGAAGCGACTGATACGGAATTGTGAAGCGAGGGTCAGGAGGTGAGGGAATGAAGCGTCGTGAATTTCATCGTGGGGCGCTAGTAGCGGCGGGAGGCGCGTTGTTGAGCGGTCTCGCGGCGCGAGCGAGCGAAGCATCGAGTGGCGATGCGTTCGCGGAGTTTGATGCGTTTGCGCCCGACGCGCCTGCGGGCAGTTTGACGGACGTGGAAGGGTTGAAAGTCGGTCACTGGACCGACACACGTAGGCCGACCGGTTGCACGGCGGTGATCGCCGAGAAGGGCGCGGTCGCGGGCGTGGACGTGCGCGGTGGTTCGCCCGGTACACGCGAGACCGATCTGCTGAATCCGGTGAACACTGTCCAGCAGATCTATGCCGTGATGCTTTCAGGCGGCAGCGCGTTCGGGCTCGATACGGCGTCAGGCGCGATGCGGTGGCTGGACGAGCAGAACATTGGCTACAAGATGGGGCCGCTGAATGTGCCGATTGTGCCTGCGGCGATACTTTTCGATTTAGGAGTGGGCGACGGGAAAATTCGGCCGAACGCGGAATCGGGTTACAAGGCGTGCGCTGCGGCGACAACGGGACCCGTGCAGGAAGGAAACGTGGGCGCAGGAGCAGGCGCGACAATCGGGAAACTCCTGGGACATCAGTACGCCATGAAAAGTGGACTGGGCTCGGCGAGCATCAAGGTCGGCGATACGGGCGTGGTGGTAGCAGCGATGGTTGCCGTCAACGCCGTCGGTGACATTTGGGACCGACACACGGGGAAGGTGATCGCCGGCGCACGTTCGGCGACGCCCGGCGGAGACGGATTGGCGCACACGATGGATCAACTGCTTGCGGGGAAGGGAATGATTCTTCCTCAAACGGGAACGAACACGACGATTGGAATTGTCGCGACGAACGCCGCACTGAGCAAAGACGAGGCAACGAAGGTGGCGCAGATGGCGCAGGACGGTTATGCGCGCGCAATCAACCCGGCGCACACACCGCTCGATGGCGACACGATATTCGCGCTGTCCACTGGCACCTTTAAAGAAAAAGTATGGGTGGGGGCCGTTGGTGCGATCGCTGCGGTGGCGATCTCGAGAGCGGTGATTCGCGCTGTGACGCAGGCGACGGGAATTCCGGGTTTTCCTGCATACGCGGATTTGCAGAAACCGGCGCAGCCCTAACAGCATCCGATGCGCGAGCGAGCGCTGCGATGAAGACCAAAAAGAAAACTGCAGTTGCGATTGAGATGACGCCGAAGTTTGCCGGTTTTGCGCCGGACGCGATGAACTTTTTCCGGCGGCTACGGAATAACAACCACCGCGACTGGTTCCTGAAAAACAAAGAGCACTACGAAACGGCGTTGGTCGGGCCGATGCGGGCGCTGGTATTTGAAGTGGCCGATGGCCTTACCGACGCGGGGCTACCGCTCGCGCCGAACCGCAAATCGCCGGTGATGCGAATTTACCGCGACGTCCGGTTCTCGGCGAACAAGACGCCCTACAAGACGGCGATCAGCGCGTACTTGCGGCGCGGCGGGGAAGGCGTTCACGCGGGCGGCGTGTTTCTGCAGTTTTCCGACAAAGAGAAGTTTATTGCGATGGGATTCTGGCTGCCCGAACGCGAGTTGCTTCGCGCGTGGCGACAGAGAATCGCCTCGAAGCCGCAGGAATTTCTGAAGATGACCGCCGCGTTGCACAAGAACGGGCATTCGCTCGACGGAGAAGGAGCGCTACGCAGACTTCCGCGCGGGTTTGACGCGCACGCCGCTTCACCGGTGACGGAATATCTGAAGCTCTCGTCGTTTTTTGTGGCCGAGGAAGTTTCCGAAGCGCAGCTTCGTTCAGGGAAGCTAGTCGCTGACATTGTGAAGTTCGCCGAGGCTACGCGGCCGTTACTTGAATACGGCTGGAAAGTCGAAGCAGACCTGCCAAAGTCCGTGAGATCGCATTTCGACTGACGCGGGCGTGGGGCGAATCGTCGACCTACGGATTCGGGCTCACGCGGACGGCGTGGAATTCGCCTTTTTTCCCTTCGATGTTGAAAGTTCCGTCGATAGTGTCGCCGGTGACCTTGCCGCGAAACGTGAGCGGGTGACGCGTCTTGGTGCGGAAAACGATGTGGTGGATGTTGATCGTGCCTTCGAGGCCGCCGGACTGATTGGGGCCCTTGAAGTGGCCGGTCAGATTGTTCCCATCCTGCTTGAGCTGAACGGACTTCGTGTCGAACGAGCCATTCCAGTTCTTCGCTTCAATCTCCCAAGTGCCTTGAACGTTGTCAGGCTGTTGCTGCGAAGGCATCGGCTCCTGCGCGACGGCGCGGCCGACGGACGAACTTCCGGCGAAGATTGCGCACAACAGCGCGAGTGCGAAGCGGATTGAATTGCGGCGCGAAATGTTCATCTGGAATGACCTCCCCTTGGCAGACAGCTTTATGAATTCCATGCGGGCACGGCGCGAACCATGCTTCCGAGAAGATTGAATAGCGCGGCATCGGTGGTAGTGGAGGGCTCCGAGCGCGTGTTTGTCAGAGCGCCCCAGCACATGCCGTAAGGCGTCCGAAGGACGAGCGACGTGGACCCGGGCAGACTTCCGGAGTGGTAGAAATTTCCTGAGCTATCGACCATCCACCCGCGAGCGTATTTAGTTGGCGCGTCGGCGGGAGTGAATGCAGGAGATGGCGTGGTCATCATGCGAATCGAATCCGGTTGCAGAATGCTGGGAATTGTAACCGAACCGCCGACGTGAGCCGCGAATTTCGCGAGGTCTGTAGAGGTAGCGATCCAGCCGGCGGTGGAATCCATGCGCGTGACGTTGATCTTGTAGGGATTTTCGCCGAACTGGCCGAGGTAGGCGGCTTCGTTACTGGCGCGCTGCTTTTCGGAATTCCCGGCGATTTGCATGTCGGTGATTCCGCAGGGCGCGAGGACAGCCTGCTGCACGTAACTTGCGTAGGGCTGGCCGGAAACTTTTTCGATTACACGGCCGAGGATGCAGTAGCCGAAGTTGGAGTAGGCCCAGTTGGTGCCCGGCGAATATGAGAGCGGAACGTTCGCGATCGTCTCGGTGATCAACTTCGTTTGATCCCAGCCGTTGTTGTGGAGCATGGGATCGTTCGCGTCGGCAGGCCAGCCGCCACAGGTGTGCGTGAGGAGATTATCGACGGTGATGTCGGTGACGTATTGCTTGGAGGGCGGCTTGCCGTAAGCGTCGTCGAGGATGCCGCTGGCACCGAAGACTTTGTCCGTGAGATTCATTTTGCCGGCTTCGATGAGCGTGAAAATCGCGACGGACGTGATGGGTTTGCTGGCGTCGGCGATGCGGAACAGAGTGTTAACGCTGCACTGTTCCTTGACAGCAGCGTCGGCCATGCCGAAGGATTCTTCGACGACGAAGGCGCTCTGGCGAACGATGGCAACAGAAAGCGCGGGCGCGAAGAACTGGCTCAGGAAAGCGAGGCCCTGGCGGCGCATTTCGGCGTGCTCTTGACCGTTGGGGCGGATGACGCGTTCCTGTGGCGATGCGGCGAACGCGCTTTCGATGAACGGGGAAAATGCTGCGAGCGATGCGGCTCCGCCGAGCTGTTTCAGGATGGAGCGGCGGTCCAGTGTGACCATGAGCGAAGCCCCTGAGCGAGTTGCGGCGCGCTTCGACACGTGCGCAAGAGATTTTGGCACAACTTTTGGGTGCGAGCAGTAAACGAGCGATGAAAAAAACAAAGCCAAGAAAATCGGCCAGATCGGCTCGAAACTTCGCGAACGGGATTTACCAGCGAGGCTCGCGAGGCTGACGAGGCGCGTCGCCGTAATCGTCCTTGGAGTAGCCGCCACGGTTTCCACCACCGCCGCCACCACCACTGCGGTTGCCGCCACCACCACCGCCACCGCCGCGATAGCCTCCGCCGCCGCCACCGCCCCGATTTCCGCCCCCACCGCCGCCGCCCTCGCCTTTAGGACGAGCTTCGTTCACGTTGATCTTGCGTCCGGCGACTTCCTTGCCGTTCAGCGCGGTGATCGCGCTCGCGGCTTCATCGTCGTTGGGCATTTCAACGAATGCGAAGCCGCGTGCGCGGCCCGTTTCGCGATCCATGGCGATGTGAACGCGCGTCACTTGCCCGAATCCGGCGAATAGCTCTCGCAATTCCGCTTCGGTGGTCTGGAAGTTCAGATTACCAACGAACAGGTTCTTCATCTCGTTCTCCTCGGCCTTGTGCGCCTGGCTCGTCGCCCGGGGGCGCGGGGCAGCCCGCCGGCTCGGCTAACGCGCATGCAGACCATATCACTACCCGGGGAAATCAACGAGAAATACGTTTTGGGGGCGACGGTCACTGAAAGATGCGCTGCGGCACGCGAAAACACGTGTATGTAGGAGCGCTTTACTTGAACGATTTAGTTCGAAGGCGGCTCTGGAGGGCTTTGGTTTGGGTGGAAGGGAGCACAGGTCGAAACCGGATCCGGGTGTGTTGTGCTCGGATGGACAACTACCGATTCGTTCATCGGAGCGCGAATCGCTCGGCCGGCGACGTGGAAGAGACGTAGGCTTGCTTTAGGAGAGTAGGCTGTTATGCGATGCAATCACTGCGGCGCGAATGCACCGGCGGGAGCTGCGTTTTGTGGTGCGTGCAAGTTGCCGATGGCCGGATTCTCGGTGAGTGCGATGTCGCCGGCAGCGGCTCGGGCGGGCGTTGACGCGCCGGCAAAATTCGCAGGATTTTGGCTTAGATTTCTGGCAGCGTTGGTTGACGCGATCATTCTTGCGCTGGCGTTGGGCGTCGTCGCGTCGTTTCTGGCGCTGCTGCGTTTGCACCCCATCGAATTCCTGAAACTTGGGCCGAGCTCCGACCCAGGCGATGTCGCGAAACTGTACGGACACGATGGGCTCGTGCTGATGCTCGTATTTTTCATTGTGGCGAGCTGGCTCTATTTTGCGTTTTTGGAAAGCTCTTCGGCGCAGGCGACGCTGGGCAAAAAGCTCGTCGGACTCTACGTGACGGACGCGGAAGCAAGCCGCCTGAATTTCCTTCGCGCGAGCGGGCGATTTTCGACAGGACGCTTGATCGCGCACGTGCCGGCAATCGGGCTGCTGTACTTTCTGGTGGATTGCATTTGTGCGGGCTTCACGCCTCGGAAGCAAGCTGTTCACGACATGATTTCCGGCTGCCTCGTTTTAAGGCGACCGCCGCGTTTTGAACCCTGACGTCGAGTTGATGCCTAACTAATTCGCGGCGGGACGTTTGAGGCCCATCGCTTCGGCGGTGACGTCCGTGTATTTGAGGCCGGAACCGGTGTTGAACAAAACGACGCGATCGCTGGACTTGAGATAGCCGGAAGCAAGAAGGCGATCGTAGGCAGCGGTGGCGGTGGCGCCTTCGGGAGAAAGGAAGATTCCTTCGTTCTTTGCCCAGTCCTTAAGTGACGCGAGAATTTCTGCGTCGGGAATCGCCAGAGCCACGCCGCCGGACTCGCGAAGAATTTCGAGCATGATGTAGTCGCCGTACGGTTTGGGGACGCGCAGGCCGGCGGCGAAGGTCGCGGCGTTGGGCCACATCTCGCTTGCGCCAGCGTGTTCGTCGAAAGCCTTCGCGACCGGCGCACAGCCGGAAGATTGAACGGCAATCATGCGCGGGCGTTTGCCCGGCTTCACCCAACCTAATTCTTCGAGTTCCGCGAAAGCTTTCCACATTCCGATCAGGCCGACGCCTCCGCCGGTGGGGTAAAAAACGGCGACGGGATATTCCCAGTCGAGCTGCTCGACGAGCTCGTAGCCCATGGTCTTTTTTCCTTCGACGCGAAACGGCTCCTTGAGAGTGGAAATGTCGAACCAGCCTTCGGCTTTACTGCGTTCGGCGACCATGCGGCCGCAATCGGAAATTAGTCCGTTGACCAGCGTTACGTTGGCACCGTAGGCTACGGCCTCGACATAGTTGGCGAAGGGCACGTCTTTGGGCATGAAAATGTTGGCGTCGATATCCGCGGCAGCAGCGTAAGCGGCGAGAGCACCGGCGGCGTTGCCAGCTGACGGGAGGGCGAGTTTTTTCAGGCCGTAGTGTTTGGCCATGGTGATGGCGAGGCCGAGGCCGCGCGCTTTGAAGGAGCCGGTGGGATTCGCGCCTTCTTCTTTTAGATATGCGTTCGGGTGACGCTTACTTTGGTGCATCGGCGTCCAGCCTTCGCCGAGAGTGACGGGCGTGGCGCTTGGCAGGACGGATTTGTAGCGCCACATGCCGAGCCAGGGATGGCGCGCGGCTTCTGCGGCGATTTGGTCGCGCGATTCGCTGCCCTGTAGCGCCGTGAGGTCGTAACGGACGTAGAGCGAGCCTTTGCATTCGGGGCAAAGCGTTTGCGGCGTATCGGCGGAGAGAGTTGATTTGCAGCGCGAGCATTCCAAATTTTTGATTTTCGGCATGGGAATCAAGATATCAGATGCAGGAAATATTCCGGCGCGATGACTGAGAATTTACAAGTTGCTGCCACGCCGCGACGCGGCGGCGATTCGCGCGTGCTGACTTACGTGGGCGTGGCGGTCTTTGTGATCGGAGCGCTTTTGCCGTTGGCATTGGGCGTGCACGTGTGGATTGCGGTGGTGCGCTGGGCCGGGCTGCTGCTTGTGGCGATCGGAGGGCGGCGCGGCGGTTCGCTGACGTACTGGATTCTGTTCGCGATGCTGTTGGGAGCGGAGATCGGTATCGACTGGCCGCACTTCGCGGAGCATCTGAAGTTCCTCAGCGACATTTTCCTGCGGCTGATCAAAGTAATCGTTGCGCCGCTGATTCTCGGGACGCTGATCACGGGCATTGCGGGGCATGGGAATTTGCGCGGCGTTGGACGGATCGGAATCAAGAGCCTGGTGTTTTTTGAAGTAGTGACGACGATCGCGCTATTGATCGGCGTGGCGGCGATCAACATCAGCCGGGCGGGCGAGGGACTTGCGGTGAGCGCTCCGGCTGCGGACGCGGCAACCGGAAATGCGGCCCCGATGCACTGGGACGATTTTCTGGTTCATGTATTTCCGGAGAACCTCGCGAAGTCGATCGCGGAGAACCAGATTTTGCAGGTGGCGGTGTTCGCAATTCTGTTTGGAATTGCGCTAGCGCGAATTTCGGAGGAGAAGCGTGCGCCGATGCTTCGATTCTGCGAGTCGCTGACGGAGACGATGTTCGCGTTCACGAATATTGTGATGTATTTCGCGCCCGTCGGCGTGGGAGCGGCGATCGCGTACACCGTGGGGCATCTTGGGATTGGTGCGCTGCTGCCGCTTGGAAAGCTGCTTGTAACCGGCTACGCGGCACTCGCGGTATTTTTGTTGCTGGTGCTGCTGCCCATCGCGAAGCTGGCGGGTGTGCCGGTCGGCGGATTCTCGCGCGCGGTGGCCGAGCCTGCGACGATTGCGTTTGCAACGGCTTCGTCCGAGGCTGCACTGCCGCGAGCGATGGAGGCGATGGAAGCGTTCGGAATTCCACGCAAGATTGTCGCGTTTGTGATCCCGGCGGGATACAGCTTCAATCTGACGGGATCGTCGTTGTATCTGGCGCTCGCGTCGATTTTTGTGGCGCAAGCGGCGGGTATGCACCTGAGTTGGAGCGAGCAACTGTTCATGGTGTTCATGCTGATGATCACGAGCAAAGGCGTGGCGGGTGTGCCGCGGGCGGTGCTGGTGGTGTTGCTGGCGACGGCGGCGACGTTTCACTTGCCAAGCGAGCCGATTTTGATGATTCTCGGCATCGACGCGGTGATGGACATGGGGCGCACGGCCGTAAACGTGATTGGAAACTGCCTTGCGTGCGCGGTGGTGGCGCGTTCGGAAGGCGAACTTGCACCCGCCATTTCAGCTTCTGAATAAATTCCTGCGTGTAGCAAATCGCAAAAAGTTCGGGAGTAAAATCGCGCGCGACCGAGAGCTGCGAGAGTTTTTTGCACGAGGTGAACGCAATGTCTGACGCCGTCGAAAAACAAATTTCACGCCGGGGCTTTCTTTCGAAAATGGGGCAAGGAATTGCGGCGGCCAACGTGGCCGCGGCGATCGGAATGCCAGTCACGGCGCAGAGCCCGCAGGACGCACCTGAGCCTCCGGGGAAGAAGATCGGCTGGGCGATAGTTGGCCTGGGCAATCTCGCGATACACCAGATCCTGCCGGCGTTTTGCCACTGTGAGAAATCGAAGGTGGTGGCGCTCGTGAGCGGGCATCCGGACAAAGCGGCGAAGCTCGCAACGCGTTACGGCGTGAATCCGAAGGCGATCTACAACTACCAAAATTACGACACGATCCGCGACAACCCCGAAGTGGACGTCATTTACATCGTTCTGCCGAACAGCATGCATGCGGAATACACGATCCGCGGATTTCAGGCGGGCAAGAACGTGCTGTCGGAAAAGCCGATGGCGACGTCACCGGCGGAATGCCAGTCGATGATCGACGCGGGAAATAAAGCAGGGAAGAAGCTGATGGTCGCGTACCGCTGCCGCTACGAACCGTACAACCAGGCGATGATCAAGATGGCGCGCGACAAGGAACTCGGCGGCGTGAAGATTCTGCAGACCGAGGCGGGATTCAACATTGGCGATCCGACGCAGTGGCGGCTGAACAAGGCGATGGCGGGCGGCGGCTCGTTGATGGATATCGGCATCTATGCGCTGCAGGCGGCGCGTTACATTTCGGGCGAAGAGCCGATCGCGGTGAACGCGATGTCGTACACCACGCCGGGAGATCCGCGGTTCAAGGAAGTGGAGGAGACGATTCTGTTTCAGCTGCGATTCCCGAGCGGGATTATTGCGAACTGCAGCTCGAGCTACGGATCATCCACGCGTTCGCATTTCCGGGCGCTGGCGCCGGAGGGATATTTCGAACTCGATCCGGCGATGGGTTATACGGGGAACCGGATGCGGGTGAGCAAAGGACCGTCGCTCGATGAAGTGTTCCTTCCGCAGGTCGATCACTTTGGGGCAGAGATGGATCATATGTCGGACTGTGTGTTGAACAACAAAACGCCGCTGACGCCGGGCCAAGAAGGGTTGCGTGACTTGGCGATCATGACGGCGATTTATCAGGCGGCGAACTCCGCGCAGACGGTGAAGCTGTAAGGGGCCGAAGACGTCCAATCCGCACATTGCGCGCTTCCGCCCGGCGCGATAATCTTTTCGTTTCGCAAGCTTGAACTGCACAAACGAGACCTCTGCGTTGAAGGGTATTCGATGAATACGATTGCGCGATTTGCCTGCCTTGCGTTGTTCGCTGCGTCAGCTTCCGTCCCGGTTTTGGCTCAAGCGACGGCTTCCGAGAGCGACATTCCGGCGAAGTTCGAGGCGCCGACGGAGAATTTCGACTACGTGAAACGCGTCGAGATGGTGCCGATGCGCGACGGCGTGAAGCTCTACACCGTGATCGTGATTCCAAAGGGCGCGAAGAATGTGCCGATGGTGCTGACGCGCACGTGTTACAACGCCGCGGCCCGGGCCCAGCGCGCGTATTCGCCGAAAATGTCGGACACGCTGCCGCTGAGCGATGATGTGTTCGTGGGCGCGGGATGGATCCGCGTTTATCAGGACGTACGCGGAAAGTACGGCTCAGAAGGGAACTACCTGATGACGCCGCCCCCGATCGGGCCGCTCAATTCGAGCGGAGTCGATGACACGACGGACGCGTACGACACGATCGACTGGCTCGTGAAAAACGTGTCGGAGACGAATGGGCGCGTGGCGATGATCGGATCGTCATACGAAGGATTCACGGTGGTGATGGCCCTGATTCATCCGCATCCGGCGTTGAAAGTAGCTGCGCCGGAAAGTCCGATGGTGGACGGATGGATGGGCGACGACTGGTTTCACTACGGAGCCTTCCGGCAGCCGAGCCTCGATTACGTGATCGAGCAGGAGACCAAGCGCGGGCAGGGAACAACGATTCCGCGCGACGATCTGGACGATTACACATTTTTTCTGAAGGGCGGATCCGCGGGAGATATCGCGCGCGCGGCGGGGCTGGAGCAATTTGGATTCTGGAAAAAATTGGACGCGCATCCGGCGTACGACGCGTTCTGGCAGGGACAGGCGCTCGACAAGATTATGGCTTCGACGCCGCTCGCGGTGCCGGTGCTTTGGGAGCAGGGATTGTGGGACCAGGAGGACATGTGGGGCGCGATTCACTGCTATGAAGCGGTCGAGCCGAAGGATACGAACAATGACAAGAATTTTCTGGTGATGGGGCCGTGGGCGCACAGCCAGGTGAATCGCGATGGATGGGCGCTCGGGCCGCTTTTGTGGAACGGGAATACGACGCTGCAATACCGGCGCGACATGATTTTGCCGTTTTTCCGGGAGTATCTGGTGGATGGAGCGCCGAAAGCGGATATTTCACCGGTGACGATCTACAACACGGGCGAGAATCATTGGGACAAATTCAAGTCGTGGCCGCTTGCTTGCGAGCACGGTTGCGCTGCGAAGTCCAAGGCGTTGTATCTGACGGCGAATCACGGGTTGACGTTCGACGCGCCAGCTTCGAGCGGAGCAGGAGCCGGCGACGCGGGAAAGTATGACGAATACATTTCCGATCCGGCGAAGCCGGTCCCGTATCGTCCGCGGCCGGTGAATCCGGCGGATGGAGATGGATGGCGGACGTGGCTGGTGACGGATCAGCGATTCGTCGATGGGCGCCAGGATGTGCTGACGTATGTGACCGAGCCGTTGACGACGGCTGTGCGCGTGAGCGGAGTGCCGGAGGTGCATCTGTTTGCCTCGACGAGCGGCACGGACAGCGATTGGGTGGTGAAGCTGATCGACGTCTACCCGGGGACGTACCCGTCGCAGGCCGCGCTGGGCGGTTACGAGCTGCCTGTGTCACTCGATATTTTTCGCGGAAGATATCGCACGAGCTTTGAAAAACCGGAAGCGCTCTTGGCGAACCAGCCGCAGCTTTTCAAATTTGGCTTGCCGACGGTGAACCACATTTTCCAGCCGGGGCACCGGATCATGGTGCAGGTGCAATCGACACTATTTCCGCTCTACGACCGGAACCCGCAGACATATGTGCCGAATATTTTTGACGCGCAGTCTGCGGACTTTCAGAAGGCGACGCAGCGGATTTGGCGTTCGGGCGATACGGAGAGCTACGTCGACCTGCCTGTGGTGCCGTAAGTCCAATTGATGTGCACGCGCTGACGGCCACGGACGAAAGTTTTTGAGAATTTTTGCGTTACTTGTCGATTTCGGCGAGGCCCATTCGACGTCTAAGTAGAGCGGAAAACCATTTCAGCTCAGGGACAGCTCGCACAACCCTGGAGTTCGTTCCAATTCACGCACAGGAGCCACGACATGAAATTTCTGAGCATTTATAAGACGGTCGAGCGAAGCACCCCACCGACGCAGAATGAGATGGCGGAAATGGGGAAATTGATCGAGGAAGGTTTCAAGGCCGGGTGGCTGGTGGCAACGGAAGGGTGCCTGCCGACGGCACTTGGGGCGCGCGTGCGACGCGACGGCGAAGAGCTCACGGTGAAGGATGGGCCGTTTACCGAGGCGAAGGAAGTTGTCGGCGGGTTCGCGATTCTGAAGGCGAATTCCAAAGCCGAAGCCATCGAGTTGACCAAGACCTTTCTAAAGGTAGCGGGCAACGGCGAGTGCGAGTTGCGGCAGGTGTTTGAAATGCCGGAAGGCACTTGCGCTGGAACGAGCACGGCAAAAGCGGCGTCTTAGAATATCCGGAAAAGCGTGATCGTCTGTAGGCTTGGCGTATCGGTAAGTTTCCCGACGCCACGCCCATCATCGGCGGAGCCCCGTCAGGAATTTGCGGGCTTCGCCGATTCTATTTTGACCGACTGATTTAGCGCTCAGGCAGCGCGATCCGGTTTGTACAACGCTCCCAAAATGTTGGCGCGGAGCGGTTCCAGCGCGGGTATGGAGTTCACGGCTCGTTCGTACGCCATCATCGGATAGAAGAGCGCAGGGTGCATCGCTCCGTAACTTGGCTCGGTTTCGATGAATCGAAGCTCGTGAACCTCGAGGGAAGTAGCGCCGGCGAGACGGCTCAACTGCGCGCGACTATTGGCTCGATACAACGTGGGCCAGGGTTCGTGCGCACCGTCGTCGAGTTTTCGAAGGTGATTGGCTGTACTCACGTGAACGGCGTGCGGTAGGAGCCGCGACGCGAGCGTAACGTAGTGCCATCGGTTTGGAGTTCGGAACACGTAGGCGCCGCCCGGACGAAGGATTCTCGCCACTTCGCGAAAGTGGTCTCGAGGATTTTCGATGTGCTCCAACACGTAGTTTGAAACGCAGCCGTCGAAGGACGAATCCGGAAAAGGAAACTCGTGGCCGTCGAAAACGCGGGCCTCGGCGAGAGCAGAGTTCGCATGCACTTCTTGTGAAACGTCGAGTCCTGTGACGGGCGCCAGAGTCGAAAGAAAATTCGAAGTTGGGTTGGACGAGCCGGCGCCGATTTCAAGAAGCGGGCCGGTACGCCAAAAGTGCACATTGCAGAGCGAATGGAATTGTTCGGTTCCGTTTCGAAAATCGGGCTTCGACCAATAATAACGATCAAATAGCGGCTTGGTATCCGCCAGTTCCGCAAGCATTTCGAAAACCTCGGCCATTAAGATTGTGTTATACGAACATTTGATGCCGGGGGACGCCGGATTGTCCTGCAATCGTTCGTCACCGCATCGGAAACTGATAAGATAAGTGGAGACCGTCTCCGAGTGTGAAGAGGGGCGGCCGACGCTTCCATGAGCAAGAAAATCGTGACAATGCCCGCCAAACGATCAAACCCCGCAGCTCGTAAGCCGCGCGCTGACGCGCAGAGGAATCGCGAGCGCATCCTGGAAGTGGCCAAGGAGGCGTTTACGCGGCACGGCGCCAATACGAGCCTTGATGATGTGGCGAAGCAAGCGCGCGTAGGACCGGGGACCTTGTACCGGCACTTTCCGACGCGCGAGGCGCTGCTCGAGGCGGTCTACAGAACAGAAGTGGAGAAGCTGGCGGCGGCGGAGCAGAGGTTTGCGGCGACGATGTCTCCGGTAGAGGCGCTGCGTGCGTGGATGATGCTCTTCATCGATTACATCGCGGCGAAGCAGATTATTGCGCCTGCCTTTAATGCGCTGGTGGGAAGCCACCACCCCAAATTTGTGGAGGCTTCGTACGCGCAGGTGCATCAAGCGGTGCGCGCGCTGGTGAAGCGAGCAATTCAGAGCGGAGACATTCGCGCCGATCTCGATGCGGTGGATCTGCTGCGCGCGCTGGTGGGCGTTTCGAGTTTATCGAACGGGTCGGATTGGAAACAGAGCGCTGTGCGGCTGGTGGATATTTTGATCGCTGGATCGCGGCCGAGCCGCGCGTAATGTCCGACAACTGGCTGCGATTCATCCCGGTCGATCCGCGCGGTAATTTGTCGGAGATTCCGTGTCCGGCGCGGCGGGAAACGAAATAGCTGGGTTCCGTCGTCCAAGCCTCTATGAAGCCATGCGAGAAGCGGATAGAATCTCGACGCACTTGATTCTGGCACTCTAACCGTGGCCGAGAGCAGAAGGAGACTGTTGTGGCGGACAACACGAGTCACCATTCACTGAACGACCGTGCAGCATTTCAACTAGCGAACGTAACGAAAACTCCGCCGCAGTACGCGGCGATCACCCCGCGCTGGTTGGTGCGTCTGCTCGATTGGAAGCCGCTCGAGGCCGGGACGCTGCGCGTAAACCGAGTCGTCGAAGACAAGCAATTGGAAGTGGTGTGTGGGCAGAAGGACGAGAGCCCGCTGCCGGAGAGCTACCTTCCATACGATGAGAAGCCGCGCGAATACACGCTCTGCGATATCTCCGTCGTGCTGGACGTGCGCACGCGAGTTTCCGATATCTACAGCAATCCTTACGACCAAGTGCGCGAGCAACTGCGCCTTTCGATCGAGAATATTAAGGAGCGCCAAGAAGGCGAGCTGATCAACAACACCGATTATGGCTTGCTGAAAAATGTGGTTCCGAGCCAGAGAATCAAAGCCCGCAAGGGAGCTCCGACGCCGGACGATCTGGATGAGTTGCTGACGAAGGTCTGGAAGGAGCCGTCGTTCTTTCTCGCGCATCCGCGAGCGATTGCCGCGTTTGGAAGAGAATGCACGCGGCGCGGCGTGCCTCCGCCCACGATCACGCTGTTTGGCTCACCGTTCTTGACCTGGCGGGGCATTCCGATGATCCCGACGGACAAGTTGCGCGTGGAAGGGCCCGCGAAATCTAAGGATGAAGGCGGCAAGACGAACATTCTGCTTCTACGCGTGGGCGAGAAAAAGCAGGGAGTGATTGGATTGTTCCAGCCCGGGTTGCCGGGCGAACAGACGCCCGGTTTGTCGGTGCGCTTCATGGGAATCAACAACAGAGCGCTGGCGTCTTACCTGATCTCGCTGTACTGCTCAGCTGCGGTGCTGGTGGATGACGCGATTGCGGCGCTGGACGACGTCGAAGTCGGACACTACCATGAGTACAAGTGAGACGGGAAAGGGCGGTGCCGCCGGGCCGCTTGATCCTGACGTGCTCGCGCGAATGGCCAACGAGTTTCTGACGGCACTGCCGGATTTCGCTCCGTTCGCTGAGAGTGCGGCGGCAGAGGCGCAAGGCAACGCCGCCGTTCCCAAGGCGTCGCAATCGGTGCCTGCGGATGCGCCCGTGAACCTGACGTCGGTTCAGGTGATTCCGTCGGAGACTCAGCTTCGGGCGCTGCCTTCGAACTCTGCAATTCCTCCGGCGCAACCACAAATTCCTGCCGTTCCCGGAACCGCGATTCCGGAAGTGCCGGGTGGAGTGGCAGAGACGCGCTACGGCGGCGTTTCTTCGCTGTCCTTCCTGAATGAGATCAGACCGATCTTTTCGTATTCCACCGGAACGTCCTTGCCAGGCGCTACTGCCGCGGCCGCAGCCAACTTTCCAAGCGAGACGGAATTGCAAGCGCTCGCGAATAGCTTTGACGGTTCGAAGACATCGCAACCGACGAGCTCTTATTCCGTGCAGGATTCGCCGCAAATTCCCGGAGCCGCGCTTCCTCGGGAGACGACGGATTTTTCGGGCGGTTACTCGTTCTTGAACGAGATCCGGCAACTTGTACCGGCCGGCATTCCGGGCGTCGCCGATCTACCGGGCACGCACGTCACTTCCGCGCCCGACCTGAATATTTCCTCCGTGGGTTTCGACGTTCAAGCGATCCGCCGGGATTTTCCGATTCTGCAGGAGCGCGTGCACGGCAAGCCGCTCATCTGGCTCGACAACGCAGCGACGACACAGAAGCCGCAAAGCGTGATCGACCGCATTTCGCATTACTACGAGCACGAGAATTCAAATATTCATCGGGCGGCGCACGAGCTCGCGGCTCGCGCCACCGACGCCTACGAAGCTGCGCGAGAGAAGGTGAGGCGATTTATCAACGCGCCGACGACGCGCGAAATCATCTTCGTGCGCGGCGCGACCGAAGGCATCAATCTTGTGGCGAAGAGCTGGGGACGCCAGCACATTCAGAAAGACGACGAGATCGTTATCACCTGGCTCGAGCATCACGCGAACATTGTGCCCTGGCAGATGCTCTGTGCGGAAAAGGGCGCGAAGCTTCGCGTAGTGCCGGTGGACAACACCGGGCAGTTGCTTCTGGACGAGTATCAGAGACTGCTGAACCAGAAGACGCGGCTGGTAGCGTTTCCGCAAGTGTCCAATGCGTTGGGGACGGTGACGCCCGCTCGCGAAGTCATCGAAATGGCTCATCGCTACGGTGCGAAGGTGCTGCTCGACGGAGCGCAAGCGGTTTCGCACATGCCGACCGATGTGCAGGTGTTTGACTGCGACTTTTACGTTTTCTCCGGACACAAGATGTTCGCGCCGACGGGAATCGGCGTCGTTTACGGAAAATCGGAAGTGCTCGAGGATTCGCCTCCGTGGCAGGGGGGCGGCAACATGATTCAGGACGTCACGTTTGAAAAGACAACGTACCAGCCGCCGCCGGGACGATTCGAAGCAGGCACGGGAAATATTGCGGACGCCGTCGGACTGGGCGCAGCGGTGGATTACCTGGAGCGCGTTGGCATGGTGAATGTTTCGCGTTATGAGCACGAGTTGCTGCTCTACGCGACCGAACAGCTTCAGCGGATTCCGGGACTGCGTCTGATCGGGACTGCGAAGGAAAAGGCAGGAGTTTTGTCTTTTGTGCTGGACGAGTACCGCACAGAAGACGTGGGCGCGGCACTAAATCGACAGGGCATCGCGGTTCGTGCCGGGCATCATTGCGCGCAACCGATCCTGCGGCGATTTGGAGTGGAGAGCACGGTGCGGCCGTCGCTGGCTTTCTACAACACCTGCGAAGAAATCGACGCGCTCGCGGCGGCGCTTTGGAATCTGAAGCTCGGCCACCAATCGATCTAAACAGGCGAGCTATCCGGCGCGCCACGCGATGATCGGAGCCTATTCCCCCGTTTGACCGTGCGGCAAATACCGCGCCGCAAGAGCCTCAGCGAATCAACGAGAAAGTGGTCGGGGCGCCGAGATTTGAACTCGGGACCTCCTGCGCCCAAGGCAGGCGCGCTACCAGGCTGCGCTACGCCCCGACAGGTGAGTAGCTAACAGTATACGGGAAGTTGTTGGCGGAGTGACGCCGAGCAACTCGGCGTTTTTTACGTCGCTGAATCTCAAAAAACAGAATCACGCCGACTGGCGGTGA